>NZ_JBSFUO010000004.1:0-428282 GCF_053591835.1 Streptomyces sp. NPDC002911 | reverse complement strand
TATCCGACTGAATAGAAGGTACGGATTCCTCGTTTCCGCAGGTCGCGGACGTGAGCGAGGAAGGCTTTCGCGGATCCGGCACTGTCGGCGCGGATGAGGATGTCGGTGCCGTGCCGGTGAGCGTCGGGGATTTGCGCGAGCGCCTGGTCGAGCACCGTGATGTGATCGGCGGCAGTGTTGGCTCCGGAGTTCCCGGGCCGCAGCCGCCCCGATACGGCCTCGCCGGTGTTCGCGAGGAAACACAGCAGCGGGTGGAAGCCGAAGCCGCCCTTGTAGGTGGGTGCGGCCTGTTCCTTATCGGAGTGGCAGGTCACCAGCGTGGCGTCGAGGTCCAGAACCAGGCCGGGAAGTTCTCGTCCGCCGGCCCGAGCAGCAGGTATGCCCTCGCCGGTCTCGGCGGCCTGCATCCAGGCGACTTCCCGGGCCGAACCGCGGGCCGTCCGCAGCGAGGCGAGTACAGCCTCGTCGGTGTCGGCGAGCAACCGCCAAGCCGTGGGCGTGGAGGCGACCGGGCCGAACACCCCTGCCTGGTCCCGCAGCACGGCCAGATCCGCGATCGCCTCACCACCGTCGGCGAGCATCACCGCAAGGTCCGTGGCGACCCGGCCCGGATCATGCCCGGTCCCGCGCGGCCGAAGCGGCCTGAGAGCGGCGGAGTACGCGGCGGTCAGCCCGGTGGCATCAGCGAGATCCGCCAGCAACCGTGCCCCGGCATGCCCGACCACCCCCGAACCATCGGCACTGACATGGACCCTGGGACGCAACCCGATACCCTGCACGTAGAAAGTGCCCTCCGCCTGGACCGACAGAACCCCTCAGCAAGGTTCATCGTCCCAGGTCAGGAAGGCACTTTCGCGTTTCCCCCCCCAAGCCAGGCGTACCCAAGTGAAACGGCGAGGTTAACGTCGTGGTGGTGAAGCGGCTGTACGACTCCGTGTGGAGGCGGCTGGGCACCTTCCTGCGCGGGCTGGCGGAGAGCGAGCCGGAGGCGACGCAGGCGGCCGGAACGACCGGGGAGACGGTCGACGCCTATCTGATCTCGCTGACGGTCCCGCCGCACGGAGCGAGTTGCCCTGTCGTCGAACCGGTGGGGTAGGTCAGCCGGCGTCGATCTCGGCGAAGTGGTCGAATTCGCCGGCCACGACGCCCTTGGCGAACGCCTCCCACTTCTCCACGGTGGTGGTCACCACCGTGCCGGGGTCGCCGGTCTCACGGAGGTGTACGAGCTCTCCGGGGCCGAACGCGATCTCGATCCAGGGCCCGGGGCCCTGCGCGTTCTCGGGGGCGGCGCGGGTCCAGGTGAGGTCCGCCGGCGGTTCACCCACGGCCGTGGGTCTCTTTGACGGTGCGGATGAGGGCTGCCCAGGCGTGCGGGCTGGTCCGGAGTATCGCGCCGCTGGGGTCGCCGCTCTCGGTGAGGGCGATTGATCCTCGGTCGGCGGCGATGTGTATGCAGGAGTTGCCTTGAGCGCAGTACGAGGATTTCTGCCACTGGTGAGAGGGCATGCAGGATTCCTTCACGGTTCGTTGGCCAGGTCGATGACGAAGTCCCTGGACTCCGACAGAGAGCGCGACTGCTTCCATGCGGTCCAGCAGGAGCCGGTATACCTCCAACTCGGCTTCGGGGTCCACAGTGTCGAGCCGGGGCGCGGAAATCTGCACGTACAGGACCGTCTGACCGGAGCCGGGATAGGCGCCGATTCGGAACGGGATCACCTCGATCGTGATGTGCTCGCGCTTGCTCTGCTCCACCAGGTGATGAAGCTGGGCCTTGGCCACACGCGGACCGCCGACGGGAACGCGGAGAGCTGCTTCATGAATGACAGCTTGGTAGGGCGGTGGAGAAGGGCGGTTGAGGACCGCCTGATGTCGAAGGCGGTGGCTGACCCGATGCTCGATGTCCGTACGGGAGAACTCCAGGACGATCCCTGATGTAGACGTGGTCCGAGCAACGGTAGTTTCGGGCCATGGCATGCAGACGCTCGGGGCTGACTCCGAAGCGGCTAGCTTCGATGTTGCTGAACTGGGCTTGGCTGACGCCGAGTAGGCGCGCCCTTTGGGTGGCAGAGAGCCCTGTGCTCTCTCTCAGACGCCGGAGCTCGGTTCCGAGGCGCTGGCGACGAGCGGTCGGAGTGCCTTCGGGAGTCACGTGTCAACCCTCCTTGCTGGACACACTAGGGCACTGCCCACACAAGAGTCATACATGAAGTGACTGGTTATATTGCAAATACTTTATGCCGTGTCGTCGCCTGGCAAGCACGAGGGGCCGATCCTGCTCCTGTAGCTGGAGTCGGGGCTTCCGGCAGGAGTCGCGACGTGGCGAGAGAGTTTGGGAAGAAGTCTCTCGTCCTTCGTCTTGCGCCCCTGACGTCGACAAGGACTCGTCTTGCATCTGGGGTTGTTCGCCCTTGTTAACGCTGCATGATCGATGCTATGGCTGCGTACCTCTTATTGTCAGCCCTTTAATTTGCGCCCCGTGATGAACGGAATCGGTGAGATAGCGTCAATGTGACAGCGCGGAGCATCCGTGCTGCGGCGTATGTGGGGGCGGGGTCACAGGTGGCTTGGGACGAGTGGGAACAGCTCAAGGCAGCAGCAGCCGCGGGGTCTGGGACGCAGATGTCGCTGGCCGGGGTTGGAGCTGAGTCGTCAGGCAGCGGTTCAGGCACGGGCGGTGGCAGGGACGGTCTGAAGCACAGCAGCGGACCGTGGACCAGTGCATCCGGCATCGCCAGCACTCTGCGTACCAACACCCAGACGAGCCGCGGCCGGCTTCGCCCGGCACACGAAGGTGTTGCAACCGGTGCGGTGGGCCTCGCATCCGTCGCATCGCTGACCGCTGTGCTGGAGTCGTGGGACGAGCGACTGGTCGCCGTGCGCGGTGAGTGCGACTACCTGGAAGGGGCTCTTTTGAAGGTCGCCAAGGAGATGGGCGAGGCGGAGACTGCTGTGGACAAGTCCCTCAGGTCCGTGGACACGGGCGAGGATGCGCGCCGGTGACCGGCGCGCCACTGACCTGGCAGCGGCTGCGGGACTTGAGACGGACAGAGTTCGAGGACGCGAGCGATGGCTGGCACGAGATCTCGGGTCGGGCGGATGCTGATCGCGTCCGGGTCGAGAAGGCGATGACGGCGAAGCTGCGCGAGACGCAGGAGAGTGACTCGGCGGAAGCAGCCATCAAACGGCTTGAGAGGCTGAGCCGCAATCTTCAGTACGTGCACGCGGAGGCTGGGCTGATCCGTACCGCGCTGAATGGTCTGGCCGCTGAACTGGCCGGCCCGAGGAAGCAGCTGACGCAGGCGTTGGAGGACGCGGAGAGCTTGCAGTTCACTGTTCATGCGGACGGTTCAGTCAGCTATCCGGCAGCGGTGGGCGAGACGCTGCTTGGCGAGCAGGATCACCCGGGCGGTTCGGCCCAGGGCAGCGCGCGGCTCCCGCTGGAAGCGCCCGGGCTGAGTGAGCGGCCAGGTCTTCCAGGGGGAAAATTCAATCCCAATCCGAATGCGCGGAAGGCTGAGGCCATCGCGGACCTCATCGCACGTGCCGTGCGGTCGGCCACCGAGATCGACGACCGCTACGCGAAAGTGCTGAACAAGCTCAAGGCGGCCAAGGGGCTCGATGTCACCAAGGCGACCCTGGACGACGTTTTCAAGGACACAGCGAGTGTACGTTCGACCGCATCCAAGTACCTTGCTCAGGGTATTCCGTGGGATGAGTCGCCCGCCGTGCGCAAGGAATGGTGGGACGGACTCTCCGAGGAGCGGCAGCAGGAGTTCCTGGAAGTCGCTCCGGAACTTGTCGGTGGTCTCGACGGGGTACCGGCCACGGTCCGGGACGAGGCGAACAGGAATTATCTTCCGGTGCTCATCGATGAGTTGGAGAGGAAGGACGGTGAGGATGCCCGGATGAAACTCGACGCTCTCTTGGGGATCGAAGCGAAACTGGGCGAACCTTCGAAAGTTCCGATGTTCTTGCTGGGAATCGGAGACGAGGGAAATGGTCGTGCCATTGTGGCGTACGGCAACCCGGACACGTCGCGGAATGTGTCGGCTTATGTGCCAGGATTGGGCACGAAATTGGATGCAGAGTTCGTCGATGGGACATTGAAGCGTGGCCTGGACACAGCGACGGGTGCGCGGCGCTATGACGCGTCTAGTTCGGCAATTGTCTGGCTCGGTTACGATGCTCCAAATATTGCTACGGTCGCAAGCACCAGCAGTGCCGAGGCGGGAGCCCCCGCCTACAACCAGTTCATGGACGGGTTGGCAGCCACCAATCGGAACCAAGACCCGCACGTGACGGCGATCGGCCATTCCTACGGCTCCCTCACTGTCGGCACAGCGGCCGGACATGGCGGAATTCCGGCCGTGGACGACATCATCCTGCTGGGTAGCCCGGGTGTGGGTGTCGATAAGGCCGAGGACCTCGGCGTGGGCAAGGAGAACGTCTACGTCGGAGCGGCTGACAATGATCCTGTGACTCAGCTCCCCTCTAAGCAACAGAGTGGTGTGGGTGTCCTGGCCATGGCCGGAGGGCCCTTCGTTTCATACTTGGCGGGAGACATCGCCGACCAAGGGGATGATGATGTTCACTTCGGCAAAGATCCAGCCAGTGAGGCGTTTGGCGCCCAGCGCTTCAAAGTTGATGACGGGTCGCACCCCATCCTCGACGCGGGTGGTTTTGACGCTCACTCTCAGTACTTCACGCCAGAGAGGGACAAGGTTTCCGCCGACAACATTGCGCTGATTGTCGCTGGGCAGCCCGAACTGATTCAGAGGGAGGATTGGCGATGAAGCATGGCGTGGGATGGACCGTCGCGATCGTTATGGCAAGTATCTTGCTCCCGGCTTGCGGAGCCCAGAAGGAGAAAGGAGTGGCAGCGAACATGAATATGCAAGAAGCTGCGGAACATGCCGATGTCATGCTGGATGAAACTTTTGCTGCCATTAAGCCGGAGGTCGAGTGGGCGCATGGGCAGACTTTGACCGGAAGTTGCGATGTGACCCGAAGTCGGACCGTTATGACGATTATTTCTGAGCGGCGGCGCGGTAACTTCCTCGGCGTGATCGAACGGCTGTGGAAGGAGAGCGGATATACTATTCACTCGATCAGGAAGAGCAAGGAGTTTCCCGCTATTTTCGCAAACTCTCGAGATGGATTCGGGGTCTCCCTTATTGTTGCGGACAAGGGGCAAGTCCATTTCGACGTTGACAGCCCCTGCGTTGAAAAATCCGAGGTAGCCGCCCCCACTGCCAAGCCCAACGGCCCCGCCTACGACGGTGTGGAGATCCCCCGCCCCAACGTCCGCTCCGATTTCTGGTCCGCAGACACCCCGGTCTCATCGCCTGCCCCGACGGCCGGTTGACCGCCGGCCGCACGGGCCTTTCTGTCGTACCTCCTGCAGCCGATCCGCCGCCTGTCGCCCTGCTGTGTCGGACGGTCTGCGAAGTAGGGTGAGACCTGTGCCCTGGCGCCGATCTCGATCCAGGGCCCGGGGCCCTGCGCGTTCTCGGGGGCGGCGCGGGTCCAGGTGAGGTCCGCCGGCGGTTCACCCACGGCCGTGGGTCTCTTTGACGGTGCGGATGAGGGCTGCCCAGGCGTGCGGGCTGGTCCGGAGTATCGCGCCGCTGGGGTCGCCGCTCTCGGTGGAGGCGATTGATCCTCGGTCGGCGGCGATGTGTATGCAGGAGTTGCCTTGAGCGCAGTAGGACGATTTCTGCCAAAAGAGTACGGACATCTTGATCCCTCACAGATTCCGGGCGATGGCGTGTACGAAGTCACGTGACTCCGAGGGCGCGAGTGCGATGGACTCGATCCGGCTCAGCAGGACTCGGTACTTCTGCAACTGTGCTTCCGTGTCGAGGAAACAGGACCGTGCGACTGATCCAGGTTGACGCTGTCGAGCTGCGGTACAGCTCCGTGGATGTAGTAGATCGACTGTCCCGATCCGGCAAAGGCGCCGGCGGGGAACGGGATGACCTGGAGCACGACATGGGCGTGGGTGCTCATCTCCACGAGGTGTTCAAGCTGTTGTGCGGGAGTACGCGGACAACTCGGGCGCCTACCTGATCCGGGGCGGTCTGCCGGGGCAGGGCGGCAAGGTGTTGTGGGTCGAATGCGCGTGAAACCGGAGTGCCAGTGGGGTGGCCCGACGTGACACGCGGCGGGGTCAGAGGGGCTGGAGCCGGGTGCGCAGGAGGCAGAACTCGTTGCCTTCCGGGTCCGCCAGGACATGCCAGCTCTCGGTGCCGGTCTGGCCCGCGTCGGCGGGCCTCGCGCCGAGGGCGAGCAGTCGCTCCAGCTCGGCGTCCTGGCCGTGGTCGGTGGCGTTGACGTCGAGGTGCAGGGGGAGCTTCCCGGCTCGCGGGTCGCTGCTGGGGCTGAGGACGAGGGTGGGCTGCAGGCCGCCGAGGCCGACGTCGGGAGGCCTGACCTCGATGCTTCCGTCATCTTCCCGCCCGAGTCTCGACGTAGCCGAGAACTCCGCTACAGAACGCGGCGAGCCGCTCGGGGGCGGCGTCGTCGATGACCAGCTCGCTGATGCGGCATGCCATGCCCGTCAGTGTAGGCAAGCGCGGGGAAGCTGGAGTGTCAGTGGGTCGATCTATCGTAACCGTGTGTAGTCATGATGGATCGGTGGGGAGGCTTTCGTGGCAGGGGCTTACAGATGCGACTGGCAGTACGGTGGAATCGCCGCAGGACGGGATACGGGCCCTCCCTCCGGGTCCGTATCAGCGGGCACCGTATCCGCGTCGCAGGGACGGAGGCCGAACACCATGTCTGCTGATCCCTCCTTGCGTCCGCGCCCGGGAAACCTGCGCGAGATCGCCGCGAAGATCGAGGAAGCAACGGGCCTGCGCGTGCAGGTGCTGGGGGGAAGTCTCGTGACGTCACCGACGCCGCGTGGCAAGCACGCGGGGACGGTCAGGCGGCTGCGTCTGCAGCTGGACCCGGGGCTTCCGGCAGGGCTCGCGGCGAACGAAGTGACCTCGGTCGCGATGCCCGGCGACCTCGACGACTACGCCACACCGGATCTCATCGTGCTGCCCGAGGCGTGGGACGACGATGACAACTGGCTGGCCGACCCTGCGGACGTGGAGCTGGCTGTAGAAGTCGTCTCCCAGTCGGAGAAGTCCAGAGACATCGCGCAGAAGAGCGACTGGTACGCGGTCGCAGGGGTGCGGGTTCTGCTCGTCGTGGATCCCCGGCACGGCACGTGGGTGATGCATACGCGGCCTGGCGACGGCAGATTTCAGGAGTCGCGGCGTGCCAGGTACGGGGAAGACGTCGCTCTCCCTCCGCCCCTTGCTCTGACGGCGGCGACAAACTCGTTTCCCCTGTACGGCGAACCGCCTCGACGCGGCTGAGGGGCGTTGCGGGGCGGGAAGATGCTGCGGCGGCGCACCGGCCCGCCCCTGACTCGGCCGGCCAGGATCAGCCGGCGTAGCGGGCCTCGAAAGCGCGGAAGGACCGCTCCTGGCGCAGTTCCAGGCCGGCCTTCGGGTTCTGCGCGGTGAACCGGGCGCAGCGCGTCGACTCCAAAACCCGGCACTCCTCGACCGGGCGGAAGCCTCGGCGTACGGGGTCGGAACGCCACAGGCTGCGGCCCGGCAGGAAGCTGTACTCCAGGGAGGCCCGGGCCAGGTCTTTCAGCTCCGGATAGCCGAGGCCGTAGGTGCGGGCGGCCCGGTGGTACTCCTGGCCGATGTCACCGCGCGACACCCCGGGGTCGTCGGTGGACAGGACCACGGGGACTCCGTGCTTCCGGTAGACGGGGAACGGGTGCTCGTCGCCCTCGACCTGGAGGATCTGCGCGTTGCTGGTGAGCGGCACCTCGACGGCGACCTGGCGACGCGCCATGTCGCGGGCGAGGCGCTGCCAGTCGTCTTCCTGTACGAGGTCGACGCCGTGTCCGATGCGTTCGGCCTGACCGGTGCGCACGGCGTCGTCGATGTGGAAGGTGAGGTCCTCGGGCTTCACCAGACCGGGTACGAGTTCGCCGGCGTGCAGGGTGATGTGGGCGGCGGGGTAGACGCCGTGCAGGTAGTTCAGCATGCGCATGTGCAGGCGGTAGTCCCGCAGCGAGATCTCGCCGTCCTCCGGCTGGACCAGGTTCACCGCGACGAACCGCTGGTCGCGTTCGGCCAGGCGTAGCCCCAGGGCGATCTGGGTGAAGACGCGTTCAGGGGCGCTGTTGCGTGACACCTGGGAGATCCAGCGCACCGTGATCCGGCACGCCGGCCGGGGTGCTTCGGTCGCGCAGTGTGCCGTCTCGCGGAACTCCGCGTCGGCGGTGTCGGCTTCCTGCTTCGCCGTCGTCACCAGCTGGTCCAGCCGGCCACCGGCGAGCAGCTTGCGGTGCAGGGCGGCCGGGTCCGCGTCCCAGCCGACGTCGGCGGCCAGTTGCCTGGCGCCTGCGGAGGCGGGGCTGACCATGGTCTCCAGATACGTCTGGTTCTGCGCCGCAGCGGTGCCCGCCACATCGGCGAGCATCTTCCCGCGGTGCGATGTCGCGGCGCCGAACTTCCCGAACGTGGCGAAGAAGTGGTCGTGCCCCGACTGCCCCTGCGGGAAGTCCTGCATGGACCAGGCCCGGACGACCTCCTGCCGGAACCCGGCATCCGTGAGGGCGTCGGCGGCCGGCCGGGTTCCGGTCGCGCATGGTGACGCGACGGCGGTCATCGTGGCGTCGATGCAGAGGCCGTCCTCGGCCGCGAGCTGGATGAGGTACTCGGTTCGTACCGCGCCGGAGAGGTGGTTGTGCAGGTCACCTCCCTTGGGGAGGTCCCGGAAGAACCGGCCGGCCTGCTGCGGATGCGTGTTCAGCCAGGCGGTGGTGCGGGCCTCTGCGGCCGTGGCCGGCCTGGGTGGCGGTACGGAGGCGGAGGCGGAGGCGGCGGCGGCCTGGGCCGACGTTCCGGCGGGCAGCGATGCGGCGAGGCCCGCCGCAGCAAGCCCTGCGGCCATCAACAACCGAAGGGTGCGCGATGAGTTGTGGTGTAGGGAGATCACGCCTTGCATGATCGCGAGGAGTGGGTCGCGGCGCCCGGACCGCGTGGATAGTGCTCCGTAAACCATCCGTCCGGGGGACACGCGTTGCCTCCGGCGCGGCTCAGACGCGTAGCTCCGGAGGGAATCCGGTCCAGCGGAGTTCCGCCGGGAGGTGGCCCATGTCGTTGACCATGAGCAAGGCCGCGGGCCCGCCGGGTGGGTACCGGATGACGGTCAGTGCGGCGTTGGCGTGGTTGAGGCCCATCCAGCGCCAGGCGGGCGCGTCGAGAGCGTCCCGGACCAGCCAGGCGGCCAGGAACGCGTGTGTGACGACCAGTTCGTGGCGGGGTTCGTCGCCGGCGACGGGCCCGGTGAACCGTACCCGCGCGGCGCCTGCCAGCTCCTGGCCCAGACTGCGTTCGGCCTCCGGGAACTGCTCCACGAATGTGAGGAGTCTGTCCGCCGAGTCCTCCGGGAGTTCCTTCCGTCGTGGGACGTACGGGACGTAGTCCCCGGCCGGTTCCGAAACCTGCAGGGGGATGTCCCGCCGCCCGAGCCGTTCGTGGACCAGCCGGGCGGTCTCCGAGGCGCGGGGCAGCGGGCCGTGGTGGACGGTGGAGAACGGTACGCCTCGGAGCCGTTCGCCGAGGAGGGCGGCCTGGCGCCGGCCCCGTTCCGTCAGCTCGGTCTCGTCCGGGGACGCCTCGCCGTGCCGGGCGATGAAGAGGAAGCGGGTCGCGGTGGCGGTGGTCATGGGGCCCTTTCGGTTGGTCCGGTGGGTGCCGGGATGGACGGTGTCCCCCTCCGGTTGGTTCCGGGTCGCGCGTTCGGGTGATGTCGGGGCGGGCTGTTCCTTGCGGGGACGGGGGTTCGGCTCGTGCCGCCGGTACGCCCGGCGCGTCGGGTACGCCGCGTTTGGCACAGTGCCGCTTCGTGATCGTGGAACGGGGTGAACGGGGTGGCCGTGGTGCGTGGGCTGAGTGATCCGGCGGGGCCGCCGAGCGGGGGTGACCGCGGGCCGAGGCTGAAGCACAGCGACGGGCCGTGGCTGCGGGCCGCTGGGGGCGCGGAGGAGCTGGTGACCCATCTGGGTCCGGTGCGAGGTGAATTGGGCCGGGCACACCAGGGGCTCATGGCGGGGGCGGGCAGGCTGACCGCCCTGGCGGAGCTGGCGGCCGTACGGGAGTCCTGGGAGCGGCGGATCCAGGCGGCGCAGGGCGAGTGCGGCAGCCTGGCGGCCAAACTGCGGGACGTCGCGCGTACGCAGGGCGCAACGAGCGAGGCCGTCGGGTCGTCCTTCGCGGCGGTGGCCGTCCCGGGTGTGGGCGACTAGCGGTGACGCCGACGCTGACGTGGGCGCAGTTACGGGACGTGCAATGCGCCGAGCTGGAGGCTGCGGCCGATGGCTGGGGCAAGTCGAGCAACCGGGCCGACGCGGCGCGGGACCGCATCGAGCAGCAACTGCTCACCGGGCTCCGCGACACGCAGGAGGGCGAGGCGGCACAGGCGGCGGTCGCACGGCTGCGGCAACTGGGGCGGAACTTCCAGTACGTGTACACCGAGTGCGGGCTCCTGCGTACGACGCTGAATTCACTGGCCCACGAGATGAAGACCCAGCAGCGGGCGCTGGCGGAGGCGCTGGGCGATGCGGCCGCGCTGAGGTTCACGGTGCACGCGGACGGGTCGGTGACGTACCCGGCGGCGGGTGACGGGCTCATCGACGACGCACCGCTCCGGGGCGGTACCGCGTCGTCGAGCGGGCCTGCGGGGCTGGTGCCGTCTTCGGGCCTGGTCGCTCCGAACCCCAACGTGGCAAAGGCGCAGGACATCGCGGACCGGGTGAGCAGGGCGGTGCGGGCGGCGGCCGAGATCGACTGGCGGTATGCGGGGATCCTGCGCCGGCTGAGGGCGGAGGAGGGCCTGAAGGTTCCGGACTCCACATGGAAGGACGCGGCGGCCGACGCGTCGGAGGTCCGGGACGCGGCGGGGGCGTACCTCGAAGACGCCATCCCGCACGATGCGTCTCCTGCGGAGCGGCGGGACTGGTGGGCGGGGCTGACCCAGGAACAGCGCGAGGAGTACCTGGCGGTGTACCCGGACCAGATCGGGAACCTCGACGGAATCCCGGCACTGGTCCGCGACGCGGCGAACCGGGACAACCTGCAGCTGCTGATCGGCAAGCTGGAGGGGCGGGACGACGGGAAGTCGATGACGCAGCTGGCGGGGCTGCGGGAGATCGACCGGCAGTTGGGGGCGGGGGTTAAACCTGGGGAGCCGCCGATGTTTCTCCTGGGCATCGGGGATGAGGGCAACGGACGGGCGATCGTCTCGTTCGGAAACCCTGATACGGCGAAGAATGTGGCGGCGTATGTGCCGGGGTTGGGGACCTCCCTGGACATGGAGTTCGCAGAGGGCGACCTGAAACGTGCTCGAGATACGGCAATCGGTGCTGCGGAAATGAATCCCGATTCCCCGACGGCCTCTATCGCGTGGCTTGGGTACGATGCTCCTCAGATCGAAGTCAACGATCCGGCGGCAAGTTTGGACGTTGCTGGAGACGGAAACGCAAGGTCCGGGGCATCCAATTACAACGAGTTCATGGCCGGGCTATCGGCAACCAATCAGTATGAAGACCCGCACGTCACGGCGATCGGTCATTCTTACGGTTCGCTCGCGGTTGGGCTCGCCGCTCAGGAGCGAGGCGGAATTCCTGGCGCCGACGACATCATTCTGGTGGGCAGCCCTGGGACAGGGGCGCGGACTGCGGATGAACTCGGGGTAGGGCGAGAACACGTGTTTGTCGGCGCGGCTGAGAATGACTCAGTCACTAAGCTGCCCAACAGTCGAGAGGCCAGCGGCCTGGGAAGTGGTGTCGCGGGTGGAGCATCGGCCGGCTTCGTCCTCGGCGCGAGTCTGGGGCCTGCAGGCGCTTTAGCGGGCGGGGCTCTTGGCGGAGCTCTAGGAGGCGCTGCGGGATATCTCGCGCAAGACGCGCAATCGAGGGCGAGCGAGGTGTGGTTCGGTACCGACCCTGCACACCGAGATTTCGGGGCAAATCGCTTTCGCGTCAGTGAAGGGCCCGAGCCGATCCAAGGTGGACACGGACTGGTGGAGGCTCACTCCAACTACTTTCATCCGACTAAGGATCAGATGTCGTCAGACAATATTTCGCGCGTCGTCTCAGGTAGATCCAGCGACATCGTAAGGGAGCGTCCTAGATGAGACTCCGATGCGCCGCAACGCTGGTGGTTATACTCGTCAGTTCGGGGTGCGCCTCAGTTGATCGTTCGGAGTCAGACGGTGGGGATGATGGTGGACGTATGAACATGCAGGAAGCCGCAGACAGGGCGGACGCCATCCTTGATACGACATTCGCCGGTATCAAGCCGGCAGTGGAGTGGGTTCACGGACAATCCACGGAGGGGAGTTGCGACGTCTCGCGTAGACGTTCCGTCCTCACCGTTATCTCGGATCAGCGACGAGGTGGCTTCCTCGGTGTTGTAGAGCGAGGCTGGAAAAAAGCCGGATACCGCCAGCTCGGTGTGAACGCGAGCGTCGAGAGCCCGGCGACGTATTTCGAGACGGAGGATGGGTTTCGCGTGCGGCTGCTTATCGGCGGGGGTGGGCAAGCCTTTTTCGAGGTTGCGACGCCCTGCGTCGAGAAGTCGCAGGTTGCACCACCGAGTACGCCGCCTGGGAACGTGAGCCGTGTAGGCGAACCCATCCCCCGCCCCCACATCCGCTCCCCCTTCTGGTCCGCCGGCGCCCCCTGAGCCCCGGTAGCCGCCCCTGACGCCCCCTCATGCCCCCATCCAGCCGTACACACCAGCGAATCGCGTCGTGAACCGTCCACGAATGGGGGATGGTTGGGGGGTGCGGAAATACTGGGTGTTCGTCGGCGGTGGTATCGGGCTGGGCCTGTGCTTCATCGCTCTGCTCGTCGTCGGTACGTACTCCGCCGCTGCCGGGATGGCCGGGGCGAGCGGGGCTGTCGGGCTGGTCAAGGGGGCTGTGCCGGCGCGGTACCAGCCGCTGGTGGAGAAGTGGGGCAACCTCTGCCCGGCCATCAACCCCGCCCTCCTGGCGGCGCAGTTGTACCAGGAGAGCGGCTGGAACCCCCGTGCCCAGAGCCACGCCGCCGCGCAGGGGATCGCGCAGTTCATCCCCGGGACCTGGGCCACGCACGGCATCGACGGGGACAAGGACGGTGACCGGGACGTGTGGGATCCGGCCGATGCGATTCCGTCGGCCGCTTCGTACGACTGTGAGATCGCCGGGTACGTCAAGAAGGTGCCCGGCGACCCGACCGACAACATGCTCGCCGCGTACAACGCGGGCGCCTACCGGGTGATCAAGTCGGGCGGGGTGCCCGCGATCAGCGAGACGCAGAACTACGTCAAGATCATCCGTTCCCTGGAGAAGAGCTTCGCCAAGCCGGTCGGCAGGGTGCAGCCCTCGCAGCAGGCTGCCGGGGCGATCTACTTCGCGCAGAAGAAGCTCGGCACCCCTTACCTCTGGGGCGGGAACGGGACTGCGGACCAGGGAGGCAGGTTCGACTGCTCCGGGCTGACCCAGGCCGCGTACCGGACGGTCGACATCGAGCTGCCCCGGGTGGCCAATGACCAGTACAACGCCGGTGCGCACCCCTCCCGGGACGAGCTCCTCCCCGGTGACCTGGTGTTCTTTTCGGACGATCTGAACAACTCGCGGGCCATCCGGCATGTGGGGCTGTACGTCGGCGGCGGGTACATGATCAACGCGCCGTACACGGGTGCGGTGATCCGGTTCGACAAGATCGACACCCCGGATTACTTCGGTGCGACAAGGGTCACGAAGGAGGGGGCGGCGGCGCTCCCTACCGCGCTCCCGGAAAGCTGACGGCCGGTCGACCGTGGCCGGAACCCTCCGTGAAGCCCAGGCCCTGAGCTGCGGCGATGAGTCTCTCTTCGATAACGTCATGGTGATCATTCGGTGGAGAATGGAACGTACGCAGCTGACAGACCGTTCCCTGATCTGGGACAGCATGCGCACATGACCATGCGCGACTGCCCAGACCAGTCCGGCGTAACGGCATCATGGCGTGGCGCGGCACTGAATCCGCACCGACCACGGGGGTCAGACCAAGGCGACGCACGCCGTTGTGCGTCGCAGCAGCAGACAAGGCAAGGGGCCGCGGCAGATGGCTGGACTCGCACTCGATGGGGCGAACCCCGATGTCAGCCTGCTCTACGACATCAATGGGCTGGCGAAGGCCGCTCCGACCTGGTTCGACCGGGTCATGGGGTTCGTCGGTGAATTCGGGATCATGTTCGCCATGGTCCTGGTGGTCCTGTGGTGCTGGTGGAGCGTACGCCGACGAGGGACGACGGAAGACTCGGTGACGGCGGTTGCCGGGCTCGTGTGGGCGCCTCTCGCCGCCGGGATCGCGCTGCTCATCAACATCCCGATCCGGGGTTTCGTGGAGCGGCCGAGGCCCTTCTTCGATCACAAGGGTCTCGAAGTCCTGGTGAAGGGCAAGACGGACTTCTCCTTCGTGAGCGACCACGCGACGATGGCGATGGCGATCGCGGTGGGGCTCTTCGTGGCCAACAGGAAGTTCGGCCTGTGGGCGATCGCGCTGGCGCTCCTGGAGGGCCTCTGCCGCGTCTACATGGGCGTGCACTACCCGACTGACGTCATCGGCGGCTTCGCTCTCGGCACGGCCGTGGCCCTGCTGCTCGCGCCCCTCGCGATGATGCTGCTGACACCTCTGGTGGGGGCCGTGGCCCGTACCGGAACGGTCGGCCGGCTCGTCCGCTCGCGCGGGGCGGTCGCCGCCGACGGCGCGCGGGACGAGTCGCACGGGATTCCCGAGCCGAGCTCGGGTTCCGGCCGCGGCAATGCGCCCGGCGACAGGGACCTCGCCGCGTAGGCACGACGGGTTCGGCACTGCGAGGGGTGTCCCGTGCGGGACACCCCTCCCGCATGTCCGGAGAGGAACGCTCTGTGTTCGTCGTCCCTTACGAGCAACCGCAGCGGGAGACGCTCTAGCGGGGTGTCCCCTGGGACGAACGGTGCTCCTCCGCGTCCGTGCGGGCCCGGTCGCGTGAGCGTCTGGCCGCCCCCGACCAGCCGCAGTCGCAGCGCGCCAGACAGAACGAGCCCCGTTCGACGGTCGTGGTGCTGTGTGCCGGAGCGGTGCTGTGGACGGGGGAGTCCGAGGGGTCCTGATACACGCGTCCACGGTACCGGGGTTGTCGTACGGCGGTCAGGGAGTGGGCCGATCGGCTTCCGGACGGAGCCCCGTGGCGTGACGAGGCGCCCCGGCCGTCGTTAGGCGAGGCGGGCGGGAACTCGGTCAGGTGCACGTCGTTGGGGGTTGGCAGGCGATGGTGGTGCAGCGGCACAGGTGCGGAGGCGGGGCACTGGCTGTGTGCGCCCTGGCGGCCGCAGGTGTGATGACGGTCGGCGGCGGGTGTTCCGATACGGACGGCGGGGACGGGGCCGGCCGGCCCGCCGTCGCCCGGGACGGCCCGGCCAGCACCTCGGCGGCGGTGGTCCGGGGGGCGGCCGAGGCGCTGGCCCGAGCGGGCAGTGCCGAGACGCGTACGTCGATGGAGACCGCGGCCGGCGGGACCAGGGTGACGATCAGGGGCGAGGGGGCGTACGACTTCCGCAAACAGCTGGGCCGCATCAAGGTCGTCCTGCCGAAGGACACCGCCGGGGCGGAGGAGCACCGGCCGATCACGGAACTGCTGGTCCCCGGTGCGCTGTACATGAAGAACCGCGGGGCCGGGGTGCCCGACGACAAATGGGTGCGGATCGACACCACGGCCCTGGAGGACGGCAATCTGGTCACCGGCGGTGTGACCGATCCGACGGCCGCCGCGGAGCTGCTGCGCGGCGCGGTCAAGGTGACGTACGTCGGCCGCTCGGAGCTGGCCGGGGTGGCGGTCCGGCACTACCGGGGGACCGCGGACCTCGGGCGGGCGGCGCGGGCGGCCTCGGCGTCCTCGCGCGGGGCGCTGGCTGCCGCGGCGAAAGGGTTCAGCACGGACGCGGTGCCCTTCGACGTCTATCTGGACGACGAGGGGCTGCTGCGGAAGGTGCGCCACCGCTTCACCTTCGCGACCGAGGGGCCGGCGGTCGCGGTGGTGTCGACGATGCTGCTGTACGGCTTCGGCGTGCCGGTCTCCGTGGAGCTGCCTCCCGAGGCGGACCTCTACACGGGGCGGGTCCGGCAGGGCGGGCATGGCGCGGAAACACCGTAAGGAGGGGGCCGAAATGGTCCGTCCGTGCCATGCGCGGTGTGGGTCGCGCTCCCTACGCTAAGACCGACCGACCGACCGACCGCTAAGACCGACCGCCCCCGTGTGCCGGTCGGTCCGAGGTGTTGGCCCGCCAGGTGGTGCGGGACAGCCCGTAGGGAGTCGGTGCGCCAGGAGTCGGCGACGGCAGAGAGAGGTGACGCAGGTGGTGACGCTCAGCGCTCCGAACGCTCAGGACCGTGTGGCCCTGGCCGAGATCGAACTGTGCGGTGAGCTCATGATCGCGGCGGCGGACGCCCTCGAGGACCGGCTCAGTCCCGACCGTATCGACGAGGTGCTCGACGTCAGGTCGGATCCGGCCATGTCCTCACCTTCGCCGACGATTCCCCGGCAGGGACGCCACCGGGGATGACCTCCTCCTGACGCTTTCGGGTACGCCGCCTTCAGGTGCGCAGGAGGCGGGCGATAGCCTTGGTGGCCTCTTCGACCTTCGCGTCGATCTCGTCGCCGCCTTTGAGGGCGGCATCCGCGACGCAGTGGCGCAAATGCTCCTCCAGCAGCTGGAGCGCGAAGGACTGCAGGGCCTTGGTGGAGGCCGAGACCTGGGTGAGTATGTCGATGCAGTAGACGTCCTCGTCCACCATCCGCTGGAGGCCGCGGACCTGGCCCTCGATGCGGCGCAGGCGCTTGAGGTGCTCCTCCTTCTGGTGGTGGTACCCGTGAATGCCACGGTCATGGTCGGTGACGACCACTTCCGTACCGGCTGTCCCGGTGGACTCGGTGGTGGTCATGGGGTCCTCCCGTTGTCCTCTTGACCTGCGGTGAACGTGCCGCTCTGTGCTGTCTGTATACCCCTGACGGGTATATCGTACCGAACCGAGCCGAAACGTGACCGGGGGGCCGTGCTGATCACTGTGTCCGATGCGCGACACTGAAGAATGCCGGTTAGCCGTGGCCGGATGATGCGCCTAGCATCAGCCTGACCGAATCCAAAGCACCCGAGGACCCCACGTGCGCTTTCGTCTGACCCCCAGGGAGACGAGCTTCTACGACATGTTTTCCGCATCCGCGGACAACATCGTCACGGGCTCGAAGCTCCTGATGGAACTGCTCGGGGCGGATTCTGCCTCCCGAGTCGAGATCGCGGAGCGTATGCGGGCAGCGGAGCACGCGGGGGACGATGCCACCCACGCGATCTTCCACCAGCTGAACTCCTCCTTCATCACGCCGTTCGACCGCGAGGACATCTACAACCTCGCCTCGCAGCTCGACGACATCATGGACTTCATGGAGGAGGCCGTCGACCTGGTCGTCCTGTACCAGATCGACGAGCTCCCGAAGGGTGTCGAGCAGCAGATCGAGGTCCTGGCCAGAGCGGCGGAACTGACCGCCGAGGCCATGCCGAGTCTGCGGACCATGGAAAACCTCACCGAGTACTGGATCGAGGTCAACCGTCTGGAGAATCAGGCCGACCAGATCCACCGCAAGCTGCTGGCCCACCTCTTCAACGGCAAGTACGACGCCATGGACGTGCTGAAGCTCAAGCAGATCGTGGATGTACTGGAAGAGGCGGCTGACGCGTTCGAGCACGTCGCCAACACCGTGGAGACCATCGCGGTCAAGGAGTCCTGAACCTCGTGGACACCTTTGCGCTGATCGTGACCATCGGTGTCGCGCTCGGCTTCACGTATACGAACGGCTTCCACGACTCGGCGAACGCCATCGCCACCTCGGTCTCCACCCGGGCGCTGACCCCACGTGCGGCTCTGGCGATGGCCGCTGTGATGAACCTCGCCGGCGCCTTTCTCGGTCAGGGGGTCGCCAAGACCGTCAGCGAAGGGCTGATCGCCACACCCGAGGGCCAGAAGGGGATGGGCATCCTCTTCGCGGCGCTGGTCGGCGCGATCATCTGGAACCTCGTCACCTGGTACTACGGCCTTCCGTCCTCGTCCTCGCACGCCCTGTTCGGCGGAATGGTCGGTGCCGCGCTGGCCGGCGGGACGATGGTGCACTGGGACGGCGTGCTGTCCAAGATCGTCATCCCCATGTTCCTCTCCCCGGTCATCGGGCTGGTCGCCGGCTATCTGGTGATGGTCGGGATCATGTGGATATTCCGGAAGACCAACCCGCACAAGGCCAAGCGCGGCTTCCGTATCGCGCAGACGGTCTCGGCGGCGGGCATGGCCCTCGGCCACGGCCTGCAGGACGCCCAGAAGACGATGGGTATCGTGGTGATGGCCCTGGTCATCGCCGATGTCGAAGGTCCGAACGACGAGATTCCGGTCTGGGTGAAGATCGCCTGTGCGGCGATGCTGTCCCTGGGTACGTACGCCGGTGGCTGGCGCATCATGCGGACGCTCGGCCGGAAGATCATCGAGTTGGACCCTCCGCAGGGTTTCGCCGCCGAGACGACCGGCGCGTCGATCATGTTCGGCTCGGCGTTCCTGTTCCACGCACCCATCTCCACGACTCATGTGATCACCTCGGCGATCATGGGCGTCGGCGCCACGAAGCGGGTGAACGCGGTCCGCTGGGGCGTGGCCAAGAACATCATCCTGGGCTGGTTCATCACGATGCCGGCCGCGGCACTGGTGGCCGCGCTCAGCTACGGGATCGTCGTCCTGCTGTTCGGCTGAGCCTGGTTCGCGTGCCGCTCCCCGACGCGCAGTGCCGAAGAACCGAAGCCCCCGAAGTGCCGTAGCCCCACAGTGCCGAAGTAATGGGTCCGCCCCTGCTCTCCACCGGAGAGCGGGGGCGGACCCTTCGCCTTGTGGTGGCACCGCCATGCAGCACCCCAAGGCCGTCTGTGACTGTTTATCCGAAGCGGCCCGAGATGTAGTCCTCGGTCGCCTGGACGGACGGGTTGGAGAAGATCCGCTCCGTCTCGTCGATCTCGATGAGCTGGCCGGGCTTGCCGACCGCCGAGAGGTTGAAGAAGGCCGTACGGTCGGAGACGCGTGCCGCCTGCTGCATGTTGTGCGTCACGATGACGATCGTGAAGCGCTGCTTCAGCTCGCCGACCAGGTCCTCGATCGCGAGGGTCGAGATCGGGTCGAGCGCCGAGCACGGCTCGTCCATCAGCAGCACGTCCGGCTCGACCGCGATCGCGCGGGCGATGCACAGGCGCTGCTGCTGACCACCGGAGAGACCGGAGCCCGGCTTGTTCAGGCGGTCCTTGACCTCGTTCCAGAGGTTGGCGCCCTTGAGGGACTTCTCGACGACGTCCGACAGCTCGCTCTTGCGGTACGAGCCGTTCAGCCGCAGGCCCGCCGCGACGTTGTCGAAGATCGACATCGTCGGGAAGGGGTTCGGACGCTGGAAGACCATGCCGACCGTGCGGCGCACGGTGACGGGGTCGACGCCGGGACCGTACAGGTCCTCGTCGTCCAGCAGCACCTTGCCCTCGACGCGGCCACCGGGGGTGACCTCGTGCATGCGGTTCAGGGTGCGCAGGAAGGTGGACTTACCGCAGCCGGACGGGCCGATGA
The DNA here is from genome assembly GCF_053591835.1 of Streptomyces sp. NPDC002911. Taxonomy (NCBI): domain Bacteria; kingdom Bacillati; phylum Actinomycetota; class Actinomycetes; order Kitasatosporales; family Streptomycetaceae; genus Streptomyces; species Streptomyces sp. NPDC002911. Next base: position 408,556 of record NZ_JBSFUO010000004.1, on the reverse strand, counting down.
AGGCGGTCACGGAGCGGGGCTCCACCGTCATCGAGATGTCCTCGATGGCCTTGTGGGAGCCGTAGTAGGCGTTGAGGCCGCCGATGTCGATGCGCTTGGCCATGTGAAATCAACTGCTTTCTGCGTGGCCTCAGCGGCCGGTCTTCGGGGCCTTCCAGCGGGCGATGCCGCGGGCCACCAGATTGAGGATCATGACGAAGGCGATCAGCACCAGTGCCGCTGCCCAGGCGCGGTCGAAGGACGCGGCCTCACCGACCTTGTACTGCTCGTAGATGTAGAACGGCAGCGAGGACTGGGCGCCTTCGAAGGGGTTGGCGTTGATCAGCTGGCTGCCGAAGACCAGCAGCATGATCGGCGCTGTCTCACCGGCGATACGGGCGATGGCGAGCATGACGCCCGTCGTGATGCCGCCGATCGCGGTGGGGAGGACCACCTTCAGGATGGTGCGCCACTTCGGGATGCCGAGCGCGAGGGAGGCCTCGCGGAGCTCGTTGGGGACGAGCTTGAGCATCTCCTCGGTGGAGCGGACCACGACCGGGATCATCAGGATGGTCAGGGCCAGCGAACCCATCAGGCCGGAGTAGTCCAGATCCGCCATCAGCATGACCGACAGGATGAAGAGGCCGGCCACGATGGACGGGATGCCGGTCATGACGTCGACGAAGAAGGTGACGGCCTTGGCGAGCGTCCCCTTGCCGTACTCCACCAGGTAGACCGCGGTCAGCAGGCCCAGCGGGGCGGAGATCACCGTGGCGATCCCGACCTGCTCCAGGGTGCCGATCAGCGCGTGGTAGACGCCGCCGCTGTTCTCGTGACCGAGGACACCGGCCATCGAGTGGGTGAGGAAGTAGCCGTCGAGGCGCTCGATGCCGCGGCTGATCGTGGTCCACAGCAGGGAGGCGAGCGGGACGACGGCGATGAGGAAGCAGACCCAGACGACGCTGGTGGCGAGGCGGTCCTTGGCCTGGCGCTGGTTCTCGACCTTGGTCGTCACGACGTACGAGACGGCCAGGAAGAACAGGGCGGAGATCAGGCCCCACTGCACGCGGCTGTGCCAGCCTGCGGCGAGGGAGACGCCCACGCCGAGCGCGATCCCCACGGCGGCGAAGCCGAGCGGGGCCCAGCGGGGGAGGCTGCGGCTGCTGAGGCCGGCCTTGCCGGGTTCCGGCGAGATCCGGGGACGGTTGTCCTGGACGTCGGTGGTGGTGACGTTGCTCATGCGTTGGCCCCCGAGTACTCCTTGCGGCGGGCGATGATGAGCCGGGCCGCGCCGTTGACCAGCAGGGTGAGGACGAAGAGGACGAGGCCCGAGGCGATCAGGGCGTCACGCCCGACGAACTCGTCGGCCTCACCGAACTTGGCGGCGATGTTCTGTGCGAAGGTCCCGCCGCCGGGGTTGAGCACGTGCAGCGAGATGAGGAAGCTCGGCGACAGGACCGTGGCGACGGCCATGGTCTCGCCGAGCGCGCGGCCCAGGCCGAGCATCGAGGCCGAGATGACGCCGGAGCGGCCGAACGGCAGGACCGAGAGGCGGATGACCTCCCAGCGGGTGGCGCCGAGGGCGAGCGCCGCTTCCTCGTTCATCTTCGGGACCTGGAGGAAGACCTCGCGGCTGACGCTGGTCACGATCGGCAGGATCATGATCGCGAGCAGGATGCCGACGGTGAAGAGCGACCGGGGAACGCCGATCTCGGTCTGGTCGAAGACGTACGTCCAGCCGAAGAACTGGTCGAGCCAGAGGTTCAGGCCCTGCAGGTACGGGACGAGGACGAGAGCGCCCCAGATGCCGTAGACGATGCTGGGCACCGCGGCGAGCAGGTCGATCACGTAGGCGAGGGGGGCGGCCAGCTTGCGCGGCGCGTAGTGCGAGATGAAGAGGGCGATGCCGACAGCGATCGGAACCGCGATGACCATCGCGATGATCGAGCTGACGACGGTGCCGAAGAGCAGGACCGCGATGCCGAAGACCGGCGGGTCACCGGCCGGGTTCCAGTCGGAGGTGGTGAGGAAGTTGCCCTCGTTCTGCGATATCGCGAGGGAGGCGCGGTAGCTGAGGAACACGGCGATGGACGCCATGACCACGAGCAGCAGAATGCCCGAGCCGCGTGAGAGGCCCAGGAAGATCTTGTCGCCTGCGCGGCCGGTGGATTTGGGGCGGCTACGTGTTTCCGGCGGAGCCGGTGGGATGTCGAGCGGTGTGGTGGAAGCCATGGTCTTTCCGGTCTGTGTGGGGGAGCGGCTGGCTCCCCTGGCGGCGGTGCACCGGATGGTCGGGCGGTCGGGGGCCGGTCCGGAGAGATGCGCCGGACCGGCCCGCCTACGCGTGCGTGTCGTGCGGGGTCGGTTACTTCAGGCCGGCGACGGTCTCGCGGACCTTGGCGTTGATCGCCTCGGGGATCGGGGCGTAGCCGGCGTCGGTCAGGATCTTCTGGCCGTCCGCGGAAGCGGCGTAGTTCAGGAAGGACTTGACCGTGGGGAGGGTCTCGGCCTTGTTGCCGGTGTCACAGACGACCTCGTAGGTCACCAGGACCAGCGGGTAGGCGCCCTCGGCCTTGGTCGTGTAGTCGAGGTCGAGCGCCAGGTCCTTGCCGGTGCCCGTGACCTTGGCGGCGGCGATGGCCTTGGAGGCGTTCTCCGAGGTGGCCTCGACCGGGGCGGCGCCACCGGTGTTGATGTCGACGGTGGTGATGCCCTGCGACTTGGCGTACGACAGCTCGAAGTAGCCGATGGAGCCGTCGACGGCCTTCACCTGGCTGGCGACACCGGCGGAACCGGACGCGGCCTGGCCACCGGGGGCCGGCCACTTCTTCTCGGCCTCGTACTTCCAGTCGCTCGGGGCCGCGGCGTTCAGGTACTTGCCGAGGTTCTGCGTGGTGCCGGAGTCCTCGGAGCGGTGGAAGGCCTGGATGTCCTTGTTCGGGAGCTTGACGCCCTCGTTGAGGGCGGCGATCGCCGGGTCGTCCCACTTCTTGATCTTGGAGTCGAAGATCTTGGCGAGCGTGGAGGCGTCCAGCGTCAGCTTGTCGACGCCCTCGACGTGGAAGCCGACCGCGACCGGGCCGCCGACCATCGGGAGGTTGATGCCCTGACCCGTCTTGCAGATCTTCTTCGAGGCGGCGACCTCTTCGGGCTTCAGTGCCGAGTCCGAGCCGGCGAAGCCGACGGTGCCCTGGTTGAACGCGACGATGCCCTCACCGGAGGAGGAGGAAGCGTAGTTGATCTCCACACCGGTGCAGGCGGCCATGTAGTTCTTGATCCAGAGGTCCATCGCGTTCTTCTGGGCGCTCGACCCGGAAGCGCGCAGCTGGCCCTCGGCGCCTTCGCAGTCGATGTTCGACGCGGCGGCGCTGGTCTTGCCGCCGTCCGCCTCGGTGCCGGTGTTGTCGTCCGAACCGCACGCCGTGAGGACCAGGGCGCCGGAGACGGCGAGGGCACCGAGCGCGGTGGCACGAAGCCGGTTCTTGCGCTGAAGCTTCACTTTCTGGGTGTTCCTTCCAGGAGCCGCCGCGGCTGGTGGAGCGTGGCGGCGTGCGATGAGGATTGGTGCCTCGGCTTGGTGCCGTGCACCGTGTACGTCCGAAATTAGGCAGAAGAGGTGAAGCCGCCTACGGGGCAGAGTGAACGGCAGGTGAACCGTGTCGGGCGGGCTGGTTCCGCGTCGCGGCACGGCGAGGCGAAGGCCCGTCCCCGCGGGATGGAGGACGGACCTTCGGCTGCCCGGTGCTCAGAGGCGTCGGCCGCTCGCAGGGAGGGTGTCCAGGAAGGCGTCCAGCTGGACGCGGTCGCCGGGGCGGCTCAGGCGTGCCCGGGCGTCCTCCGGGGAGAGCCACGCCAGCCGGTCGACCTCGTCGTTGGCGACGAACGTGCCGTCCGTCGCCTCGGCCGCCCAGTAGCTGACCTCTTTCGGACGCCCGTTCGCCGTGTACAGGGCGGTCGGCAGAGCGGCGCCCGGCGCACAGTGGTGGCCCGTCTCCTCCAGGACCTCGCGCAGGGCGGCCGCCAGGGCCGTCTCGCCGCGCTTCAGCTTGCCCTTGGGGAAGGACCAGTCGTCGTAGCGCGGCCGGTGGACGAGACAGACCTCCAGGGCGCCGCCCGCGGACCGGCGCCAGAGCACGCAGCCCGCCGCCAGGACGAGGTCGCTCATGGCGCCGTCACGGCCGCCGCGTACGGCCAGGTCTCCCGGAACACGCCGCGTGCCGCTTCCACCTCGTGCCGCTGGTCGGCGTGGAGCACCCCCAGGGCGTACGCCGTCGCAGGGGCGATGCGCGGGGTGCGCGCGGCCGCTGCCGCTGCCTCTGCGGCCTCCGCCGCGTCCCGGTGCAGGTCCAGCGCGTGCCCGGGGCCGGTCAGGGCCGGGTCGGGGGCGCCCCGCAGCATCTCGTGGGCGTACCGGTGCAGCCTGAGCAGCAGGCGGGCCTGCTGCCAGAGGGCGTCGTGGGCCTCGTTGTACGGTTCCACCGCCTCGTCGGGCGGGAGCGCGGCCACCGCGTCCAGCATCCGCTGCTCGGCGAGCTCGGCCGGGCCGTGCAGGGCCCGTTCCGCCGGTTCCGCCACCGCGGGCGCCAGCGGGACCTCCGAAGCGAGCAGCGCGACGGCGTCGGCGACGGCGTGGAAGCGGGAGGAGCCCAGAGCCTGGAGCGCCGCCGAGTGGGCGCGGGTCCGGGCGAGGGTCAGCCGGCGCTCCAGGAGGGCTGCGGCCCGGGCCGCGCCGACGCCGAGTGCGGCCCGCTCCTTGTCGTTGGCGTCCGGGCCGTCCCCCGGAGCGGGCCGGGCCGCAGGGAGCGAGGCACCGGACAGCTGGTGCAGGGCCTCCAGGAGCCGGCCGAGCCGGGTGGCGTACGCGTGTTCGCGGGCCAGGGTGCCGGAGAGCCAGGCCAGCTCCGCGCGGAGCTGGTCGGCCCAGGCCGGGTCGAGCGCACCCCGGAAGGTGTGCAGGGTGCCGCTGATCCGGCGCGCCGCGTGGCGCAGCGCGCGGGCGGCCTCGTCGGCGCGCTGGGTGCCGGCGTCGGCGGGGGCGCTGTGCTCGCGGTGCAGCCGCAGGCCCCGTAGGAAGCAGGCGGCTTGTTCACGCAGGTAGGGCGCGAGGACCGCTTCCGCGGAGAGGGTCGTCGTCTGATGGTCAGGGCGTCGCACGTCGGCGCCTCCGGGCGTCAATGAGCATCTCTTGTACGTGCCGCAGCGGCTGCCCGTCCGCGTCCGTGCAGTGCCTGGTCCAGTTTCCGTCGGGGCCCAGGTGCCAGGAGGTCGTGGTGTCGGACATGCCTGTTTCCAGGAGCCTGCTGAGGGCGGCGCGATGCGCGGGATCGGTGACGCGGACCAGTGCTTCGATCCGTCGGTCGAGGTTACGGTGCATCATGTCGGCGCTTCCGAACCACACTTCGGGTTCTCCGCCGTTGCCGAAGGCGAAGAGCCGGGAGTGTTCGAGGAAGCGGCCCAGTATCGAGCGGACCCGGACGTTCTCGGAGAGGCCGGTGACGCCGGGGCGGATCGCGCAGATGCCGCGCACCCAGATGTCGATCGGCACACCGGCCTGTCCCGCCCGGTAGCAGGCGTCGATGATCGCTTCGTCGACCATCGAGTTGACCTTGATGCGTACGTAGGCGGGGCGGCCCGCGCGGTGGTGGGTGATCTCCTTGTCGATACGGGCGATCAGTCCGTCGCGCAGGGACTTCGGGGCGACCAGCAGCCGGCGGTAGGTCTCGCGGCGGGAGTAGCCGGAGAGCCGGTTGAAGAGGTCGGAGAGGTCCGCCCCGACCTGCGGGTCGGCGGTCAGCAGGCCGAGGTCCTCGTAGAGCCGGGCCGTCTTGGGGTGGTAGTTGCCGGTGCCGACGTGGGAGTAGCGGCGCAGGGTGTCGCCCTCCTGGCGGACGACGAGCGACAGCTTGCAGTGGGTCTTGAGGCCGACGAGGCCGTAGACGACGTGGCAGCCGGACTCCTCCAGCTTGCGGGCCCACTTGATGTTGGCCTGCTCGTCGAAGCGTGCCTTGATCTCGACGAGGACGAGGACCTGCTTGCCGGATTCGGCGGCGTCGATCAGGGCGTCCACTATCGGTGAGTCGCCCGAGGTCCGGTACAGGGTCTGCTTGATCGCGAGGACGTCCGGATCGCCCGCCGCCTGTTCCAGGAAGGCCTGGACGGAGGTGGAGAAAGAGTCGTACGGGTGGTGCAGCAGTACGTCGCGTTCGCGCAGGGCGGCGAATATGTCGGGCGCGGAGGCGGACTCGACCTCGGCGAGATCGCGGTGGGTGCCGGCGATGAACGTGGGGAACTTCAGCTCGGGCCGGTCCAGCGACGCGATGCCGAACAGTCCGGTGAGGTCGAGCGGGCCCGGCAGCGGGTAGAGCTCGGTCTCGGAGATCTTCAGTTCGCGTACGAGCAGGTCCAGGACGTACGGGTCGATGGACTCCTCGACCTCCAGGCGGACCGGCGGGCCGAAGCGGCGCCGCATGAGCTCCTTCTCCAGGGCCTGGAGCAGGTTCTCGGCGTCGTCCTCCTCGACCTCAAGGTCCTCGTTCCTGGTGACCCGGAACATGTGGTGGGCGAGGACCTCCATGCCCGGGAAGAGCTCTTCGAGGTGGGCCGCGATGATGTCCTCTATGGGGACGTAACGCTGCGGGGACGCCTCCAGGAAACGGGTGAGCAGAGGCGGCACCTTGACGCGGGCGAAGTGCCGGTGGCCGCTGACCGGGTTGCGTACGACGACGGCGAGGTTCAGCGACAGCCCGGAGATGTACGGGAACGGGTGCGCGGGGTCGACGGCCAGCGGGGTCAGCACGGGGAAGACCCGCTGCCGGAAGAAGGTGAACAGGCGGGCCTGTTCCTTCTCGGTCAGGTCGGGCCAGCGGACCAGCTGGATGCCCTCGTCGGACAGGGCCGGCGCGATGTCCTGCTGGTAGCAGGCGGCGTGCCGGGCCATGAGCTCGCGGGAGCGGGTCCAGATCAGGTCGAGGACCTCGCGGGGCTGCAGTCCGGACGCGGACCGGGTGGCGACACCGGTCGCGATACGGCGCTTGAGGCCGGCGACCCGGACCATGAAGAACTCGTCCAGGTTCGAGGCGAAGATCGCGAGGAAATTAGCCCGTTCGAGTAGCGGTGTGGCGGGGTCCTCGGCGAGTTCCAGGACGCGTTCGTTGAACGCGAGCCAACTGCGCTCCCGGTCCAGGAAGCGGCCCTGCGGCAGCTCGTCGCCATCGGCCTCGGGCTCGTACGCGTCCGCGTCGTTGTCAAGGTCGGGGTCCAGATCGGCGGCTGTGGACAGACCTGTGGGCACCGGGCCGACGACGGCGTGCGGCCGGTGGGCGGCGAGGGAGCCTACGGACGGCTGCGTGGGATGGACCGGAACCTCGGAGCTGGGCTGCTGGCTCATGGACCTATTCTTCCGCGCCTTCGGCTTCTCAGGCGCGTCGGAGCCCATAAAGATCGCGGAAGACACGGAAACGGGCCCTGGTCGGGGGCCGCTCCCGTTGCGGGGGGCGGGCACAGCTGGCTGCATCCCGTGAGGGTCGCAAGGCTGTCTGAATGGCCGGTAACGGTGACATGACGTACAGGAAGCGGTGTGACTGCGGTGCCGTCCCCGTCCTCCCCGTCATCACCGTAGGTGAACCCCCTGCCCGGACTCCCCCCGGGGCCCGGACAGGGGTGGCTCTCAGGCGGTACGGCGGCGCAGCACCCGGAAGGCGAGCGTCACGGCCACGACTGCCAGGGCGAGCAGTATGCCGGTCTCGACGAGCTGGATGGGCCAGAAATGGGAGGCGGGGTGGTAGTCGAGGTAGTGGCCGGTGATGTCGTTGTCGGTCATGCACTGGAGCCGGTCCGCCTCGGACGCGGACTGCGAGCACACCGTTCCCGTCAGCCGTTCACCGCTGCTGGTGAGGTCGCCCGTCTCCACCCACCACATGCCCTCTTCGGCGTTCAGGGTCGTGCCGGTGAGCGTGCGCGGGGGCCACAGCTCTGCGCGCCAGTAGGTGAAGACAGTGACGGCCGTGCCGGTGACGAGCGCGGCGACGGTCAGCGCGGGGAGGGTGCGGCGTACCAGCAGGCCGATGAGCGCTCCGACGCACATCCCGAAGAAGGTGTGGGCGAGGGGGAGGACTCCCGAAGCGCTGAAGACAGGTGCGTCATGCCATTGGGCGGGGTAGGGCGTGTCCGTGTAGGTCCGCGCCCAGGCGAGTACTGCCGTCAGGACGGACACGCCAGCCAGCAGCAGCGTGGCGGGCACGGCGAGTTTGGCGGCGAGCCAGCGGGCAGGCGAGACGGACTGCGTCCAGGAGACCTTGAAGGTGCCGCTCTCCAGTTCCCTGGCGATCATCGGTCCCGCGACGAACATGCTGATGAGCAGCGGCAGTGCCCTCAGTGCCTGGGCGGCGTAGTCGAACACCTGGCTGAGGGCGAAGATGGTGTCCATGTAGTCGCGGACGGGTTGGTGGCAGCTGCGGCCCGGATCGCCCTCGGCCGAGCAGGGGCCTGACTCGAAGGCCTCCACGACGTGGGCCGACCACAGGGCGGTCGCGATCAGGGTGATGACAGCGGCCAGGGAGAGCCCGCCCGCTATCCACAGGACCAGTCGATGCTGACGTACGACGACGCGGGCCGGCCCGCGCAGCGCGGTGAGGGTGCTCATATCGCGGCCACCTCCTCGCGGGTGGACGCGCTCGGGGTGAGGAGCGGCGGGGCGTCGGGAGAGCGGAGGTGCGCCAGCAGCAGCTCCTCCAGCGAGGGCTCCGTGACGTCCCAGGCGGTGTCGTCCACCGGGCCCTGCCTCCGTACGAGCGCCGTGAGCTGACGCCCCGTCGTGCGCGACTCGACGACGGTGTGCGGGGCGAGGTCGCGGGCCTGGCCGGTGATCAGGGCGTGCGCGGCGACGATGTCGTCGCTCTCACCACCGAGACGCACCCGGCCGCCGTCCACCAAGAGGAGGTAGTCGCAGGAGCCTTCCAGCTCGGTGAGGATGTGCGAGGACATCACGATGGTGGTTCCGTGCTCGGCGGCCTCGGCCATCAGTACGCCCATCAGCTGGTGACGCACGAGCGGGTCGAGGTCGGCCATCGGCTCGTCCAGCAGCATCAGTTCGGGCCGTTTGCCCAGGGCGAGCGCGAGGGCGAGACGGGTGCGCTGCCCGCCGGAGAGCGTCCGGACCTTGGCGTCCTGGGGGAGCGGGCCGGCGATCCGGCCGGCGGCCGCGCGGTCCCAGGTGGCGGGGTTCAGCTCGGCCCCCGCCCACAGGGTGTCGGCCACGGTCAGCTGCGGGTACAGCGGCTTGTCCTGCGAGACGTACGCGACACGGGCCCTGGCCTCTGCGGGGGTGGAGCCGAGCACCCGCACCGCCCCCTCGGCGGGCCGGAGCAGGCCGGCGGCGAGGGAGAGCAGGGTGGACTTCCCGGCCCCGTTGGGCCCGACGAGGGCGCATATCCGTCCGGCCGGCAGCCGGAACGAGCAGTCGCGCAGCGCCCACCCGCGCTTTCGCCCATACGTCATACCGAGGCTGTTCGCCTCGATCGCGGCGCCTGTCATGAGTCCTGGTCCCCCTTGAATGTGCTGTCCAGTACGTGGGTGAAGAGCGCGCTCACGTCATCCCTGTCGAGTCCTGCGGCGCGTGCCCTGCGGGTCCACTCGGACAGTTCGGCGCGCAGGGGCGGGTCGGTGGTGACCGCCGCGCTGCCGAGGGTCCGGCGGACGAAGGTGCCGAGGCCGCGACGGGCCTCGACGAGGCCTTCGCGTTCCAGTTCGCGGTAGGCCTTGAGCACGGTGTTGGGATTGATCGCCGTGGCCTCGACGACCTCACGGGCCGTGGGCAGCCGGTCGCCCGGCTCCAGCACACCGAGGCGGAGCGCCTGCTTGGTCTGTTGGACGATCTGGAGGTAGGTGGCGACGCCGCTGCGCCGGTCGATACGGAACTCGACCGCTGCGGACTCTGCCATGTTCACCACCCTTTCACTAATGAAGTAGTGGAATGGTGTCGGAAAGAAGGGGCGGAGTCAAGTGACGCCGCCCCTGCCCGGGTTGAGAGTGCTCAGGACTCCGTGCGGTACATCAGGTCGACCTCGTGCGTGGCGAAGCCCATCCGCTCGTACACCGACAGGGCGGCCGGGTTGTCGGCGTCCACGTAGAGCATCGCCGTGGGCAGACCCCGGGAGGCCAGATACCGCAGTCCGATCGCGGTGAGCGCCTTGCCTAGGCCGCCGCCCTGGGCGTCGGGCCGGATGCCGACGACGTAGACCTCGCCGAGTTCGTCCTCGGCGTGCACCTTCGTCCAGTGGAAGCCGATGATCTCGCCGTCGCGCTCGGCCAGGAAGAAGCCCTTCGGGTCGAACCAGGGTTCGGCCTTGCGGTCGTCCAGGTCCCGTTGGGTGAGGGAGCCCTGCTCGGGGTGGTGGGCGAACGCGGCGCTGTTGACGGCCAGCCAGGCCGCGTCGTCCTGGCCCGGCACGAAGGTGCGGACGGTGACGCCCGGCGGGAGGACCGGCTCGGCGATGTCGAGGTCGGTCAGGCTGCGGCGCAGCTGGCGCAGTTCGCGGAAGAGGGAGAGGCCGAGCACCTGCGCGAGGTGCCGGGCGGCCGATTTGCCGCCGTGCGCCCAGACCCGCAGCCGCTTCCCGGTCGCGGCGAGGAGCGCGGCGCCCAGAGCCCGGCCGTGCCCGCGGCCCCGGTGCGCGGGGGCCACGACCAGCTCGGCGGCGGGGGCCTCCACGAGGTCGGTGTCCTCCAGCTGCGCGTACCCGGCCAGCACGCCGTCGACGATGAGCAGGAAGTGCCGGACGCCCTCACGGCCCCCGCCCCTCAACTGCAGCCGCCCCTGCTCGGAGACGGCCTGCCGGCCATCGGTCCCGGCGGCCTCACCGAGAAGGGCGAGAACGGCGTCGGCCTGCTCGGTGGTGAGCGCGTCGAGGGTCGCGATCTCGCGCCCGGGGGAGGGGAGGGGTGCGTCAGTCGTCATGGGTACGAGCGTACGGCGCGGGGTGGGGCGCCGGGGCAAGCTGCTGCCCGGTCTGCTCGGGCGCCGCCCGCCCGCCCTCGTCATTCCGGGCTTGCCCCGTGGTGCAGGACTTCATGAGCGATGCGGGAGAGGTCTTCCTGTACGCCCTCCGGGTGATCGGCCCCTTTCCGAGTGCGAGGCAACCAGTTCGTGACCCCGGACATCTGTCGCGCTACGCGCGTTGACTCTAGGCTGCGGCACGCAGGATCCAGAGACTCGAAGGGGACCGATGTCAGCGACTCCACAGAAGAAGCGTGCGCCCCGGCGGGTGCTCGCCGCCGCGGCCGGGCTGGTCACCGTCGGTGCGCTCGTCGCCGCGATGCCGGCCGGAGCCCACGACCGGGGGCACGGTCATGGCCACCCGTCCCGCACCGTCGACGTCCAGCTGCTCTCCTTCAACGACCTGCACGGCAACCTGGAGCCGCCGGCCGGTTCCGCCGGGACGGTCAGTGAGACGCAGGCCGACGGTACGGTGAAGTCGGTCCCGGCCGGAGGTGTCGAGTACCTCGCCACCTCGCTGCGCACCGCGCGCGAGGGCAACCCGTACTCCGTCACCGCGGCCGGCGGCGACATGGTGGGCGCGAGCCCGCTGCTGTCGGGGCTCTTCCACGACGAGCCCACGATCGAGGCACTCAACGGGCTCGACCTCGACGTGACGGCCGTGGGCAACCACGAGTTCGACGAGGGGGCCACGGAGCTCGCCCGGTTGCAGAACGGCGGCTGCCACCCGGTCGAGGGCTGCTACGAGAAGGGCAAGAAGTTCAAGGGGGCGGACTTCCCCTACCTCGCGGCCAACGTGACGAACGAGAAGACCGGCGAGCCGGTTCTCAAGCCGTACACGGTCTGGAAGAAGAACGGCGTCAGGATCGGCTTCATCGGGGTGACCCTGGAGGGCACGCCGAACATCGTCACGGCCAACGGCGTCAAGGGCCTGGAGTTCCACGACGAGATCGAGACGGTCAACAAGTACGCCAAGGAGCTGGACCGCCAGGGCGTCAGGTCCATCGTCGCGCTGATCCACGAGGGCGGGGCCCCGGCCTCCTCCTCGTACAACCACGACTGCGACAGCCCGGGCGCCGGTGACGGCATCTCCGGGCCGATCGTCGACATCGCCAAGGGCATCACGCCGAAGGTCGACGCCCTGGTCACCGGCCACACCCACCAGGCGTACGTGTGCACGGTCCCGGACCCGGCGGGCAAGCCGCGCATGGTCACCTCGGCCTCGTCCTTCGGCAAGGTCTACACGGACACGACCCTCACCTATGACCGCCGCACCAAGGACATCGTGCGTACGTCGGTGGAGTCGGCCAACCACGTAGTCAGCCGGGACCAGGCCAAGGCCGCCGACATGACCGCGCTGATCACCCGCTGGAACACGCTCGCCGCCCCGATCGCGGGCCGGCCGCAGGGCTTCATCTCCGCCGACATCAACGGTCGCGGCTCCACGGCCCCCGAGAAGCCGCTCGGCAACCTGATCGCCGACGCCCAGCTGGAGGGCCTGGCCCCCGCGGACAAGGGCGGCGCGGTCGTCGCGTTCATGAACCCCGGCGGTATCCGCTCCGACCTGGTGTACACGGCGTCCGGCGGTGAGGGCGACGGGGTCGTGACGTACGGCGAGGCGTTCACCGTCCAGCCGTTCACCAACATGATGAACGTCGTCGACCTGACGGGCGCCCAGCTGGTCACCGCGCTCCAGCAGCAGGTCAGCGGCTCCAACGAGGCGTCCCCGAAGATCCTGCAGGTCTCCGAGGGCCTCACCTACACGCTGGACCTGACGAAGTCGGGCGCCGGCCGGGTGGTCACGGAGACGATCCGTCTGAACGGTGAGGCGATCGACCCGGCGAAGACGTACCGCGTCGCGATGAACGAGTTCCTCGCGGGCGGCGGAGACGGCTTCGCCGCCCTCGGCCAGGGCACGAACAAGCTGGTCGGCGCGTCCGACCTGGACCTGTTCAACGCCTACCTGGCGGCGCACTCCACGGCCTCCGCGCCGCTGGCCCCGCCGGCCACGGACCGGATCACGGTCGTGAAGTAGCTCCGGAGGGCGAGGGGTGGCCCTCGCGCTCGGACAGCGTCCGAAAACCGACGGCCCGCCACGGGAAGTGGCGGGCCGTCGGCTTGTTCAGGCCGGTCCGGGACGAAGATCACGTGTGCCCGGTCGGCGGGTTTCGGCCGTGTGGTTGCCCATGGAGCCAGGCCCTGTTCCGGTATTGAGGTGCACTCGACATAATCCAAGCCTCCCCCACAGCAGACGGAGGCCTCCCTCGCATGAGCCCGTACACCGCCAGTCGCCGGACCTTCCTCACCGGCGCCCTCGCCGCCACCGCCGGAGTCCTCATCGGCGGGACGCCCGCCGTCGCAACCGCCGGCCGTGCCCTCGGCACCCAGGACTGGATGGGCGGCATCGCCGACGCCACCCCGCTGCAACGCCTCACGATCCCGGGAACACACAACTCGGGCGCGCGGTTCGGCGGGCCCTGGACGGCGTGTCAGAACACCACCGTCGCCGCGCAGCTCGACAGCGGCATACGCTTCCTGGACGTGCGCTGCCGGATCAGCGACGGCGCGTTCGCCATCCACCACGGAGCGTCGTACCAGAACCTGAACTTCGACGACGTCCTGATCGCATGCCGGAACTTCCTGGCCGCCCGTCCGTCCGAGACGGTGCTGATGCGGGTCAAGCAGGAGTACTCCGAGGAGAGCGATGCCGCGTTCCGGCGGATCTTCGACGTCTACCTCGACGGCAAGGGCTGGCGCTCGCTCCTCCGCCTCGACTCCACGCTCCCGGACCTGGGCGGGGCCCGCGGCAAGGTCGTGCTGCTCGCCGACAACGGCGGTCTGCCCGGCATCCGTTACGCCGACTCCGCGCTCTTCGACATCCAGGACGACTACATGGCGGAGCCGTTCGCCAAGTACCCCAAGATCGAGGCACAGTTCCGCAAGGCGGCGCAGCAGCCCGGCAAGCTGTTCATGAACTACGTGAGCACTGCGGCCCTGCTCCCCCCGCGCTCGAACTCGGACCGGCTCAACCCGCAGGTGCACGCGTTCCTCGACGGGTCGGAGGCGGCGGGCTGGACCGGCCTCGGCATCGTCCCGCTGGACTATCCGGCGACCCGTTCGGGCTTGGTGGAGTCCCTGATACGGCACAACCCGACCGGTTGAGGCGTGGCGACGCCGGGGACGGCGAGCCGTTCCAGGAGGATCAGCCCCCGCCCGCAGTCCTGCGCGGGACCAGTGAGTATCCCGCCGCACGTACCGCCTGCCACAGGCGCGGTTTTCGTCATTGGGCGGTTACGGACAACTCAGCCCCCTGTTTTGGCCCGATGTCTGTCCGTAACCCCCCAATAACGCCGCGTCCGGCCGCTACGGCGTGCTCGGGGGCCGCGCAGTTCGCCGCCGAATCCCGTCGTCGGCGCTGAGCCCGGCCGCCCTCACGCCCTCGGCGGCGGCGTCGGTGCCCCCGGCAGCCGGATCGACGCCACCGTGCCGCCGCCCTCCGCCGGGCTCAGGGCGATCTCGCCCCCGGCGTGCTGGACCGTGCGGGCCACGATGGCCAGGCCGAGGCCGGAGCCGGGGAGCTGGCGGGCCGAGGAGGAGCGCCAGAAGCGGTCGAAGACGTGCGGGAGGTCCTCGGCCGGGATGCCGGGGCCGTGGTCCCGTACGGTCAGCTCGCCGCGGTGGAGAACGACGTCGATCGTCCCGCCGGCCGGGCTGAACTTCACCGCGTTGTCGAGGACGTTGACGACCGCCCGCTCCAGAGCCGCCGGTTCGGCGCGTACGTACCAGGGGGCGAGCTCGGCGGTGATGGTGAGCTCCGGGCCGCGCAGGCGGGCGCGCTGGAGGGCGGTCCGGGTGATGTCGTGCAGCGCGACCACCTGGAGGGGGCCGGGCTGGGCGGCGTCGGGGCGGGAGAGTTCCTGGAGGTCGCCGATGAGTGCGGCGAGCTCGGTCATCTGGGCCTTGACCGAGGACATCAGGGCCTTGCGGTCCTCGGGCGGGATCGCGCGGCCGGTGTCGTCGCTGCGGGCCAGGAGCTCGATGTTCGTACGGAGTGAGGTCAGCGGGGTGCGCAGCTCGTGCCCGGCATCCGCGATGAGCTGCGACTGACGGTCGCGGGAGGTGGCCAGGGAGCTGGTCATCGAGTTGAACGAGCGCGAGAGGCGCGCGATCTCGTCCTCCCCCTCGGCGGGGATCCGAATGGTCAGGTCCTCGGTCTCGGCCACGTGCGCGACGGCGTGGGCGAGATCGTCGACCGGGCGCAGACCGGTGCGGGCGATCCACAGCCCGGCCGCACCCGCGCCGACGACGCCGATGCCGGCGACGAGGACCAGTACCCAGGCGAGGGTGGAGAGCGGGTCGGTGACCTCGCTCATGGGGCGGGCGATGGAGACCGCGAGGTTCCCGGACTCCGCCCCGGGGCCCCGGCCCAGGACAGCCAGCCGGGAGGTGTAGACCCGCATGTCCTCGGCGTTCTCGGCCGTCGCCGAGTGCAGGGCGTAGGACCGTTGCCGCTTGGCCACCTCCAGGTCCTCGCCGCTCACCGGCAGCTTTGATGTGCCGGGGGCGACGCAGACCGTGCCCTGGGAGTCGACGAGCTGGACCGTCACGCTGGGCAGGGGCGGGGGCTCCTCAGAGGTGTCGCCCTTGCAGTACGCGTACAGGTTCGCCAGGTAGAGCTGGTCCACCTTGGAGCCGCGCAGCGACTCGTCCAGCTGATGCTCCAGCTGCTCCCGCGTCACGAACCAGCACGCTGCGGCCACGGCCGCCACCGCCACCGCGACCGCCGTGGCGACCAGCATCGCGAGCCGTGAACGGAGCGGCAGTGCGCGCAGTCGGCGGCGCAGGCCGGTCACCCGTCACCGCCGCCGGAGCGCAGGGCGTAGCCGACGCCCCGCACGGTGTGGACGAGGCGCGGCTCGCCGCCGGCTTCCGTCTTGCGGCGTAGGTACATCACGTACACGTCCAGGGAGTTGGAGCTGGGTTCGAAGTCGAAGCCCCAGACCGCCTTGAGGATCTGCTCGCGGGTCAGCACCTGCCGGGGGTGGGCCAGGAACATCTCCAGGAGAGTGAACTCGGTGCGGGTGAGCTCCACCTGGCGGGTGCCCCGGGTGACCTCGCGGGTGTTCAGGTCCATGCGGAGGTCGGCGAAGGACAGCACGTCGTCGTCGGGGAGGGGCCCGCCCGCCGCGGCGGCGTACGAGCTGCGGCGCAGCAGGGCGCGGATGCGGGCGAAGAGCTCGTCCAGTTCGAAGGGCTTGACGAGGTAGTCGTCGGCGCCGGCGTCGAGGCCGGTGACCCGGTCGCCGACGGTGTCGCGGGCGGTGAGCATCAGGATGGGCGTGGTCGCCCCGGTGGACCGGATGCGCCGGGCGGCGGTGAGGCCGTCCATGCGGGGCATCTGGATGTCCAGGACGATCAGGTCGGGGGCGTACGACTCGGCCTTGGACAGGGCGTCGTAGCCGTCCACGGCCACCTCGGTTGCGTACCCCTCGAACGCGAGGCTGCGCTGCAGGGCCTCGCGCACGGCGGGCTCGTCGTCGACGATCAGGACGCGCTGCGGATCGTCCTCGGCGGGGCTCATCGCTTCGGTCCTCTTCCTTCGTGCGGGGTGCTGTGTGCTGGGCTCTCAGCCTTGCACGGCCGCCGTACGGCGTCGCGCGGCACGGCGGCCCGCACGGCCGGCGCCGCCGCGAACCTCGGGTGGGCGGGGAGAGGGCGCGGCGGGGGCAGCCGCGGCCAGTTCGGTGGCCAGGGCGAGCGGCAGGGCCAGATCGGACGGTCCGGTGGCCACAGGGGTGGTGCCGGGGTTCATGGAGACCTCCTCGTCAGGAGCCGTCGCCGGCGCGCAGGGCGTCCAGGTCGGCCTTGACGGTGTTGACCGGGATGGCGAAGCCGAGGCCCACGCTGCCCGCTGCCGAGCTGCCCGAGGTACTGGTCGAACTGGGGGAGTACATCGCGGAGTTGATGCCGATGATTTCGCCGTTCATGTTGATCAGGGCGCCACCGGAGTTGCCCGGGTTGAGCGAGGCGTCGGTCTGGAGGGCCTTGTACGTCGTCCTGGACGAGCCGGTGTCGCCGTTGAACTGCTGGCCACCGAACTCGAACGGCCAGTTCTGGCCACCCTGTTGCTGCTGTTGCTGCGGCTGCTCGTCGTCCTTGGCGACCGTGACGTCGCGGTCCAGCGCCGAGACGATGCCGCTGGTGACCGTGCCGGTGAGGCCCTCGGGCGAGCCGATCGCCACGACCTGGTCGCCGACCTTCACCGAGGAGGAGTCGCCGAGCGAGGCTGTCTTCAGCCCGCTCGCGCCCTGGAGCTTGATCAGCGCCAGGTCCTTGTCGGGGCCCGTGCCGACGACATCGGCGGTGTACGTCTTGCCGGTGCTGAGGGCCACCTTGACCTCGGAGGCGCCGGAGATGACGTGGTTGTTGGTGACGATCTCGCCGTCCGCCGTGATGACGACACCGGAACCGGTGGCCTCGCCCGCCGAGGACGTCGCGCTGATCTCGACGATGGCCGGCGACACGGCCGCCGCCACACCGGAGACGGTGCCGGCGCTGCTCTGGGAGACCGTGGTGCCGCTGAAGACGCCCCCGGAGCCGGAGCCGCTGGAGCCTCCGCCGGCGAGCTCGCCGATGAGGGTGGCAGTGCCGCCGCCGATCGCCGCTGCGGCGATCGCCACGGCCGCGAGCAGGGCGAGCGGCCGCTTCACCCGGCGCTCGGGCTTCGGGGCCTTTGCGGCCGCGACGGGCTGGGGTGCCGGGGCGGGCCAGGCGTAGGTGGCGCCGGGGGCCTCGGCTGCCGGCCGCTCGGGCCGATAGGCCGGCGGCGGTGGCGGGTAGGCCGCCGCCTCGCCACCGCCGCGCGAAGTGGTGTCGCCGGCGTACGAACCGCTGTCGTACGAGCCGCTGTCGTACGAGCCGTTGCCGTATGAGCCGTTGTCGTGTGAGCCGTTGTCGTGGGAGGGAGACATCGGGTACTCGCCGCTCGGGCGGTGGCTGTCGGTCATGTCTACGAGAGTGGCCAGCGAACATGAGAGCAGTCTGAGTACGTCCTGAGAAGCCCGGCAGAACCTCGTATGCCCGAAATAAGGAAGCGCCCCGCTACGGCGAGGTGACCGTCGGTTCGTCGCAGCCGCACGACCGGCGCACCACCAGCGCGGACGGGAACTGCTTCAGCCGCTCGCGCCGGGGCCCCGAGACCCGCAGTGAGTCGTCGAGGACCAGGTCCACCGCTGCCCGGGCCATCGCCGGACGGTCCGAGAAGACCGTCGTGAGCGGCGGATCGGTCAGTCCCGCTTCCTTCACGTCGTCGAAGCCCGCGACCGCGAGCTCGCCCGGTACGTCGATCCGCAGCTCGCGCGCGGCCCGCAGCACCCCGATGGCCTGGTCGTCCGTCGAGCAGAAGATCGCCGGGGGCCTGTCGGGGCCGGAGAGCAGCTCCAGGGACACCTGGTAGGCGTCGTAGCGGTTGTAGGGGGCGTGGAAGAGCCGGCCCTCCGTCGCCAGCCCGGCCTCCTGCATCGCCCGGCGCCAGCCCTCGATGTGGTCGGCGACCGGGTCACCGACCACCGGGGTCGACTCCATGCCGCCGAGGCACGCCACATAGGCGTTGCCGTGCTCCAGGAGGTGGCGGGTGGCGAGCTGGGCGCCGCCGACGTCGTCGGTGACGACCGCGACGTCGTCGATCGCCTCGGGGCGTTCGTGCAGCAGGACGACGCGGGCGTCCCAGGCCTCTATCTCCGCCGCCGCGCGCTCACTGGGTCCCTGGCTGACCAGGATCAGCCCGGAGACCCGCATGCCGAGGAAGGCCCGCAGATAGTGGACCTCGCGCTCGTCGCGGTAGTCGGAATTGCCGACCAGCACCATTTTCCCGCGCTCGGCCGCCGCCTGTTCGACCGCGTGTGCCATCTCGGCGAAGAACGGCTGCCGGGCGTCCGGCACGATCATCCCTATGAGGTCGGTGCGCCGCGAGGCCATGGCCTGGGCGACCCGGTCGGGCCGGTAGCCCAGCTCTTTGATCGCGGCGAGCACCCGCTCGCGCGTGGCCGGGGCAACCGGCCTCGGTCCGTTGTTGATGACGTAGCTGACGACCGCTGTCGAGGTCCCCGCCAGTCTCGCCACATCGTCCCGCGTCACCTTGGCCACGCGCGGCAGTCTACGCGGATCGACCTACCGGTTGGCAGGCCGGACCGGGGCTTCTTCCGTGATCTCGGCTTCCGCGGACTGCTCCGAACGGGCGCCCTCCTCGCGCGCGGGCTTCGCCGCCTCCCTGGCCTTGGCCTCCTCGGCCGCCCGGTCCACCTTCTCGGGGGTGACGAAGCGGTAGCCGACGTTGCGCACGGTGCCGATCAGGGACTCGTGCTCGGGGCCGAGCTTGGCCCGCAGCCGCCGTACGTGGACGTCGACCGTGCGGGTGCCGCCGAAGTAGTCGTAACCCCAGACCTCCTGGAGCAACTGGGCGCGGGTGAAAACCCGGCCCGGGTGCTGCGCGAGGTACTTGAGCAGTTCGAATTCCTTGAAGGTCAGGTCGAGGACCCGGCCCTTGAGCTTGGCGCTGTAGGTTGCCTCGTCGACCGACAGATCCCCGTTGCGGATCTCCATGGGGGAGTCGTCGGCGGTGATCTGCTGGCGGCCGGTGGCCAGCCGCAGCCGGGCCTCGACCTCGGCGGGACCCGCGGTGTCCAGCAGGACGTCGTCGATGCCCCAGTCGGCGGTGACGGCCGCGAGGCCGCCCTCCGTCACGACGAGGATCAGCGGACAGCCGGGCCCCGTGGACCGCAGCAGCTGGCAGAGCGACCGCACCTGGGGGAGGTCGCGACGGCCGTCGATGAGAATGACATCGGCACCAGGGGTGTCGAC
This sequence comes from Streptomyces sp. NPDC002911, assembly GCF_053591835.1. Lineage (NCBI taxonomy): Bacteria > Bacillati > Actinomycetota > Actinomycetes > Kitasatosporales > Streptomycetaceae > Streptomyces > Streptomyces sp. NPDC002911. The sequence continues at coordinate 388,725 of NZ_JBSFUO010000004.1, read as the reverse complement.
GAGCGCGGGTCCTTCGGCGGGGGCGACCCGCACGCTGTGCAGCAGTAGGCCGAGGGCGGGGAGCACCTCCGTCGACGGTTGAAGGGCATTCGTCAGAAGCAGCAGTGAACTCATCGCCGCCCACCTGCCTGGGTCGTCGGTCGATCGTGCACGTTCAGCTCGCCCATTACGTCGGTCCTCCTCGTTCCCTGCGAGAGGGGCACTCCCGGGTCGGACCCGGGGGAGTAGTGCGGCACTGCTTCGTACTCCCGTACGGCCATCACCTGCGACGGCCGTCATACGGTTTTACTGTGCGGCTCCCCGCCCGGGGACCGCTGAGCTTGTCGAAACGTTGTCGTAACAACACTCGGAAAGCACAAAAGGATCCGGGGGCTGCTTTGCCCGGATCCTCTTCGAAGCAGAATAGCCCACATGAGTTGTGTGCCCGAGGGGCGTCTGCCGAGTTCTTCTGTTTCCTCGGTCACGCGGGTACCCCGGCGCACCACGTTGCTGACCGGTGACGGCGTCCGTATCGAGGCGGTGTACACCCCGTGTACGGCGGGTTCCGGAGCCGCTGGGAGCGGTGCGCCCGAAGGGACCGCCGTGGTCCTCGCGCACGGCTTCACCGGCGCCGCCGACCGGCCGGCGCTGCTGCGGGCCGCCGAGGTGTTCGCCCAGCGTGCGGCCGTGATCACGTTTTCCTTCCGGGGTCACGGAAGGTCCGGCGGACGGTCCACGGTGGGCGATCGAGAGGTGCTGGATCTGGCGGCGGCGGTCACCTGGGCGCGGTCGCTGGGACACCGGCGCGTCGTTACGGTCGGCTTCTCGATGGGCGGTTCCGTGGTGCTCCGGCACGCCGCTCTGTATACGGCGCCGGAAGCCGCTGAGTCCGCGAGTGAGGAATCGGGGGCGGCAGGGTCCGAACGAGTGGCGAGGCGCATTGAGGCGCGAAAAGCGCACGACGGGCGCTCGGGGGCGCATTCGGGGGCGCGTGCGCATGCCCTCGCGGACGCGCACACGGACGCGGTCGTCGCCGTGAGCGCCCCTGCCCGCTGGTACTACCGCGGCACGGCCCCCATGCGCCGCCTGCACTGGGTCGTCACCCGCCCCGCGGGTCGCCTCGTCGGCCGCTACGGCTTCCGTACCCGGATCCACCGTGAGGACTGGGACCCGGTGCCGCTCTCGCCGGTGGAGGCGGTTTCGCTGATCACCGCGCCCCTGCTGATCGTGCACGGCGACAAGGATCCGTACTTCCCCGTGGACCACCCGCGGATGCTGGCAGGAGCGGCGGGGGACGAGGCGGAGCTCTGGCTGGAGCACGGCATGGGCCACGCGGAGAACGCCACGGACGGGGAACTGCTGGCCCGTATCGCCGACTGGACGGAGTCGGCGTGATTCATGATGGACACCGACGTACGACGAAAGGGGGTGCCGCCATGGCAGCGGGGACGATCCGCTACTGGGCCGCGGCCAAGGCCGCCGCAGGGACCGCGGAGGAGCCGTACACGGCGGAGACACTCGCCGAGGCGCTCGACGGGGTGCGCGAGCGGCACCCCGGTGAGCTGACGCGCGTACTGCTCAGATGCTCGTTCCTGATCGACGGGAATCCCGTGGGGACCCGAGGTCATGAGACCGTACGGCTTGCCGAGGGCGGCACGGTCGAGGTGCTCCCGCCGTTCGCAGGAGGGTGAACCGCAGACCATGAGCAACAGCGATCAGCAGTATCCGTACGACCCGGGACACGCGCAGCAGTACGACCCGGGACACGCGCAGCAGTACGACCCGGGACACGCGCAGCAGTACGACCCGGGACACGCGCAGCAATACCAGGGGCAGCAGCAGTACGACCCGGCGTACGGGCAGCAGAGCCAGCATCCGGGCTACGGGCAGCAGCAGTCCTTCCCGCCGCAGCAGCCCGCCGACCAGGGCGAGACCCAGACGTGGCAGGGCCAGACCTGGGACACCCGGTATCAGCCGGCGATCCAGCCGCAGCAGGCCGCGGCGCCCGCTCCCGCCGCCGGTCAGGCCGCCCGGGGCGGCTACCCACTGCCGCCCGAGGTCCCGGTGGTCCCGGCAGCCTCCGAAGCCCCACCCGCCCCGGCGGTGGCTCCGGCCGCCGCGCCCGACGGCTCGGACTACAGTGCGCCCACCACCCTGGGCAACAGCCGGATCACCGACGCTCAGCGGGCCCGCGCCGAGGGCCGTTCTCCGATCATCGCGCCGGGGATGCTGCCCGCCGCGATCACCGCCGGCCTCGGCCTGCTGCTCGCGCTCGGCGCCGCGATCGGGGCGTACGCCCTGCTCGTGCCCCTGGTACTGCTCCAAGCCGTGACGGCCGCGGGGTGGTTCCGGCTCAACGGCATGTGGCCGGCCAGGCAGGGCATCGCGCTCGCGTTCGCCGGTGGTGTCGTGGCCGATGCGGTGCTGCTCGTGGCGGGCCGGAGCAACGGCCCGGCGGCCCTCCTCGGCACGCTCGGTGTCTGGGTGCTGCTCACCCTGGTCCTTCAGCTGCGCAGCCGGGCCGGGGCCGATGAGCGGATGTACGGCCTGACGGCCACAGTCGCGTCGACCGCGCTCGCCGTGCTGGCCGCCGGACACCTCGCGGCCGTCCCGGGCGCGGTGACGGTGGGCGGCATCGCGGTCGCCGTGGCCGTGCTCGTCAGGGCCCTGCCGCTGCCCGGACCGGTCTCCGTCGGCGCGGCGCTCCTCGCCTCGGCCGGCGCGGGTGCGGTCGCCGGAGCGTTCACCGACTTCGGCGCGCAGGCCGCGTTCCTCGGCTTCGCCGCCGGCTGCTGTGCGCTGATCGGCCTGCGGGTCGCGAGCTACGACTACCCGTCCCGCTTCGTGCACATGACGGCAGGGGTGGCGCTGCCGCTCACCGCCGCGGCTCCCGCCGTCTATCTGATCGGCCGTGCCATCGCCTGATGTACCGGACGTTTCCGACGTTCCCTCACTCCCGCCGCCGTCCCCGTCTCCGTCCACGGGGAACTGGCCGGGCCTCCCGCTCGTCGATCACTCGGGGCACGCCGCGCTGCGGCAGTAGTCTCACGCGCACCAGGGGTCAGGTACGTCCGAGTGGGGGAACAACAGGCATGCGAGCACTGCGAATACTGCTGATCATCGCCGTGGTGCTGGGCGGCGTCTTCGTCGCCGTGGACCGCGCCGCCGTGTATTTCGCGGAGTCGGAGGCCGAGGGGCGGGTCGCTTTCGGCGGCGCCGAGGCCGGTTCGACCGAGGTCTCGATCAAGGGCTTTCCCTTCCTGACCCAGGTGGCCGGGTCCGAGCTCGACCGCGTCGACGTCACGGTCAAGGACATCCGCGCCAACGCGGCCGGACGGGAGATACGGATCAGTGAGATCCAGGCCCAACTCCGGCAGGTGACGCTGGGTGCCGGTTACACCAGCGTGACGGCCTCCCGGGCCACCGGGACGGCCGTCATCCCGTACGCCGCCCTCACCGAGGCGGCCGACGACGGTGTCACGGTCGCCTACGGCGGCGACGGCAAGGTCAAGGTCACCGGGACGGCGCGGATCCCGATGCTGGAGCAGACGGTCACGCGCAGCGTGCTCTCCACGGTCTCCCTGGTCGACGGCGACACCGTCAAGGTGCGCGCCGACGAGGTCCCGGGCGAGGGCGTTCCCGGCCTGGAGGACCTGGTCAGGAAGAAGACCGACTTCGAGCGCGGGATCGGCGGACTGCCCGACGGCCTGAAGCTGGAGAGGATCGAGGCGGCGCCGGGCGGCCTGGAGATATCGCTGACCGGTGCCGACATCCGACTGGCGGGATGACGGGCGGCCTGGAGCGGCCACGGATAACCCGCGGCAGGGTGGGGTAGGGGCCCGCGGAGACGGACGGACGTCCGATCCGGATATTGAGACGGGTCCGTCCGTTCCGTAGATGGGTATCGGTCTCAGGCCGCCCGCCGACGGCCGCCGGAGCCTTCGGGGGCTTGCGCGTCTCGCATGGTGGACGATCGTGTCTCATCATTCGACACGACGGTGACATCTCCGCCCGTACCTCCCTACGATCGGACGCATGAAGCGACAGGCGGACCTCACGAAGCGGCGGGCAGTAGACCTGTGCCGCGTCGCCGCCATGCTCTGTCGCACCTTCTGAGCGGGACCTTTTCCCGTTTCCCCGGCCCTTCGACGATGTCAGGGCCGAACCCGTGCCTCCCGTACGCGTTCCGCTCCAAGCACCTGCGCGTACACCTCGCACCCCGCACACCGCACCACCCCGCCGCAGACTGCCCCGGAGGAGAAACACATGAGCCGCGCAGACGTTCTGGTCGACGCCGACTGGGTCGAGGCCCGCATCGAGGACCCGCAGGTCGCCATCGTCGAGGTCGACGAGGACACCTCGGCGTACGAGAAGAACCACATCAAGAACGCGATCCGGATCGACTGGACCAAGGACCTCCAGGACCCGGTCCGCCGCGACTTCATCGACCAGGCCGGCTTCGAGAAGCTCCTGTCCGAGAAGGGCATCGGGAACGACACCACGGTCGTCCTCTACGGCGGCAACAACAACTGGTTCGCGTCCTACGCCTTCTGGTACTTCAAGCTCTACGGCCACCAGGACGTCCGCCTGCTCGACGGCGGCCGCAAGAAGTGGGAGCTCGACTCCCGCGACCTGGTGGACGGCGACCAGATCCCGTCCCGCCCGGCCACCCAGTACAAGGCCAAGCCCCAGGACGAGTCGATCCGCGCCTACCGTGACGACGTCGTCGCCGCGATCGGCAGCCAGAACATCGTCGACGTGCGGTCGCCCGACGAGTTCAGCGGCAAGCTGCTCGCCCCGGCGCACCTCCCGCAGGAGCAGTCGCAGCGCCCCGGCCACGTGCCGAGCTCGCGCAACATCCCGTGGTCGAAGAACGCCAACGACGACGGCACCTTCAAGTCGGACGACGAGCTCAAGGCCCTCTACGAGGACGAGCAGGTCGACCTGTCGAAGGACACCATCGCGCTCTGCCGCATCGGTGAGCGCTCGGCCCTGACCTGGTTCGTGCTGCACGAGCTGCTCGGCGTCGACAACGTCAAGAACTACGACGGTTCGTGGACCGAGTACGGCTCCCTCGTGGGCGTGCCGATCGAGCTCGGCGCCAACAAGTAATTCCGCAGGACCCGATCAGCAGGACCCCGACCAGAAGGACAGAACACCATGTGTGGAGCACAGGCCGGCGGCCCCGACGCTTCGACGATCAAGCCGGGCGAGACGACCATCCAGGGCAGCGTGACCCGCGACGGCGAGCCCGTCACCGGCTACGTCCGTCTGCTGGACTCGACCGGTGAGTTCACCGCCGAGGTCCCGACCTCGGCGACCGGACAGTTCCGCTTCTACGCGGCCGAGGGCACCTGGACGCTCCGCGCCCTGGTTCCGGGCGGCACCGCCGACCGTACGGTCGTGGCGCAGACCGGTGGCCTCGCCGAGGTCGCCATCGCCGTGTAGTTCACGCACGCTCACGGCCGGAGGGCCGCACCCCAGGGGGTTGGACGCCACCTGCACAGGGGTGCGGCCCTTCCCGCCGTCCGCATGCGTCTCCGCGTCCGAGAGCTCTACGCTGGAGACATGTACGCCCGGCGCAGGCGCGCCTATTTCTGGATGATGGGCGCATGCCTTTTTCTCTTCGTCTCCGCCTGGGCCTTCGTGCGTCTGTGGTCCGTCCCGGTGGCCGTGGCGATGTGCGTGCTCGCCATGGTCATACCGCCCGTCGCGGCGATCGTCGCCAACCGCCGGGGGCCTGAGGACCGTTGGTGGGACGAGCCTCCGCCCGAAGACCGGCCCCGGTCCTCCCCGCCTCCGGACATCGTGCCTCCGGACATCCGGTCCCCGGACGTCCCGCGCAGGGAGCCCCGGCCTCGCCCGCCCCGGGAGGAGCCCACGGGCGATCCGACGTCGGACGCCTGGTGGGACGAGCTCGACGGCAGGAACCGCCGTCGGTAGGCCGACGGCCATCCGGACCGGTGGACGTCAGTAGACGAGGGCCTGGGTACCGTCCGCCATGGCCTCCTGTACGAAGACCTGGGCGCCGGCGATCCGCACGCCCTCCAGGACGTCCTTCTCCGTGATGTCGCGCCGCGCCGCGCACTGGGTGCAGAGAGTGATCCCGCCGCCCGCCAGGATCGAGTCGACCAGATCGGGCAACGGCGCGGAGTGCGGCAGTTCGAATTCGGCGGCGCGCCCCGGCAGGGCGAACCAGGCGGACTCGCCGGTCAGCCACAGCGAGACCTCGACCCCGCTGGCGACGGCCACGGCTGCCACGGTGAAGGCCTGCGAGCAGCGCTCGGGGGCATCGGCTCCGGCGGTCACCTTGATCACGAGCTTCTTCGGCATGAACCGAACTGTAATCCTCGGCCGGACGACCTCCCCTGTGACCCGTGGATCAGTCGTGTGCGCAGGTGATGGAATCCCGCGCCTCAGGTCTCATGCGAGGACCGTTCCGGAACCGAGCGACCCGAATCCGGCGTGCCGGCCGACCCGCCGCCGTCCCCGCCCGGGTGCCCGTGTCCGCGAAGCCGTACGACCCCGCTGATCGCCGTCGCCGGCCTGGTCGGCCCCTCCGGTGGCACGGCCGTCGGCTACGACATCCAGGCTGAGCGGCGGCCAAGGGCGCGGGCGGCACGGAGACCGTTCCGTTCCACCAGGCCGCCGTCTGCGGGACCGGCTGCTGGGCTGCGCCGACCGCGCCCGGGGGAAACCCCGGGCCGTCGTGCCGGGCCCCCACCCATTAGGCTGGGGGCCCGGTCGCCTGCTGCCGTCATGTCGTTCGTCCCGAGGAGCTCCCGTGCTTGAGGTTTTCTTCTCCGCCCTGCTGGTCCTGGTCTGTGTCGGCGTGCTCGCCTTCTCGGCCGTGGCCGTGAAGAAGCTGTACCAGGGCCAGCGCTGACCCTCGCCTGAACACCTTCCGTACACCCTCACAGATCGTCTGAGCCGCTCATGATCGAGATTCCGTCCGACCTCCATCCGGACCTCGTGCCGCTGGCCTTCCTCCTCGGCAACTGGGCGGGTGCGGGCGTCTCCGACTTCCCCGGCGCCGAGAAGTGCAACTTCGGCCAGGAAGTCACCTTCAGCCACGACGGCCGCGACTTCCTCGAGTACGTCTCGCACTCCTGGGTGCTGGATTCCGAGGGCAAGCAGGTCAAGCCGCTGGAGTCCGAGTCCGGCTACTGGCGCATCGACAAGGACCGCAAGGTCGAGATCGTCATGGTTCGCGACCAGGGCATCGTCGAGGTCTGGTACGGCGAGCTGGCCAAGCAGAAGCCGCAGATCGACGTCGTCACCGACGCGGTCGCCCGCACCGCGGCCTCCGGCCCGTACAGCGGCGGCAAGCGCCTCTACGGCTATGTGAACAGCGACCTGATGTGGGTCGGTGAGAAGGCCACCCCCGACGTGGAGCTGCGGCCGTACATGTCGGCGCACCTGAAGAAGGTCGTCACCCCGGAAGAGGTCGCCGCGATGGCCAAGAGCCTCGGGGACATGCCGGACGACGGCATCGCGTTCTTCAAGTAGCGGTAACGCACTTTCCTCTTCACGCGTGAGCCCCCGGCACCTCCGTGCCGGGGGCTCACGCGCGTGACGGGGGGCGCAACGGTCCGTACGAGGGGCCGCGAGGGTGACGGGGTGAGCGACGGGAGGGGGGTTTCCGGATTACTTGTGTACTGCAATGCGCTTACGTCTGAGGAGTGTGGCTCGCTGCGGTGGTCACAGGTGCGGAGCTCCAGATCTCCTGGGTCCGGGGAACGCGGAACCCCCAGTCGCATTGCCCGCGACCGGGGGTTCATAAGCCGTGCTCAGGGCGGCCTGCGCACAGCGGCGGATCGGATCCCTGCTCGGTGCCCTGGACGAGAAGATCCGGGTGCACGAGGAGATCTCACGTACGACAGCGCTGCTGCGCGACTCCCTGGCGGGACGACTGATGAGCGGACAGCAGCCAGGGCCGCGGGAATGAGCCGGCTGCTCCTACACTGGGCCTGTGGTGAGCACCGACTGGAAGACCGATCTTCGGCAGCGTGGCTACCGGCTGACGCCTCAGCGTCAGCTTGTCCTGGAGGCCGTCGACACCCTGGAGCACGCGACCCCCGACGACATCCTCTGCGAGGTGCGCAGGACGGCGTCGGGGGTGAACATCTCCACCGTCTACCGGACCCTGGAGCTCCTGGAGGAGCTCGGGCTGGTCAGCCATGCGCACCTGGGGCACGGCGCCCCGACGTATCACCTGGCGGACCGTCACCACCACATCCATCTCGTCTGCCGGGACTGTACGAACGTCATCGAGGCCGATGTCGACGTGGTGGCCGACTTCACAGCGAAGCTGCGGGGTGCGTTCGGCTTCGAGACCGACATGAAACACTTCGCGATCTTCGGGCGCTGCGCCGACTGTGCGGCGAAGGCGGCACAGGCCGGCCCGGAGGAGGGACCCGGTAGCGCGCGGTAGGGATGTCCGCCCGGGTCGTACGCTGGTCGCATGAAGAGCCCCTTGCTGTCCCTGCCCGGCGCCGTCCCCGCCGAGGGGCGCGACGAAGGCGTCGCCGCGCACTACGGCGACCTGTTCCGTGAACAACGCGCACTCGCCGACGGCGGCGGCCTCGTCGACCTCTCGCACCGCGGGGTCGTCACCGTCACCGGCGACGACCGGCTGGCCTGGCTGCACCTGCTGCTCACCCAGCACGTCAGCGACCTCGCGCCGCACCAGGCGACCGAGGCGCTGATCCTCTCCGCCAACGGGCACATCGAGCACGCCCTCTATCTGGTCGACGACGGCACGACGGTGTGGATGCACGCCGAGCCGGAGACCCAGGGTGAGCTGATCGCGTACCTGGAGTCGATGAAGTTCTTCTACCGGGTCGAGGTCGCCGACCGCACCGAGGACATCGCCGTCGTGCATCTGCCGGCCGGTTCCATCGCCGAGGTTCCGGACGGCGCCGCCGTACGGGAGACGGCGCACGGCCGCGACCTCTTCCTGCCCCGCGCCGATCTGGAGACGTACGCGGCCGCGCACGGCCCGGTGGCCGGGATCCTGGCGTACGAGGCGCTGCGCGTCGAGGCGCACCGCCCGCGTCTGGGCTTCGAGACCGACCACCGCACCATCCCGCACGAGCTGGGCTGGATCGGCAGCGCCGTACATCTCCAGAAGGGCTGCTACCGGGGCCAGGAGACGGTCGCCCGTGTCCAGAACCTGGGGAAGCCGCCGCGCCGCCTCGTCTTCCTGCACCTCGACGGCAGCGAGGTCCATCTGCCCGGCCACGGGACTCCGGTCCGGCTCGCCGCCGACGGTGAGGAGGGCAGGCAGCTCGGTTTCATCACCACCTCGGCCCGTCACCACGAGCTGGGGCCGATCGCCCTGGCGCTGGTGAAGCGGAATGTCGCGGTGGACGCGGAACTGATCGCGGGTGACACCGCGGCGGCCCAGGAGACGGTCGTCGAGCCGTAGGGGGCTACGCGCGGCCGTCCAGTCGCGCTGCCCGCCTTGCTATACCTCGACCAGTACGGTGAACGGGCCGTGGTTCGTGAGCGAGACCCGCATGTCCGCTCCGAACCGGCCCGTCTCCACCTGCGCGCCGAGCGCCCGCAGCTGTGCCACCACCTCGTCGACCAGCGGCTCGGCGACGTCGCCCGGCGCGGCCGCGTTCCACGTGGGCCTGCGGCCCTTCCTGGCGTCCCCGTAGAGAGTGAACTGCGAAATGACCAAAAGCGGTGCATTCGCGTCCGAGCAGGACTTCTCGCCCTCGAGGATCCGCAGGGTCCACAGTTTCCTGGCGAGTTGTGCCGCCTTCTCCACGGTGTCCCCGTGAGTGACCCCCACCAGCACACACAGGCCCTCGCCGACGATCTTGCCGACCGTTCCGGTCTCCGACGCGTCGTCCGCGGCGCCGGCCACGGTGACGGTCGCGCCGTCCACTCTCTGTATCACTGCACGCATACAGACCAACCTATCTTGGGCTGAACGGGTACAGAGCACCTGCGTGAACACCGTGCGTAGTGGCACCATGCACGGTGTCGGTGTGCCGACGCACCGGTCGAGGGGACGGAACATCATGACGACACGTGGAACCGGGCCAGCACCCGGCGCCGTACCAGTGACACGTACAGCCGCCGACCCGCGGCCGCCTGTGCAGCGGACCGGTGTGGTGGCCGGGCGGCCGCCCACCCCGCCGCCCGTACAGCTGCCCGCAGTGGTGTCCGTGCCCGGGCAGACCGGCGGCGGTGCGGTCGAGGGACTGGCCGCCGTGCGTCCCCAGCCCGAATTCGGCGGACTGAGGCTGCCGGAGCTGCGCACCTTGCGCCGTGACGCCCGGCGCGACGAGGCGGACCTCAGCTACGTGCGCCGTCTCGTCCAGGGACGGATCGACATCCTGCGCGCCGAGCTGGCCCGCCGGGTGGGACCCGAGTCGCCTGTGGTGGACCGGCTCTCGGAGATCCTGGCCGACACCCCGTCCGTCCACCGCTCCTCGGTGCGGCACGTCACTCTCACCACGCCTCGCAGCGAGGAGTACCGGCAGCTGGCGGCGGACACGCTCGCGGAGGTCGAGCTCTCCGACCTCGACGCCCGGACTGACGACGAGCTCCTCACGGCCATGGGACGGCTGGTCCGCTACGAGCAGCGGGTGTCCCGGCGTCGTCACCGGCTCCAGCGGACCGTCGACGATTGCAGCGCGGAGATCGCCCGCAGGTACCGTGACGGAGAAGCACAAGTACAGGACCTGCTCGCCTGAAGCGACCCTTCCGGGGGTGGGTCACGCCCGCCCCCGGAAGGCCACCCGCCAGCATGACGTCCTCCATAGCCTCGTATCCGTCCGAGTCGTCGCCCGCTCTCCCGGTCCTGGCCGAGGTCGTACGGTCCGGCTTCACCGAGGGCCACCACCGGGGGTCGCTGGTCGTTCTGGCCGCGGACGGGAGTGTGGAGCTGACGCTCGGCGACCCGGCGGCGCCGGTCTTCCCGCGCTCGTCCAACAAGCCGATGCAGGCCGCCGCGATCCTGCGGGCCGGGCTGGACCTTTCGGGGGAGCGGCTGGCCATGGCCGCCGCGAGCCACTCGGGCGAGGCCTTCCACCTCGACCTCGTGCGCACGATGCTCGCCGAGCACGGGCTGCAGCCGGACGATCTGCAGACGCCGCCCGATCTGCCGCTGGACCCGGTCGAGGCGGAGGCGTACCTCGCCGCCGGGGGTGTGCGGGAGCCGCTCACCATGAACTGCTCGGGCAAGCACGCGGCGATGCTCGCCGTATGCGTACGCAACGGATGGGACACGGCGACGTATCTCGACCCGGCCCACCCGCTGCAAGGGCTGGTCGGCGAGGTGGTCGCGGAGGCGGCGGGCGAGCCTGTCGCAGCGGTCGGCACGGACGGCTGCGGGGCTCCGCTGATGGCGATCGGGCTGGTGGGCCTGGCCCGTGCGTTCCGTACGTTCGTGCTGGCGGAGCCGGGCTCGGCGGAGCGCCGGGTCGCGGATGCGATGCGGGCGCATCCGGAGTACGTCGCCGGCACGCGGCGGCCCGACACCTGGCTGATGCGGGAGGTGCCGGGCACGCTCTCCAAGATGGGCGCGGAGGCGGTCCAGGCGGTGGCGCTCCCGGACGGCAGGGCCCTGGCCTTCAAGATCGACGATGGTTCCACCCGCGCCCTGGGCCCGGTGCTGGCCCGCTCCCTCGAACTGCTCGGTGTCGACGCCCCGGTGGTGTCCCGCATCGGGCGGGCTCCGCTGCTGGGCGGTGCCGCTGAGGTGGGCAGGATCCGGGCCGCGTTCTGAGCGGCGGCGGCGGCCCGTCGGCCCGGCGGGAAAACCGCGCGACATTGCGTACGCCTTGTGCCTAGCGTGCGCCGTATGAGCCTTGATCCACGTACCGTATCCGCAGCCGAATTCCCCGACTGGCTGCGTGCCGTGGGCACCGGGTTCCTCCGGGCGTCGGCTTCGGTGCCGGGGGAGGAGGAGACCGCTGTGCGCCTGGCCCACACGGATCTCGCCCGGGTGCAGGGAGTGTTCGACGCCGGCCGCTGTGTGGCCACCTTCCGGTCGTTCGCGCAGGAGCTGACCGTCGTCGGCGGCGCGACGGTGCCGGCCGACGCGATCACCGCCGTGACGGTGACACCCACGCACCGCCGCCGCGGGCTGCTCAGCCGGATGATGGCCACCGACCTGGCGGCGGCGAAGGAGCGCGGCGACGTGGTCGCCTCGCTGACTGCCTCCGAGTACCCGATCTACGGGCGGTACGGCTTCGGCCCGGCCGCCTGGACCACCGAATGGGAGATCGACGTCCTCCGGGCCGGCCTGGACACGCGCGGCCGGTTTCCCTCCGAGGCGGACGGCGGGGGGATCGAGCTGGTGGACGGCGCGGACGTACGCAAGCTGGGCCCCGGACTCCACGGCCGTCTTGCCGCACGCCAGCACGGCGTGGTGTCCCGGGACGAACGCTGGTGGCAGCGCAACACCGGCGTGGACGTCCCGGCGTCCGAGACGTGGACGGAGCCGTTCTACGCGGTGTACCGGTCGGCCGAGGGGCGGACGGACGGGCTGATCGCCTACCGCGCCGACGACACATGGAGCGACCGTAAGCAGCCGCGCAACACGGCGAAGGTGGTCGGCATGATCGCGACGACCCCGGCGGCGGAGCGCGCCCTGTGGCAGTTCGTCTGCTCCATCGACTGGATCACGACGGTCCGCTCGGGCTACCGCGCGCCCGACGACCTGCTCCCGCTCCTCCTCCCGGACCCGCGTGCCGCCCGCGTCGTGACCCAGGTGGACCGGCTGTGGCTGTGCGTCCTGGACGTTCCCCGGGCCCTGGAGGCACGTACGTACGCGACCGAGGGCGCCCTGGTCCTCGATGTCCGCGACGCCACGGGCCTGGCGGGCGGCCGGTTCCTGCTGGAGGTCTCACCGTCCGGCGCCTCCTGCGTCCCCACGCCCCGGGAAGCCGACCTCACGCTGGACGTGGCGGAGCTGGGCGCGCTGTGCCTGGGCGACGAGTCGCCGGTGCGGCTGGCCGCGCTCGGCCGGCTCGACGAACACCGGACGGGCGCGGCGGCATGGGCGGACGCGTTGTTCCGGGCGCCACGGCGGGCGTGGTGCCCGGACGTGTTCTGAGGCAGCGTCACGTGCGTGGGACGTGGCGGATGAGAGCTGTCCACCCGCCGTCGGCTCCGGGCGTCACCGCGTCCGCATCCTGAAGAGCACCCCCGACAGGGCCACGGCCACCAGCAGGATGCCGGACGCCCACGCGAGCGCGATATAGGGGGCGTTGCCCACCGGCTGGTCCAGGAGGAGGCCGCGGAGGGATTCGATGGCCGGGGTGACCGGCTGGTGGTCGGCGAAGCCGCGGAGCCAGCCCGGCATGCTGTCGACCGGGACGAACGCGCTGCTCGGGTAGGGCAGGAACGACATGAAGAAGGTGAATCCTCCGGCCGCCTCCGGGGTGCGGGCCAGCAGGCCCATCGCCGCCGAGATCCAGGACAGCGCCACGATGTAGGCGAGCAGTACGGCGGCGACCCCGAGCCAGCCGACAGGGGTGGCGGCGGGGCGGAAGCCGATGAGCAGGGCGACGGTGAACACCAGCGTGGTGGAGACCAGGTTGCGCACCGTGCTCGCCGCGACATGGCCGGCCAGGATCGGCATCGCGCCGATGTCCAGGGAGCGGAAGCGGTCGATGATGCCGCCCTTCATGTCCTCGCTCACCGCCACCGCCGTGGTGGCCGAGCCGAAGCCGGCGCACAGGAACAGGACACCTGGGACGACGTACATGACGTACGAGTCGTAGGCGGTGCCCGTGTCGATCGCACCGCCGAAGAAGTAGACGAAGATCAGCATCAGCATGATCGGCAGCATCAGCGAGACGATGACGGCATCGACGTTGCGGCGGCTGATGAGCAGGCTGCGGCCGGTCATGACCGTGGTGTGGGTCAGGGCTCCGGGTGCGTCAGACATGGGCCGGTGCCTCCGTCTTCTCGGTGGTGAGGGCGAGGAACACGTCGTCGAGGGTCGCGCTGTGCACGGAGAAGCGGTCGACGTCGGTGCGGTGCGGGTCGATCTCGTCGAGCAGCGCCCGGGCGTGGGTGGCGGTGCCGTCCGTGGGGATGCCCAGGGTCAGGGTCTCGGGGGAGTGGTGGGCCGCGCGGGTGGCGAGCCGGAGGTAGGCCTCGCGGTTGCTGAGGACGAGGTCCAGGCGGTGACCGGAGACGCGTGACTTCAGGACCTCCGGGGTGCCCTCTGCGACGATCCGGCCCTTGTTCAGCACGGAGATGCGGTCGGCGAGCTGATCGGCCTCCTCCAGGTACTGCGTCGTGAGCAGCACCGCGGCGCCCCGTCCGGCGAGGTCGCGGACCACCTGCCAGAGCTCGCGGCGGCTGCGCGGGTCGAGTCCGGTGGTGGGCTCGTCGAGGAAGAACACGCCGGGCTCGGGCGAGCCGACCAGTCCTGCCGCCAGGTCCAGGCGGCGGCGCATCCCCCCGGAGTACGTACGGGCCTGTCGGCGGGCCGCGTCGGTGAGGCCGAAGCGGACGAGGAGCTCCCCGGCGCGGGCCTGGGCCTGTGCGCGGGTCAGGCCGGAGAGCCGCGCCATCATCCGCAGGTTCTCCTCGCCGGTCAGCGTCTCGTCGACGGCGGCGAACTGCCCGGTCAGGCTGATGGCGCGGCGCACCCGGCGGCGGTCGGTGACGACGTCGTACCCGGCGACGCGCGCGGTGCCGGAGTCAGCGGTGGTGAGGGTGGCGAGGATCCGTACGGTCGTGGTCTTGCCCGCGCCGTTGGGGCCGAGCAGCGCGTGGATCCCGGCACGGGCGACCTGGAGGCCGACATCGTTCAGGACCCGGACCCGGGCTCCTGGTTTTCCGTAGGACTTGGTCAGGCCGTGCGCCTCGATCAGGACGTCGTTCATGGCGGTGCTCATGGCGGTCCCCCTTCTGCGTATGACATACGCGTTACTGCGTAAGCATTACGCAAACCTAGGATGGTGGCAAGCCAGTACCGGGAAAGGCGGCTTCAGGTGACGGAGAACAGCAGCGCGTCGTCGGGCGGTACGGGCCTGCCGGCCAGCATCGAGGCCGCGTGGGGACTGCGTAAGCGTCCGGTCAAGGGCCCGAAGCCCGGCCTGACGCTGGACCGCATCGTCGAGGCGGCCGTGACGGTGGCGGCGTCGGAAGGCCTTCCGGCCGTCTCGATGGGCCGGGTCGCCAAGGAGCTGGGCGCCTCCACGATGTCCCTCTACCGCTACGTCTCCGCCAAGGAGGAGCTGTACGTCCTCATGCAGGAGGCGGCGATGGGTGCCCCTGAGCCCCTGCCGGCGCTGGAGGAGGGGGCGGGCTGGCGGGAGTCGCTGAGCCAGTGGGCGTGGGCCCAGCGACGGATGTTCCAGCGGAACCTGTGGTCCCTGCGCATCCCGATCGCGGGGCCGCCGGCCAGCCCGCATTCGGTCGCCTGGTGGGAACAGGGCCTCCAGGCGCTGGAGAACAGCGGACTGCACGAGGGTGACAAGCTCTCCGTCATCCTCCTCGTCTCGGGGCTCGTGCGGAACGAGGCCCTGCTGATGAGCGACCTCGCCGCCGCCGTCGCGGCGAAGGGCGCTTCGGCCGAGGAGGTGACGGCTCAGTGGGCACGGACCATGCAACGGCTTGTCGACCCCGTCCGCCATCCGGCGCTGTCCAGGCTGCTGTCCTCCGAGGCCATGAGTGAGCCGGACGAGGTCGACTACGACTTCGTGTTCGGACTCGAACGGATCCTCGACGGGGTCGAGGCGCTCATCCGGAAGGGCCCGCCGTCATGAGCACGGAGAAGACCGGCTTGCGCCAGCGCAAGAAGCAGCTGACCTACGAGGCGGTCTCCGAGGCCGCGATCTCGATGTTCCTCGCACGGGGCTTCGACAAGGTGTCGGTGGCCGAAGTGGCGGCAGCAGCCGACATCTCGAAGCCGACGCTGTTCCGGTACTTCCCGGCCAAGGAGGACCTCGTCCTGCACCGGTTCGCCGACCACGAGGACGAGGCGGCCCGCGTCGTCTCCGGCCGGCCGGACGGCGTCACACCCCTGGAGGCGCTGCGCCGGCACTTCCTGGACGGCCTGGACCGCCGCGACCCCGTGACCGGACTCTGCGACGACCCGCAGGTGCTGGCCTTCCACCGGCTGCTCTACGGCACCCCGTCGCTCGTCGCCCGCCTCTACGCCTACCAGGGCCGCTCCGAAGCGGCACTCGCCCGCGCACTGGACCCCGGCACCCCGGTGGCGGCACGCCTCGCGGCGGGCCAGATCATCGCCGTACTGCGGATCCTGGCGGAGGAGAACTGGCGTCGGATGGACGCGGGGGTGAGCGCCGGCCAGGTGCACGGGGGCGCGGTGGCGGCAGCAGGTCTCGCGTTCGGGCAACTGGAGAACGGGCTGCTCAACGCGTGCCCCGGAGGAGCCGCTCGGTGAGCAGCCCGCGTGGAAGCGATGCCCGCGTTCAGCAGGACCGAGAGGGTGCGGCGCACCGGGGGCGGACGCGGTCCGCCCACCCCCTGTCGTAGGGCTGCTTGTACGAGGCCCGGCACGGCAGGCGGACGTACGAGGTCTTGGGCGGAGGCATGCGGCCGGCGTAGGGCGCGCGCCCTACGCTGTTCGACCGGTTTACGCGGGCCCGGGCCGGCGTCAGCTCCACAGGCGCCGGACATGGGGCCGCAGCCGGTCCGTCGGCGTCACGCATGCGCGTCGGCTTCGCGGGCCGCGCGATCCAGCCGGCTCCGGTGGTCCTCCCACCAGGCCGCGTCGCCCGGCGGGATGCTGTCGTTGCTGGCTTTGTTCACGAGAACGGGTTCTGGCTCACATTCCGTGGAGGGCTGACTGAGTGTGATGTCAGTGGTGTGTGGTGGGATGGCCGGACTTTGCTGCCGTGACCTGCTGGGGGTCCGCCTTGATGCCCGTGTACTCGTCTCTGACCCACGCCCTGGCCGAGGCTTTGGTCGATGTCCTGTGGTTCGTTGAAGGCAGTGATGACGAGCAGATGGATCCGGACGATGCCGTCAAGGTCATGGAGGGCGTCGCCCACTTGGTCAGCAAGCTGTCGAGCGAGCAGCGGAACGAGTTGATCGAACTGCTGGGGACGATGGCCGACGCCGAGTCCGACCCAGCACGGCGCGAGTTCCTGGAAGGGTTCGCGGAAGGCTTCGGGCTCCTTGAGGATGGGGTCTGACCTGTGCTTTACGAGTAGAGCAGGACGCGTTTGCGGAGAAGGGCGAAGCCGGCCCGGCCGAACATCTGGCGTTTGAGCATCTTGATGCGGTTGACGTGGCCTTCGACGACGCCTGAGCTCCAGGGCAGGGTGAGGCCGGCGATGACCGCATCGCGGTCACGGTCGATGCCCGCGGCGAGGGTGTGGAGGCCGGGGAGGTCGTCTCGCCGGACGGCATCGAGCCACTGCGGCAACCGCTCGCCCTGGCGCTCGGTGAGCATCTGGCCGAAGGAGCGGACGTGCCCGGTGAGGGCGTCCAGTTCAGGGCAGTGGACCAGAACGGCCTTGAGCCGAAGTTGCTCCGTCTCGTTGAGGGTCTCCGGCCGGCGGAGGATCCATCCGGCGACGATGCGGGGTGACGGTGGCCGAGCTGTGCTGGGGCCCGGCGAGAGCCGCTTCTCCCGGAAATAGGCGCGAACCCGCTGGTAGCTGCCCTGATAGCCGAGCGGCACGATCTCTTCCCACACGGTCCAGGCGTTCGTGCAGCCCTGGTTCCAGCGGTCATCCAGGTAGGGCTTGAAGGCGTCGAGTTTGGACGGCCGGCCCTGCCACTGTCCGTGGAAGAGGTCCTCCGGGGTGGCTGCATCGGCCAAGAGTTTGACGGTGCGGGAGGTCGTACGGAGCTGGCGGCCGATCGCCCTCCGGCTGAGACCGGCTGCCAGCAGTTCGTGGACAGTCGCGTGGTTGACGCGGGTGCGGTCAGCGAAGCGGTGTCCCCTTGGCCAGGGCGACACGGACGGATCTTCGAACTTCGTCGGCTCGGGGGCAGGCTGGGCCGGATCCGGCGTCAGCACCCGCAGGCATCCACGGTGGTCTGCGACACAACGTTCTGCAGCCTCGCTCAGGTTGTGCCAAAGATGCCACCGGTCCGCCACCTGCACTGCCTGGGGCGCCCCGGCCGTGGCGCCTTCGGCGAAGAACGGTGCCCGATCGCGGCAGACGACCTCCACCCCGGGCCGTTTCGCGAGCCAAGCGGCCAGGCTGGAAGCCTCCCGGTCGGGCAGTAGGTCCACCGGGCGTCGCCTTTCGACGTCGACCAGGACGGTCCCGTAATGGCGGCCTCTACGGGTCGCGTACTCATCGACGCCAACCACGCGCGGGGCCGGAACTTCCGGGTCGGGCAAGGCTTCGACCAGCCTCAGCACCGTGCTGCGGCTGACGGCCACGCCGAAGACTCTCGCCATGCGGGCACCGGCTCGGCCGGCGAGCGCGAGGCCGACCGCGGCCAGCGTCGACCGCAGGCGCTCGGTCCGCCGGCCGTACCGACGGGTCAAGCCCGGTAGCTGTTCGGCGAAGGTCCGTCGCCCGCACGAGATGACCGGGCAGAGGAACCTGCGGACCCGCAGGCAGAGAGCGACTCGTCGGCCTCCGCTGGGGACATCAGCGGGAAAGCGCAGGTAGGAGCAGTGGGTCCGCCGTGACCAACTCCCGCATCCGGGGCAGATAGCCCCAGCCACCGTGCTTCGGACCTCGATGTGTACCGCCTCGTCGTTCACGGCCACGGAGAGCACCACCACGTCGGCGATCGACGGGAACAGCAACTCCTCCAGCCGGAGCACCACTTCTTCCACGGGCCGAACTGTCAGCCACACCGCACCCGGTACGGCTCAATTCCGGGCATCTTCCGCAGGGCCCGCTCGCCCGACAACCGTCACTCAGAGTGCATGCTCCACGGAATGTGAGCCAGAACCCGAGAACGGACAGCAGATATTTACTACTTCGGGAGGCACTGAAGCGTGCCTGTCGATTCGAACAGCATGGGTTCCGTAGTGCCGAGCGCTGTTCTCTGCTTCGCTGCCGCGGTCGGTGGGGGACGGCAACCGGGAGGCGGGCGCGGGACAATGCGGATCATGGACTACGGCGTGTGGGAACCATCGCGGCTCGGACAGATCCAGCTGCCGGATGGTCGGCTCCTGGGCTGGGCGGAATGGGGACCGACCGACGGCACCCCAGTGCTGCTGTGCCCAGGGGCGGCCACCAGCAGGTGGCTCGCTTTCGGCGGCGGCGTCGTCGACGCAGCAGGTGTCCGGCTCGTCAGCGTGGACCGGCCCGGCCTCGGGGCCTCCGACCCGGCCCCCGGCCGGACCCTGACCAGTTGGGCCATCGACATCCGGCACCTCATCCAAGAGCGAGCCCTGCGCGCGCCGTCGGCGGTGGGATTCTCGCAGGGGGCACCGTTCGCCCTCGCCCTGGCGGCAAACGGTCTGGTGAACGCGGTGTCCGTGGTGTCCGGCAGCGACGAACTCGCCCATCCTCGCTTCGCTCACTCACTGAACCCGCAGGTGAGGGGCATGGTGGACGCCGTCGCGGCCGACCCCGGCGCCGCTGAGGCCTCCTTCGCGGGCTTCGGTAGCGCCAACACCCTGTGGAATCTGATCATCACGACGAGCTTCGAGGCAGATCGTGCGGTATACACCGACCCGGTCTTCCAGCACGCCTTCCGGCATGCGATGGACGAGGCCTTCAGCCAGGGCCCAGCGGGCTACGCCCGCGACACCGTCCTGGCGATGGGCCGCTGGCCATTCGACCCCACCGACATCGCCGTCCCGGTCGACCTCTGGTACGGACAGCGGGACACCAGCCCGGTCCACTCCCCGGATTTAGGTGAATCGCTCGCCCAGATGATCCCGACGGCGACCCGGCACCTGCTCCCCGCCGCCGCGGGATCCTTGCTCTGGACACACGCCGAGGCCGTCCTGCGCACCTTGCTGGCCCACGTCCGGTGACGACGTGGAATCGAGCAGCCCGTCTGCAACCCGGCTGGACCGGGAATCGAACGGCGCTCTGCGCCGGTGCCTCCCGAAGTGGTGAACATTTGCTGCTCGTTCTCATTAACAGAACCACGTTGCCCTTGTTCATTCCCACGGTGCCGTCGATGAGTTCCCGGACGATGTCGGCGTGCCCGGTGTGCCGGTGCGTGTCGGCGATCACGCGTACCACGGCATGGTGCAGTGTCACCTCGGCCCGGTGGCTCGGCCACCACGGCACCGTGCCGACCGTGTCCAGCGGCAGCGCGTCGAGCGTCGCGTCCGCGTGCGCCCAGGCCCGGTGGTGGAGCCCCACGATCTGTTCGCGTGACTCGTCGGCGGTCGCCCACATGTCCGCGTTGGGCTCGGCCCCTTCTCGACCCATGGCAGCGGCTCGCCGGACGGCCGTCCGAAGGTGTCGCCGAGGTAGCCCAGTTCCACACTTGCCACGTGCTTGACCAGGCCCAGGAGGTTCGTACCGGTCGGCGTCAGGGGGCGTCGGGCGTCGTACTCGAAGAGCCCTTCGAGCTTCCACAGCAGGGCATCGCGAGCCGACTGCAGGTAGAAGTGGAGGTCGGCCTTGGCGTCAGGTGCGGTCATGGCGCCCAGCTGCCGCGTCGGCTCATCGCCTGGCCCGGCTTCCCGGCCGCCCGGTCCCGGGCGGAGCGCGGCGGCCACCCTGCTCGCCGATCAGTGGGACGGCCGCCCTGGTGATCATTCCGCGGCGCCGCTCAGGACGCACGCCCGGCGTCGAGCGATCACTTCGGTCGGAGGTGCGGGTCCCGCACTACCTCCGCGGAACGTCCTTGAGGAAGACGATGCCGTCGCTGTTCGCCAGGTGGGCCGGGTCGAGCGGGGCGTAGCCGTACCAGGAGGACACGCGGGGGGCCGGCCGTGTGGCGCCGAGGGCGGTGGCCAGCCCGGGGGCGTCGACGACGTAACGGCTCTCCGGGCGTGCGTACAGGAATCCTTCGACGGTGTCGGGCGGCGGGGTGTCCACTCCCTGGTGCCGGAGCGTGCCGAGGGCCGTGGCCAGGAAGGCGTACTCCTCGCCCAGGTGCGCGCTCACGATCGCACCGGCGCTCCACCACTCCACCGGCAGTCCGCCCATCCGCATCGTGCTCCTGTCCCGTTGGAGATGACTGTTGTGGGCGTGGACCAGTGCTGGGCCCCGTTCGGCGACGGCCAGGAGGTTGCCGGCCATCATCTGGTCGCGCAGGCCCACCAGCCGTGCCATGCGGCCCGGTGACGAGTCGGCCATCCAGAAGTGGTAGCGCAGCAGGCCGATGGCGGTACGCCCGTACAGGTGCGCCCGGTGCCAGGCGTCCAGGGAGGTCGCCGTGATCAGGTGCGGCGTCTGCGCGTCGAGCAGCGCCGTCAGATCGTCGGTGAGCAGCCGCAGTTCCCTGGCCTCGGCCGACTGCCCCACGGACCGGGACGGGTCCCTCATCGCGGCGGGTTCGGTCCACCGGTCGTCGGAACCGAGCAGTCGGTCGAGCGTTTCCGTGGTGCAGGGGAGCAGGTCCGCGTCCACCCCGGCCGACGTGAGGTAGCCGTGGAGTGCGGTGAGGGCCTGTCGGGGGCTCGCGGCGCCGGTGATCTCCAGCGGGCCGTCGAAACCGGCGAAGTGGAGGTGTTCGGACGCGGGCCGGCCGTCGTTGTGGGCGCGCATCCAGCGCACCAGCTCGCGGTTGGCCGCGGAGGTGCCCCACCCGTGGCTGATTCCGCGCTCCACGACCTCGTCGAGCATGCCCGTGCCCGAGGTGACGTAGTCGTCCACGTCCAGGCCCGCCAAGCAGTCGCTCTCGATCGCGATGGTCCGGTAGCCCTCCTGCTCGACGAGCTGCCGGAAGAGCTCGTTGCGCAGGTCGAGCAGAGCCTCCTCGCCATGGGTGGGCTCGCCCAGGGCGAGAAGCCGCGGCCGGGCCGGGAGCAGCCTCATGACGGCGGCAGCCTCGACGGTATGGGTGGTGTCCTTGTTGCCAGCATCCATACATTCAACGCTATCGTTGAACACTCGGTTGAGACTTTCCCGCGATAGCATCAGGGTTGTGCGGAAAAACCTTCAAAGCGCCAGGCAGCTCAGGCCGATTGACCTGGCACGCGGCCATGGTCTGTCCACACAGGCCGTCAGGAATTACGAAGAGGCCGGCATCCTCCCGGCCGCCGGTCGCACAGAGCACGGATACCGCACCTACACCCCGATGCACGCGGGGGCGCTGCGCGCGTTTCTCGCTCTGCTGCCCGGCCACGGCCACGGGACGGCGACGTCGATCATGCAGGCCGTGAACCGGGGCGCGGCCGATGAGGCGTTCCACCTCATCGACGGGAGCCACGTTCAGCTCCTGGAGGACCGGCGGACACTCCAGGCCGTGGAGAACGCGCTCCGCGACCTGACGCCCACCGCGACGTCCGAGCCCGATCCCGACACCGTGTCGGGGCCCGGCGACACGTTCATCGGGCCGCTTGCGGGGAAGCTCGGTATCCGTCCCGCGACCCTGCGCAAATGGGAGCACGCCGGGCTGGTCCGCCCTCGCCGCGATTCCCTGACCGGGTACCGCGTCTACGCCGAGTCCGACGTACGGGACGCCCGGCTGGTCCATCAGCTCAGGCGGGGCGGTTATCTGCTGGAGCAGATCGCCCCGCTGATCACCCAGGTACGGGCGGTCGGCGGGCTGGAGCCGCTGGAGGCCGCACTGCGCGACTGGCACGGCCGGCTGTCCGCCCGCGGGCGGGCGATGCTGACCGGGGCCGCCGAGCTGGAGGCGTACCTCCGCGAGTGGCGGGCGGACCTCAACTCCTGACGGCCTCCGCGATCCGCAGGGCGGCCTGGGCGGGCGTGAGGTGCGTGGTGTCGACGACCTCGGCCTCGCCGTGCAGCCACATGCGGGCCGCCTCGGCGTAGGGCTCGAGGTAGGCGAGACGGAATGGGGAGGGGCCGAGAAGAGTGTCGCCCTCGATGCGCCCGCGGAGGGTGTCCTGGTCAGCATGGAGGACGAAGTGCCGTACCGGGATGGCGTGTCGGGCGAGGCCTGTGCTGATCTCGCGCCAGTACTGCTCGACCAGGACGGTCATGGGCATCACCAGAGTGCCGCCGGTGTAGTCGAGTACGCGGCGGGCGGTCTCGACTACGAGCGGCCGCCACGGCGGCCAGTGCTGGAAGTTGTCCGTCCGGGGCAGCCCCGGCGTGATGTCCATGAGTGTCTCGCCGACCTTCTCGGCGTCGAACACCCGGGAATCCGGGATCAGCTGCTGCACGAGTGCACTGGTCGTCGTCTTGCCTGCGCCGTGAGTGCCGTTGATCCATACGATCATGGGACCGACGCTAGCGCTGTGCGGGCCCGGGAACGGGCAGAACGGAAATCCGGTACGGCTCCGGCGTTCTCCGGGTGGTGTCGACCGCTGAGATCAGGTGTCATCTCTCTCGACACGTTGCACCGAGCGACCGGTGACAGCAAGCGCCGGAACGTGACAGCTATCGCTGGTGTCCGCTTTCGGATAAGTCCGGGTGCCTCGGGCGGATGAGCTGCGATGCCCCGAGCAGGTGAGACAGCTCGCTCGGCGCCTGTCCCTGGAAGTCCGGGCTATCGCATCAGCCGTGAGCCTGGTAGCCGGGCAGCCGGTCCTGTCGGACCCACCGCCTATCGTCTGCCCATGACATCGATCGGTCTTGCTCCGTTTGATCAGGCATGGGCCCGGTTCGAGTCGTGGCTGGCCGTCCGGTCGCCAGCGGATCACGCCGCGCTTCGACCGCCGGCAACGGCTGCTGAGATCGCTGAGCTGGAGAAGCAGCTGGACTTCGCCCTTCATCCTGAGCTCAGGGGGCTGCTGGAGCGGCGGAACGGTGTCGTCGAGCCCGAGCTGGACAGTGGACCCGAGCCAGGAGTCTTCCCGGCCGGCAACATCCTGCCGCTGGGCCATCGGCTCAGCTCGACCGCCGAGATCGCATCGATGCACAAGATTCTCGTGGACCTCGGCGAGGACAACGCCGAGGTCGATCTGTGGGATGAAGAAGACCTCGCCGGCCATCTACATCTCTGTGTGCCGTTCGCGCTCCCCAACGACGGAGGTGTCGCGTTCGTCGACCACCGGCCTGGGCCCACGTACGGGCACGTGTATGAGATGGGCATGGGCTCCGGCGATCTGGAAGGCACCCTCTGGGGCTCGAGCCTGACCGAGTTCGTCCGCGCTGTGACGGACGCTCTGGAGACGGACACCCCATTCACGTACTACTGGCCAGTCACCTTCGAGCACTCTTCCGGCAGGACCTGCATCGACTGGGAGATCCGTTCGTAGATCACATCGCGCGACGGATGACGTGGAACACTTTTGCAAGCATGCGCTTGCAATAGTTAGCAGGACGGGTGCAGTATCGAGGCATGGCATCACTCAACGTCGGCAATCTCGGCGAGTACCTGCGTGAGCAGCGGCGTACCGCGCAGCTCTCCCTGCGGCAGCTCGCCGACGCCGCCGGGGTGTCCAATCCGTATCTCAGCCAGATCGAACGCGGTCTGCGCAAGCCGAGCGCCGAGGTGCTGCAGCAGGTCGCCAAGGCCCTGCGCATCTCGGCCGAGACGCTCTATGTGCGGGCCGGGATCCTCGACGAGCGGGAGCGGGAGGAGCTGGAGACGCGGGCGGTCATATTGGCCGATCCGTCGATCAACGAGCGGCAGAAGAACGTGCTGCTGCAGATCTACGACTCCTTCCGCCGGGAGAACGGTTTCGATGTCGCGCCCGACACCGGCTCCGAGGTCCACGGTGCCGCCGGGGCGAAGAGCAGAATCGATGCCGATGCGGAAAGCGGTGCCGGTGACGCGGACGGTGCCGTTCCGGATGCCCGCGGCCCCCGCACGGCCGGCGGCAGTGATGCAGACCCACCAGCGAACTGACTTCTGATGATCCGGGAGGACCACAGTCATGGCCATCACCGATGACCTGCGTAAGACCCTCACCGACCCCACCCCCCTCTACTTCGCCGCCGGTACGGCCGACCTCGCCGTGGAGCAGGCACGCAAGGTCCCGGCTCTGATCGAGCAGCTGCGGGCCGAGGCGCCCGAGCGGTTCGAGGCGGTGCGCAACACCGACCCGAAGGCCGTGCAGGAGCGGGTCGCCACGCAGGCCAAGGAGGCTCAGGCCACCGTGCAGGCGAAGGTGACCGAGGTCTTCGGGGCGCTGGACACCGACCTCAAGAAGTGGGGCGAGAGCGCCCAGGACCTGGCCCTGCGCAGTGTGGGCGTGGCCGCCGAGTACGCGGTCCGCGCCCGGGAGACGTACGAGAAGGTCGCCGAGCGCGGCGAGCAGAGCGTACGGACCTGGCGCGGCGAGACGGCCGAGGAGATCGTCGAGATCGCCGCGGTGGTCGAGGCGGAGCCGAAGTCCGTGCCGAAGCAGAAATCGGAGGCTGCGGCGAAGCCGGCCGCCCCTGCGAAGCCGGTGTCCCCCGCCGCGAAGAAGCCCGCGCCGAAGGCCGACGAGACCAAGGCGGCGCCCACGGCGGCGAAGAGGACGGCGCCGGTGCGCAAGCCCGCGGCGAAGAAGACGACCCCGCCCTCCGCGAAGTAGTCGCAAGCGGTTCCGGGGCTGCCGGAAGAACGGGCCGGGCACCTTCGGGGTGCCCGGGTCGTTGTCCCGGTACCTTGGCCGCGAGGCGCTCATCCACTGACTAGGCGGTGCTCACCGTGTTGCTCGAAGCATTCGGCTCGTTCCTGCAGCTGTTGTACCTGGCCATGCTCGTCCTGGCCGTGGTCGCGCTGGTCTTCGCCGTGACGGCGCGCGAGGACGCCTACCGGGCCGCGGACAAGCAGAAGAAGTCCTTCTGGCTGATCATCCTCGGGGTCACCGTCTTCGTGAACCTCGTCATTCCGATCCTGTTCCTGCAGATCGCGGGCGTGATCGCGTCCATCGTCTTCATGGTGGACGTGCGGCCGGCGATCAAGGCCGTGTCGGGCGGCGGTGGCCGTCGCGGAGGCTCCAGCAGCGACGGACCGTACGGCCCCTACAACGGCGGGCGCTGAGCACCCGCCGACGAGGCGGCACCGGGGCGGGAGCGCAGTGCGCTCCTGCCCCTTCGGCGAGTCCGGGCCTCGTCGCGTTCCACCAGCAGGACCGCCACGTCGTCGGTCAGCTCGCCTCCGTTCAGCTCCTGCACCTGGGTGACGGCGGCCTCCAGCAGGGCCTCGCCGCCGAGCCCCTGGGCCAGCCGGCCGTTGACCATCGCGACCATGCCGTCCTGGCCCAGCCGCTGGGCCCCCTCCTGCCCGACACGCCCCTCTATCAGCCCGTCGGTGTACATCATCAGGCTCCATGAGCCGCCCAGCTCGACCTGCCGGCGCGGCCACCGGGCGTGCGGCAGCAAGCCGAGGGCCGGGCCGCCGTCCTCGTACGGGAGCAGGTGTGCCGCCCGGCCCTGGCGGGCGATCAGCGGCGCGGGGTGGCCCGCGATGCACAGGCCCGCGCGGCGGCCGTCGGGGGCGATGTCGACGGTGCAGAGCGTCGCGAAGATCTCCTCGCTCTGCCGTTCGTGCTCCAGGACCTGCTGCAGCGTGGACAGCAGGTCGTCGCCGCAGAGCCCGGCCAGCGTCAGCGCCCGCCAGGCGATACGCAGCTCGACGCCGAGCGCCGCCTCGTCCGGGCCGTGCCCGCAGACGTCGCCGATCATCGCGTGGACCGTGCCGTCGGGCGTGCGGACCGTGTCGTAGAAGTCCCCGCCGAGCAGGGCCCGGCTACGGCCCGGCCGGTAGTGGGCGGCGAAGGCCAGGTCGGAGCCGTCGAGGAGCGGGGTGGGCAGCAGCCCGCGCTCCAGCCGGGCGTTCTCCTGCGCGCGCAGCCGGGACTCGGTCAGCTGGTGCTGGGCGATGTCCGCGCGCTTGCGCTCCACGGCGTACCGGATGGCGCGGCTGAGGAGGCGCCCGTCGAGCTCCCCGCGGAAGAGATAGTCCTGGGCCCCGACCCGTACGGCCTCGGCGGCCCGCTCGGCGCCGTCCTCCGCCGTGAGGGCGAGGACGGCGTGGCGCGGTGCGATGCGCAGGATGTGCTTGAGGGCGGCGAGCTCGTCCGGGTGGCCGGTCTCGTCGTCAGCGCCATCGGGGCGTGCGCCGGCGGGCAGGGCGGCCGCCTCCAGGTCGAGGTCGAGCAGGATGCAGTCGACGTCGTCGGTGAGCAGCCGGCCGGCCTCGGTGAGGTTGCGGGCGGTACGGACGCGGACCCGCGCTCCGGTGGTGGACGACAGCTCGGGGACGGCGAAGGTGCCCGCAGGGTCGTCCTCGATCACCAGCAGTGTGAGGTCGCCACCATGAGTGGTCTCCGCAGCGGGAACGGCACGTTGCTGCGGTACGGGTACGGGCATCGGTTCGGGTTCCTTCCCTCCCCCCGAGGGCGCGACGGGACGACGATCGACGACCCGCCGACGGGGACGATAGCGGTCCGCAGCAGGGGAACGGAATGGTGCCCGGCGATCATCCTCTGACACCTGCGCGGCCGTAAACCGCGTCCCACCACGGATCCGGCGCGACGGGCGGGCAGGAAACGGACATGAGGTCATGACGAACATCACGCGTCCGGCACGCTCTGCACACATGTGCCGGGCCGATCCGGCGCGGGGTGCGGGTGCGGGTGCCTACTTGTCCGGCCGGACCACGCCCAGGATCTGCATCGAGCCGGCGCCTGCCAGCGTGACATCCCGGCCGGGCCGGGGCGCGTGCACGATCGAGCCGTCGCCGACGTACATCCCGACGTGGCTGGCGTCGCTGTGGTAGATGATCAGGTCGCCGGGGCGCATGTCCTGGACGGGTATACGGGGCAGCCTGCGCCACTGCTCCTGGGAGGTTCGGGGGATCGGCTGACTCGCCGCCGCCCAGGCCTGTGAGGTCAGCCCCGAGCAGTCGTACGAACCGGGGCCCTCGGCTCCCCATACGTACGGTTTGCCCATCTGGGCGGTCGCGAAGGCCACCGCCTGCTTGCCGGCGGCGCTCGCCGCGCGGTTGATGTCCTGAAGCGCACCGGAGGAGAGCCAGGCGGCCTGCGCCGTCGACGCGGCGTTCTTCTCCAGTTGGAGGAGTTTGGCCTGCTCCCCCTTCGCCAGCTGCGATTCGAGCTTCTCCGCCGCCGCGATCTGCGCGTTGATGCTCTTCTTCGCCTTGGCCTGCTTGACGCGGCTGGCCTCGATCTTCTCCCAGTTGAGGCTCGCGTCCTTGGTGTACGTCTCCAAGTCCTCCTGGGACTGCTCCAGTTCGGCCAGCATGCCTTTGGTGGCCTGCTGGCCCTGCCTGGCCTGGTTGACGCCGTCCATGAAGAGGCCGGGATCGCCGCTCAGCATCAGCTGGGCGCCCGGGGGGAGACCACCGTTGCGGTACTGCTCGCGGGCCTGGGCACCCGCCCTGTCCTTCAGTTCGGCGATCCTCGCCTGGCCGTCGGCGATCGCCTCGGCGAGCCGGACGATCTCGCCGGACTGCTTCTTGGACTGCTCCTCGGCGAGGTTGTACGCGTCCGTGGCCGCCCCGGCCTTGCGGTAGAGGGTGTCGATCTCCTCGCGCACCTCCTCGAGGCTCCTCATCGAGGAGGCGGAGGGGGAGGGGGGAGCGCCTGGCGTGGTGACTGCCGGGGTGGGCTCGGGCAGCGGAGCGGCCATGGCGTGGACCGGCGCGGTCAGCAGGGCCAGTGCGCAGACCAGAGTGATCGCGGCAGTGGCACAGTGGCGTCGGTTCACAAGCTCCCCCTCCGGGCGGAAGGCAACGAAAGCCTTGTCGCGCCCATGTGATTTACCGTCAGTAACGTTCGCGTGACGACGCGATCGTGCCATGTTGTCCCGTAAAGCAACAGAGGTCCGCACACCCTCCCCGTCACACAGGGGGACGAACGGTGATCCGCCGGTGTTCCCGGATACGGGCACGTCCTGCCCGCCGATCCCCCCGCTCACATTCACCCCGTGGCAGGCCGCAGCGCGGACCAGCGCACCGTGATCTCGCCCTGCCGCCACCGGCGTACGCCGTCCGTCAGGGGCCAGTCGGCGGAGACGGCCCGGGCCGCCGCGATCCAGCGCTGGCGCGCGCCCAGCGACGCGTACGGGGAGGCCGTGGCCCAGGCCCGGTCGAGGTCCCGCAGGAAGGCGTGCACCGGTTCGCCCGGCACGTTGCGGTGGATCAGGGCTTTCGGGAGGCGCTCGGCGAGGTCCGAGGGGCGCTCCAGCGAACCGAGCCGGGTGGCGAAAGTGACCGTGCGCGGCCCCTCCGGGCCGAGGGCCACCCAGACGTGCCTGCGGCCGATCTCGTCGCAGGTGCCCTCGACCAGCAGCCCCCCGGGGGCCAGCCGGGCGCACAGCCGCTGCCAGACCGCGGCGACCTCTCCCTCGTCGTACTGGCGCAGCACGTTCGCGGCCCGGATGAGGTCCGGCCGGCCGGTCGTGGGGATCTCGAAGCCGCCGTGCGCGAAGCTGAGGCCCTCGCGCTCGTACGGCTGCGCCGCCGCGACCCGCGCGGGGTCGATCTCGACTCCCACCACGGCCGTGCGCGGTTCGGCGGTGCGCAGGCGCTCCAGCAGTTCGACGGCGGTCCAGGGCGCGGCGCCGTAACCGAGGTCGACCGCGAGGGGTGCGTCGCTGCGCCGCAGGGCGGAGCCGTGGGCGGCGGCGATCCAGCGGTCCATGCGGCGCAGCCGGTTGGGGTTGGTGGTCCCGCGGGTCACGGTGCCGATGGGGCGCTGGTGCATGAGAAGGAGCGTATGCGAAGCGTTGGCAAACCCACGCGGAGCGGCAGGGAGCGCGGACCGACCTGCGGCACGCCGGAAGGACCGTAATGATTTGGCAAAACGGAAATGAAAGGCTGAGTTGCGCTGTTCTGCCACTTCGAGGGCGCCATCTGCCCGTACGTGTCATGCCCTGAGCGAGGAGGAGCGGCCCCGTGAGCCAGTACGTCTCCCGGCTCGGCAGCAGCCGTGCGGCACCCCGTATCCGCTTCCCGGGCGGTTTCGCCGGAAGCCGTAAGCCGCGCCGTGTCGCGATGCTCTCCGTGCACACCTCTCCGCTGCACCAGCCCGGCACCGGCGACGCGGGCGGCATGAACGTCTACATCGTGGAGCTGGCCAAGCGCCTCGCCGCGATCGGCATCGAGGTCGAGATCTTCACCCGGGCCAGCACCGGTGGGCTGCCCCCGGTGGTCGAACTGGCGCCGGGTGTCCTGGTGCGTCACGTCGACGCCGGGCCGTACGAGGGCCTCGCGAAGGAGGAGCTGCCCGCTCAGCTCTGCGCCTTCACCCACGGTGTGATGCAGGCCTGGGCAGGCCAGCGACCCGGCTACTACGACCTGGTCCACTCCCACTACTGGCTCTCCGGCCAGGTCGGCTGGCTCGCCGCCCAGCGCTGGGGCGTCCCCCTCGTCCACGCCATGCACACCATGGCGAAGGTCAAGAACGCCGCACTCGCCGAGGGCGACGCCCCCGAGCCCGCCGCCCGCGTCATCGGTGAGACCCAGATCGTGAACGCCTCCGACCGGCTCATCGCGAACACCGCCGGGGAGGCCGACGAACTCATCCGCTTCTACGACGCGGACCCGGCTTCGGTCGCCGTCGTGCACCCCGGCGTCAATCTGGAGCGTTTCCGCCCCGGCGACGGCCGCGCCGCCGCCCGCGCCCGCCTCGGCCTTCCGCAGGACGCCCTGATCCCGCTGTTCGCCGGCCGCATCCAGCCGCTCAAGGCCCCGGACGTGCTGCTGCGCGCCGTCGCCGTGCTCCTGGACCGTGACCCCTCGCTGCGCTCACGGATCGTCGTACCCGTCGTCGGAGGCCCCAGCGGCAGCGGGCTCGCCAAGCCGGAGGGCCTGCAGAAGCTGGCCGCCCGCCTGGGTATCTCCGACGTCGTGCAGTTCCACCCGCCCGTCGGTCAGGACCAGCTCGCCGACTGGTTCCGGGCGGCCTCCGTGCTGGTCATGCCCTCGTACAGCGAGTCCTTCGGGCTCGTCGCCATAGAGGCGCAGGCGGCCGGCACACCCGTGGTCGCGGCGGCGGTGGGCGGGCTTCCGGTCGCCGTACGGGACGGAGTCAGCGGCTTCCTGATCCCGGGCCACGACCCGGAGGCGTACGCGCAGGCGCTGGGCCGGTTCGCGGACAGCGCCGAGCTGGCCGGCCGGATGGGCGAGGCCGCGGCCGCGCACGCCCAGTCGTTCGGCTGGGACACGGCGGCGTCGGCCACCGCCGACGTGTACACGGCGGCGATGCACGATCACCGGCGCCGCGCCCGCGAGCACCACGGCTGAGCGACGGCGCCGGGCTGAGCGCGCGGGCACGCTGTCGTACGCTCGCACCATGGCTGACGTATCCGAGGAAGCAACAGCGGCGCAGGTCATCGAGGCGACGCTGAACGACGCGGAGCTCGAATGGGAGAGTCCCGAGCCCGGCGCCTACGTCGTGAAGCTGCCCGGCACCCGCAAGCTGTCCACGACCTGCTCCCTGCGCGTCGGACAGCACTCCCTCTCTCTCAACGCCTTCGTCATCCGCCACCCGGACGAGAACGACGCGGCCGTACACCGCTGGCTCCTGGAGCACAACCTCCGTCTGTTCGGCATCAGTTACGCCATCGATCAGCTCGGCGACATCTACCTTGTCGGCAGACTTCCGCTCTCCGTGATCACTCCCGAGGAGCTCGACCGGCTGCTGGGCGCGGTGCTGGAGGCGGCGGACGGCGCGTTCAATCCGCTGCTCGAACTGGGCTTCGCGAGCGCGATCCGCAAGGAGTACGCATGGCGGGTGGAGCGCGGCGAATCGACCCGCAATCTGGACGCCTTCACACACCTGACGCGACGCCCCTCCTGAGATTGTGGGCGGCGCGCGCCGGGAGGACCACGCGAGCTCGGCCGGCCCGGCCCCGGACAACCCCACAGGTGCTTCACGGGGTGATCACAAAGGCGTCACGATCACACCCCGTGACCGTTCGGGGCGATCATCGGACAGGTGTCCGATCGTAAAGTGTGGCGCATTGCGACATGCCCCCCGTGTCAGCCCTTATCACGCGGCGGGAGTGGTCTGTTGCTCCTTCAGACGGAAAGATGAACGAACCATGCGCGCCACCGCAGTACGCCGTACCGCCCTCGCCGCCGCCGTGGCATCCCTGGCCCTGTTCGCCACTGCCTGCAGCGGCTCGGACTCCGATGCCAAGGGGGACGGCGGCGCATCGGGCGGCAAGGACGACGCCTCCGCCAAACCCGCGGCTGCCAAGGCGTTGACCTCGGCCCAGCTGGAAAAGGTGTCGCTGGAGCAGGGCGACGTCGAGGGTCACAAGATCACCAAGGCCGGCCCGCAGGACATCGCCCAGCCCGGAGACGTCACCGTCGACAAGAAAGAGTGCGAGCCCATCGGCTTCGCCCTCTACGGCGTGGAGCGGGGGACCCCGGTCGGGAACGCCGGGCGCAGGGTCCTCGAGGAGCCCAAGAAGGATGAGTCCGCGGACCCCGAGGACGCGCTCGCCGGCATGCTCGACGTGACCTCGTCCCTGGTCACCCTGGCCTCGTACGACGACGACGGTGCCACGAAGAGCCTCGCCGAGCTCCGCGACTCCGCCGCGAAGTGTGCGGCAGGCGGGTTCAGCCTGACCCTGCAGGGCACGGAGCAGAAGGTCACCGAGCTGACTGAGGAGAAGGTGACGGGTGGCGAGGAGGCCCTCGCCTGGCGGGTGCAGATGGAACAGAAGGGCGAAGTGGCCCCCTTCAAGCTCGTGAGCGTGCGTCAGGGCGGCACGGTCGCCACGTTCTCCTCGTTCAACCTCGGAAAAATAGGCGCGGAGTCCGACGTCGACCTGCCTACCGCGGTGATCGACGCGCAGGTCAAGAAGCTCGGCTGACCACCCCGCCACCTCTCCGGGTCACGGCAGCGGTACGAGCCTGACCACGGTGACCGTCAGCACGGACCCGGAGACGTAGTAGAGGACGATGGCGCCGTACACCGTCGCCTCGCGCCGGTCACGTTCACGCTTCACGGCGGTCGAGGCATGTCCGTACGGATCCAGGCCCAGGGTGCGCGCCATCTCGTCCCGGAACGAGATGCCGTCGCGCATCTTGGCCAGGGTGTCGTCCGCGGGCGGTGCGTAGGAGATGCGGAAACTCAAGCGACGTTCCGCCTCTCGGCCTCGTCCTGCGCCAGGCGGTCCAGGATCTGTTCGGCCTCGGGATCGGGTACGGACTCGAGCATCCAGTGCCGCATGACGGCCTGGATCTCGTGCACCCCGGCCTCATTGATCGCGTGGTCGAACTCCTCGCGTCTCCCCTCGGGCAGAGCGGCACGGATCGCCGGAATGCTGTTGGGCACCTCGACCTCGGTGCCGCCGACGAAAGTCTTCAGAGACTCGCCCATGACCGATCTCCCCGATCTTCCCGATCTCCCTGCTCTCCGCGCCCCGTCCGCCCGCACCGCCGCGGGTGTACCTGCGTAACGGGCAGGTGTGCAACTCACGTTAGCGGGTGCCGGCCCGGCCGGGCGTGCCCACTCCAAGCCCGGCCGGGCGAGGGCCACGCCGAGTCGGGCGAACGGACCGGAAGGTCGAGCTCAGGTGACCGGCTGGCCGATGCCGAGCATGTTCCCCTCGCTGTCGCGGAACCAGGCACCGCGTTCGCCCCTGGCGCCCTTGCTCGGGTAGTTCCCCTCGATCCCGGCGATACCCTCATGGGTTCGGAAGCCTGGTTGGTCGACCGTCTCGAACACCACGCCGCGCCGTCTGAGTTCCGACACGACCCCTTCGATGTCGTCGACCTGCCACCCCATCTGGGTGAAGGTGCCGGGCGAGGCTCCGGCCGACCGGAACAGGGCGAACTCCGAGTCCCCGCACCGGTAGAGCAGCCCGCCCGGCCGTTCGTCGACGGGTTCCAGGCCGAGCTTCTCGGAGTAGAAGCGCCGCGCCCGCTCCAGGTCCTGCGCCGGCAGCCTGGTCGCGGCACCGCGCGCCCCGGCCAGGGTGTTCCCGCTGTCTGCGTCCATGCCTCCATCGTGCCGCGCGCGAGGGCCGGTTCCGGGGAGGAGGCCCATGCGAGTCCCGCGGCCCGCGGCGGCGACTCACCATTCGGTGGAGCATCCGTAGTCGTCGGAGCCGGATCCGTAGCTCTGGCCGGACCGGCCGGCAGGATGGGGGCGGTTGATGAGGCTGCGGTACGGCGCTGCTGCACGCCTACGGTGACTCGGTCGTCCTGCTGCTCCGGCGGGGCATCCTGCGGCAGACCACCCTGGCAGGCGCTTGTGCCCTCCACCAGATGTGAGCGCGGGTCACCGGACCGAGCGTTGCGGGCGGACGACGAGGTCAGCCCTGCTGCAGCGCGGCAAGACCCTTCTGCATGTCTTCGCTGTTCATCACGGGCTGGATCTCGACCTTCGCACCGAGTTTCTGGAGGAGCGCATCCGTGATGGTGGGCAGCAGTGAACTGTCCTGCATGTCGAAGACGAAGGTGCAGCACCGCCCGCCCTCGCTGGGGCCGAAGTAGGCCGCCTCAGGCCTGAGCCGTTCCGTCATCGACTGCATGATCTTCGGCAACGTGCCGTTCTTGAGTGCCTCATTCGAGATCTGGGTGTCCAGATGTGCTCTCAGCATGACCCTCATCGCACTAGCTCCTTCCGTCCGCCCCCGACCGGCGCGGGTTCGTCCGCGCGCGGAGACCTGGCGACGTCCCCGCTCAGCTTCGCCTCGAGTGATCAGGACAGCAACATCTCGTCCTCCGTCCGTGCGACCGTGGGCGCCTGCAGCTGCCGCACCTTTCCGGCCAGGATTCCGTCGGGCCGGCCCCCTCCCCAACCCACCACTCATATCCGCCGTGCCGCCTTGCTCACCGGAGAGCGGTACTTCCCCAGGGGTCGGCACGGCCGTCCGCCGTCCCTCGACGCCCTCCCGGCCGGTTGGCCGCTCCCACCTCCGCCGCGCCCGCTGACGCATTGACCGTCGTCCTGGGCGGCCAGGATTCGCGGTGGACTGTCCGATGCAGTGGTTGAGGTTGTTCTCCGCGCACCGGGGAACAGCCCCGGTCAGAGGCAGACGGGATCAGCGATGACGCTCACCTGACAGGCCACCACGAACCGGGCGTCACGCGGCTACACCGAAGTTCTGGGGCTCCGATAGGCTGATGATCGTGAACGTTGACCCGTAAAGGGCAGAGCATGACATAGAGGGAGCAGTCTGGTGTCGACCCGCAGGATATCCTCCGGTGTCTGGATCGTCGTTTTGCTGGCCGCCGCCCTCGCCACGATTTCCTTTTTGTCGGTGCAGGCTTCTCGGAACACGCCTGCGAAGAATACCGTAAGTGCCGATTCCAAGCCGAGTCCGAAGCCTCGCCCTTCCGCCACCAAGCCCAAGACGTACAAGGTTCCCGATGACTCCGGAACCGGGCGGCGGGTCGTGTATTCGCTTTCCCAGAAAAGGGTCTGGCTGATCTCCGAGAGCGGATCCGCCGCCCGTACCTTCACGGTGTGGCCGGGCAATGTGCCTCCGCCGGAGGGGAAACATCCGGTGACCTTCCGCCGTGCCGAGGGCACTGGAAGCGATGGTGTGCGAATTGAGCACGCGGTCTATTTTGGGGCGCAATCAGCCTTTTCCAACGCCGTGGACGGCGCCTCTCCCGCACCGGACAGCACGGTGAAGACCGGCGCGATTCGCGAGAGTGTCGCGGACGGAACAGCGCTATGGGATTTTGCCACAAAGGGGACGCTCATTCACGTCGTCGGCTGAGTGCTGGCTGTTTCCGAGGTCAGGACTTAAGGGCTTCGCGGGCGGTTTCCGCACGTTCGGATATCCTCGCGCGCACCTCTCGGATCTTCGCTCCTCATGTCTTGACGGCTTCCTTCTGTATTTCGGTTCCGTGCCGAACCAATTGGTGACCGGTCCGGTCTTCTTCTTGCAGGCGACGTCCTGCCGAGCGGCGCTTATCTCCGTGCTGCTCGCCTTCTCCTCCTGCCATGGAGTCTTCGTAGCCGGCCGCCTTGATGCGGTCGGGCACGCGGATGCCCGTACAGCCAGGAGCGCACGCGTAAGGCTGTGGCCGCGGTCTTCGACACGGCACGATCCAGCACCTGACGGCCCAGGGCAGCAAAACGCCCCCCACCACACGGAGAAGCCGCAGGGGGGCTTTTTAGCGTCGTGTTACTTCTTCTTGCCCTGGGTCTTGCGGTAGATCTCGGTGGCCAGGGTTTCTGCAGGTAGGGACGCTGATCGACTCCGGGTGAGTGGTCGCCATTGGTCGTCATCGGGTGCCGTTGAGCAACCTCGGACGGCCCAGAGACGGCCCAGAAAGCCCTCTCAGCCTAGGAGCTGATGGGCAACTCGCGCGCTCGCTGTCGTGCTTGGGCCCGTAGCTCCTTCAGGCGGCTGTGATACGCGTTGTGGCGGTTCTGGTCGAGGTTCAGCGGGAGGTCGAATTGGGAGATGAGTTGTGACTCCAGCTCCCACGGTTTGTCCTGCTCCATCCAGCACACTCGCGCGTTGTCCTCCATCCACTGGCTCAGGGTGGCTTCGCCTGTCTTGCCAAAGGTCATCCGCTTACCGCTGCCGACGCGTCGCAGCTCAAGTCCGAGCAGGCACCCCAGAGTGAGTCGTAGCGTCGAGCCGGCCGCGTTGCCCCGGTAGTGATAGCGCACCCGCTTGCGCAGGTTCTGAGTACTGGTCCGGTTGGCCATGTACCGTGGGGCTATCCCGACGTAGAGCAGGCGCCCGGCGTCCAAGTCCGGACGCGGCGGCTGCTTGAAGTGCCACCCGTAGACCCCTGCCGCAGCTGGGAGAGGGCTGGGGCGCACCAGGACCTCTTGCGCCGACCACAACCGGTTGGGATTGATGAGAATGGTAGCTTCCACGAAGCCTCCGAGCATGGCTGATCCTCGAAGGCTACCGGTACCCGTTGGCAATGCCCCGGTCCGCGTGAAATCAGTTTGAGCGGCATTGGTGATCCAGCTTGGAACGTGCTGGCGGACGGAATGACAGGGGTTGGTACCCCAGGAGGTTAGCCAGGCGGCGGCTCTCGTTGACCGCTGTTCACCGCACGTAGTGGCATTAACTGCGTGACAACGCCGACGGACAGCGGCGGACAACCGCGCACACCTGAGGACCATCGCAGCAGGGTGGGCTACTACGTGCTCAAGTCGGATGCCCCGAGCGGACACACACGAAAATTCGTCCGTCGGGCGTTCTGGGTGAAGGACTACGACCGATCTGAGCAGCCCGACGGTATGTATAAGACGTCCGCGCCCCGCGAGGCCGTCGACCCGCGGACGGGTCGCGCCGGGAGTCTGGGGCGGTCCTCTGCTCGACTGATCGGGCAATCGGGTGGGCGCCGCGGGCCTCACGACGAGGAGGGCTGCAGAAGCGGTCGAGGAGAGACCACCGCCCGGCGTGGTGGTCTCTTCTGCGGTCGCATGCCGAGGCGCGATCTGAGACGCGATGAGCCAGGGGTGGGAAGCTATCGCACCCGGACGATCCTGACGTCGCTAACGCCCGCTTCGGCCCGCTTGTAGCCGGCGTAGTCTCCGGCAGCCTTCGCGCTGTAGCGGACTACGGACTCACGGCGGAGACCACCCTGCATCCATGTGATCTTGAAATTCTCCATGCCGTGATCGTTCACCTGGGCCCGGGGGCCAGATTCGGCGTTGAAGGATCCTTGGCAGAAGTCATCGTCGGCGGCCCACGCGCTGTACGCCACGCCCGCCCACCCGTTGAGGTCATCGGCACGGTGACTTGAGGCCAGATCCTCCAGATAGATCTGCAGGCCAGCCTCGTGGCTCTTCTCTAGTTGCTTGGTGAAGTGCTGGCGCATCCCGCCGAGGGTCTGGTTGGCCTTGCTGCTGTAGCGCGTGGCCAGGTTCAAGAAGCCAAACTGGTGGCGGACACGATCGGCGAACACGGCATCCCAGTGAGGCGGTGCGGCCACGAAGTACCTAAGAACCCCCGGGCTCCCGGCGGACACCTCGGCCTTCAGCCAGCGCTCAGTAGATACGTTCTCAAAGTTGGGATGCAGCAGTACCCTTCCGGCGACATCGGTGGTGATGTCGCTCTTCTTTGAGTTGCAGTAGTCACAGGTCCCTACGAGATTGTCGGGGGCGACGCACAGGGTAGGGAATGCCTTTTTGGGGAGGACGTGGTCGAGCTCGGAAATCTCAGTGTGTCGGCACATCGGGCAAAGGTCTTCGTCACGGCCGTCCATGACCTGGTCGTATATCTGGCGGCCGGCACCGCTGACCATGCCGCTGTCATAGACGATGTCGGACACCGTGGAGCCAGTTATGCCTGCGACTTGGAAGTCCTGCGACTTGAGGGTATGCATGGTGCGTGACAGGGCGGCGTTCCGATAGGTCTCGGCGGCCTTCTCTGCGATAGTCGCGGCCGCGCGGAGCTTGGTCCCCAGGCCGTCATTCTTTTGCGTGTCGCGGGACACGCCGGTGCAGATCTCCCAGCTGACCCTGGCGCTGAGTGTCACCGGATCTGAGGGCCACATCAGTTAACATCCGCCCTCTTGTCCGCGAACAGGATGCGCACCAGGCCCTTGGCTTCGTCGCCCAACTGATTGCCAAAGTGACCGATTACGTCCTCGTAGGTGTCGAACCGGGCGACCGCCTTTTCAATTGCGGCATAAAATCCGGACTTCATCACCTCGAGACCGAAGATCTCGTGTGTGAGCACCCCTACGTTCTCCCCGTAGGTCTCGATCTTGGGGCGCCGCGCGCGTCCACCAGGGCGGCTGATCTTGTAGACGCAGGACTTCGGAACCTCCTGAAGCACGACAGGCGAGTGCGTCGCGATGATGGCGACCCCGTTGCGCTCTGCCAGTAGTTCAGACAGCGAACGAACGAAGGAAGACAGCAGCGGGGGATGGAGATGCGCCTCGGGCTCGTCGAACAGCACGAGCGTCTGCTCCCCGACAAGGTCCACAAGCCGAGTCAGGGTGAGCAGCACGATGGCGTGTCCGGAACTGAGGTTCATGAAGATTTCGCGCCAGGAGCGTCCTGCTACGTTGGCAGGCTCGTCTTCGTGCGTGACGCCTTCGATCAGCCTTGGGCTGATTCGATCACCGCTGAGGTTGCCGCCGAGGAAGATGGCGGCGTCGAACTGGGGATCGCTAGCAAGGGTGTGTAGGGAATCAAACCACCGGTCGTAGTGGCCAGAGGTTGCGATTGACTTGAGGCTATCGAGGAATTCTTCTACCAGTTCCTCCTTCCCCTTCAAACTGGCGGGGTCGCTGTCGCAGGTTTCGCCGTCAGGTACGTGTGTGAGCCCGATGTGAATGTAGCGGGTCTTGGTGTGGGACGCGGTG
Organism: Streptomyces sp. NPDC002911; assembly: GCF_053591835.1. Taxonomy (NCBI): domain Bacteria; kingdom Bacillati; phylum Actinomycetota; class Actinomycetes; order Kitasatosporales; family Streptomycetaceae; genus Streptomyces; species Streptomyces sp. NPDC002911. The sequence goes on along the minus strand of NZ_JBSFUO010000004.1, from coordinate 349,563 downwards.
ATGCTGGCGAAGGGATCGAACGCGCTAAAGGTGACGAGCAGGACGTTCGCGAAGCCGGTTTCCTCGATGTAGGTGATCTTGCCAGCGGTTTCGGGAAGGTCGAAGGGACGCACCGCGGCTGTGGCCAAGGACCGCAGGAGCGTGGTCTTGCCGACCCCGTTACGCCCGATGAGTACGTGGATGTTGTTAGAGGGAACGGAGTTGGGACGGACTTCGAACTCCAGCGGAGGGCGGGCCGAGATCTCGGTGTTCGTCTCAGGAAAGTGGTAGCTGAACTTGTACCCGGCGTGCTTGGGTCCTCCGGCGGTGATGCGTCGGTACTGATGGATAAGTGTTCTTGAAGAGAGGTTCCGCATGAAGGAGATATCGAAGACCGGACTCGACCTTGCCAGCGCGTTCAGCTTCTTTTCAGTGAGGTGGGCGCTCTCCAGTGCGGTGATGTCGCCCAAGGATCGGAGGATCTCTCGCCCCTGCTGCTCGAGCTCGGCGATCCTTTCGTAGTACTCACCGTCCTGGCCGAGTGAAACCCATTCACCGAGACCAGCCGGCAGCCCTTCGGCGAAGTCGCCAGGCGGCAGCGGACTCGGGCCGGGTTGCTGCTCGGGAATAGCGATCTTGACACGGCCAATCTCGATCGGCCTGGTGCCATCGGTATGGCGGAACCACAGGTCGTAGCTGGTTCGGAAGCCAAAGTCGTCCCAATTGTCAGGGAGGAGGATGGCCGCTCGGGGGCCGGTGTCAGAAGGAATGCGTCGGTCGGTTTGAACGATGAACCGCACAGGGTCCTCCAGGCTTGCGGCAATACTCCGACAGGCAACCCTATCCACTCGGCAGCCACCCCTGCCTGTATGCACCAACCGGCAAGCAGGCGTGCGGCCCTCAGTCGGTCGTGCCGCACTCAGGACAGTTGGTCGCCTGCGGGGCTCTCTGTACGTGTGTACTGGGCCCACTGGTTCTCCTCAAGGCGCCAGAAGCTGCTGCCCACCACGGGCCCGGGCCACTGCACGCCTTCGAAGACTTGGACTGGCGCTGACGGGTCGCCCACTGCGCGCCAGAACCGCGACGGAAGACCTTCCGCAGGCCCTCCTCGGAGCAGAGTTGCCGGTGCACGGGCAAGTGCGCCCACTGGAGCCCGCCAGACAACTCCCTCGTCGCGCACAGGGTGACTGTGCCCGGCGCGACATCCGCGGCTGTGTGCCTGTGCCCCTGCGTCATGTGCTTCTCCTTCGGCTTCGAGGAGGTGCGCAATCACCAGATGGCTGCGGGTGTTGATGAGGTCGACCGCAACGAGTTCGGTGAGGGCGAGGCCGCCAACTTCGCCTATGGACCTGACGCAGATGCTCTGTAACGGGTGATGAAGCCGGGCTTGCGTGCGCTTCCCCTGCCGGGGCCGGCTCGTCAGTGGCTGATCGGGATTTCGTAGACGATCTCGCAGTGCGCTGCGGGCACCACGATGTCCGCAGTTTCCACGGGGCGGCCCTGGTCGCTGTAGTACGTCCGCCGGATGTGCGTAACGAGCGCGGCTTTCTGGATGCCGAGCAGCGATGCTTCCTCGGCGGTCGCGTGCCGTGGTTCGGGCTGCTCCACCGCGTGGCTGACGGTGACTCCAATCGTGGCCATGCGGTTCACGACACCTGCCCCGGCGTGCGGCCCTCCCTCGGGGAGGACGACGAGTGTGCCGGCGGTGAGGTCGTAGGGCTCCCAACTCGTCGACAGCTGCACCGGCCTGCCGTCCGCCAGGAACTCGTACGTCGTCTTCACGCACAGCTCGCCCTCGGCCACCCCAAGCCGCGCCGCGATCTCCGCCGGGGCCGGCACCTTCGCGTCGGTCCGGCTCTCCCAGTCGCCCTGTCTGCCGAGCGCCTTCATGTCCTGGCGGAACGGAGCTCCGCCGGGCTGCTCGCGCGCCGTTGACCGGACGACGCGTACTCGCTGCCGGGTCTCGGCGACGTACGTACCCGATCCGGCACGGCCTTCCAGCACGCCCTGGGAGATCAGCAGCTCCTGCGCCCGGCGCACCACGTTCTCGCCCACGCCGCACTCCTGGCCGATCTGGGCGCGGGAGGGGAGGCGGTCCCCCGGCTCCCAGACGTGCTCCGCGATGCGCCGCCGGAGTTCGTCGGCGATGCGGAGATACGGCGGCTGCTCAGACATATGGAAAATCTAGTCCACTAGCTCTAATCTAGTTAACTAGCTTCACTGAAAGTGATCGCTGGCGACGGAGGCTGCCCTGTGCCCGCTTCGGGAGTAACCGCGGCGGCCATCGCCGCCCGACTGTCCGCCATCGGGCTCCCCACCCGCGTGGAGGAGCACACGCGGTTCACGACGGTCGAGGCGGAAGTACCGGAAACGCTCTCCGCCGATTCATGGCGGGAGGTCCTGGACGTGGTGGCTGAGGCCGATCGATTCGGACTCCTGGCCACCAGTTTGAACGGCCGCACCTTATGGGCGGCTGTACGCAAAACGGTCCCCACGACGGGCGATGTCGGGGGACCGGGCTATCAGCGATAGGAGCTGAACAGCATGCTCAACCGTATCCGCCGTGCCGCCTCGCTCACCAGAGAGCGGTACTTCTCGAAGGGCCGGCATCGCCGCCCCTTAACGCCCTCCCGGCCGCTGGCCGCTCGCACCGTCCTCGCACCCGCTGACGCTTCGACCGTCGCCCTGGGTCGGGCTTCTGCGGCCGCGGTCCACCGATACCCGCTGAGGGGTGAGGACGTCGCGCTTGTCCGTCCGTACCTGGTGGCGTGGGAAGCGCGTGTGCGGACGCGAGCGGTGGTCGTCGCGCCTCGTATGCCGGCCGATGCCTGGTCGGCCCTCGCAGGGGCCCATTGATGCCTCCTCGCCGACAACCGCACCCCACGGGCACAGCTCCCGTCCCGTACCGCTCGATCGCGTGCTGGATCGGCACGCACCACTCCTGCATCGAGCCCTCCCCGTCTTTGGCGCCGGCCGACGTACCGGTGATCTACGAGGTGTGTGACTGCCCGTGCCACTCGACCCCCGACTCGTTTGTGCCCGTGGAGGTAGCGGCGTGAGGGACCGAGCCCCCGTCGGTGTGCTGGTTTCCCCCGTCGAGGTCACCGCGGCAACCGTGCAGCGCGGCGACATCATTCAACTTGGCGGTCAAGCCTGCCGAGTGAGAGATCTCTTCCAGCTTCCTCAGGGGGCCAAGCAACTGGTCTTCGAGTCGGGCGAACTGCTGGCCATACACAAGCGCACCCGGCTCATTGCCCTGCGACTGCTGAGAAGGCGGTGACCGGCTCCGTGCCTTCCCGTCACCACGACATCGCCGACGATCTACGACACCAGATCACGACGGGCGTCATCAAGCCTGGCGAACGCCTCTCGTCCGAAGCCAGCCTGGCCGCCCGGTACAGGGTCAGCACGGTGACCCTGCGACGCGCTCTCGCCGTGCTCCAGGGCGAAGGACTCGTCGAGAAGATCCACGGCAAGGGCAACTACGTGCGTCGCCCCCGCCGCAAGGTCATGTACGTGGGCGGCTGGGGCACGCTGGACCCCTGGACCGCAGCTGAGCCAAAGCTGCGCATCACGGTTCGCCACACCACGGTTCCGGCCTCCGTGCACCTGACGACGTTGTTGAAGTTGCCAACGGGCAGTCGCCTCGTGGAGTACACCTGCCTCAGCCTCGAACAAGGGACACCGCACGGCCTGGCCCGCATCTACATCCCGCGGGACCTGGCCCCGGCCGGAGTCCTTGACGACGATTCCGCTTACAGGGAGGCAGCTACGAGATTCGCCGTCCTCGGCTCGTCGCCGGCCACCATCCGAGAAACGGTCTGCGCCCGATCCCCCACTCCGGATGAAGCCTCGGCCCTCCGGATCGGACCCACCACGGCAGTCCTCGCGATCACCCGTATCGCCACTGACTCCACCGGCCGCGTTACCGAAGCTGCACTCCTTGCTTTCCCGGGAGACCGCATCGACGCCGTTTTCACCGCCCACCACGTGCTCGACGAGAGGCTGACCCACGGATGACAGCACCGAACGAACTGCGGCTTCTCCCGTGGTCGGGCCCGGAGGGCAAGCCCTGCTACCTGAGCACGGACGACCCGGACGGCTACATGTCCCGCCTGGCGGACAACATCGAAGCAGTCCAGCTCCGCACGGCGGCTGATCTGCTGGCAGACGCCTTGGGGGCACTCGACGACAGGGACACGAACCTGAACGATCTGCGCCGCCTGGGCCACGACCTCACTGGCGCCCTGAGGGACGTGCTGCGCGTTGCGATCAGCCGCGGCCATCTCCCGGCGAAGAGCGAGCCCTACCGAACCTGAGGAAGTAGCGGCGGAACGGTGGCGGCTAAGACAGACTCCCCACTACACCGGGAGGAGAACCCTGGCAAAGAACCGGGGCTCTCCTCCTCGTTGCGCTATGCCAGCCCGACTATGTGCCGCGAGCGCGTGCAGCCGGGCAGCCTCACCCAGGACTCTCACGCCCGATAGCAACCGGGGTTATCCATCACCTTTGATGTCAGGCGGGGATGTCAGTCGCTAAGCGCGACCGGAAGGCTGCCTCACTCTTCGGGCTCTTCGTCATCCTCATCGGACCACTCAACATCGACATCTGTGTACTGGGCGGACGTCTCAGCCCATCGATAGTCCCAAGTCATGCGGCTTCGGACGGTGTTCACGCTGCCGTCGAGCAGCTCATTCTTCGCGGCAACGATCGCGGCACTCACCGCGGCCTCGTAGGCCGCCTTGACTCGTGGAGCATGGATCTTTCGATCGCCCATCTCGAACTCAAGCGTGACTGTCAGCACCTTGGGCGTACTCATGATGCTCCCCTCCCCCGCAGGTGCGGCACCTGCCTGGAGCACGCATCCAACCATCCGGGCCTACTAGTCGTAGGTGGAACAACCAACTTGTTGCGTCAGCGGTCTGCCAAGGACGACTGCTTTGTAAGCCGGGCGCCGGGCGCCGAGACGTACTCGATGGTCACCCGCCATCTGAGGCGCTGGGCCTGTCAACACAGCACTACACCGCCGCGCGCCCCAGTTGACCGTGGCTGACCGCTCGATCTGGCACGGATCTGGCACGCCGACACCTGCCTTGTAAGTTCGATCACCCTACGGAACGGCATGCCGAAACGAGGCTCGGTGGTAGCTCGTCGATCCGGCTGCTGTCACCAAGGTGCGCCATCGTTCGCAGCAGTTGATGTCAACCTGGTGCCCTACGCCCTGATGGCCAACTGCCGTGCCCGCTGACGGGCTTCGACCCTCAGGCCCTAGAGGCAGCCATGGAACGCATTGTGGCCGTTCCAGTCCAGGTTCAGCGGCAGGGCTACCGATTTCCTTGATATTACCCACAGAACCACCCGCAACCATTCAGAATGTCCTCATGCTCACAGTGCCTCAGGCAGTAACCGATGAGAACCCTGACCGTCCGCAAGCTCCCACCTGGGAGCAATACGAGGGCTGGCTGCTACCCAAGTGGAAGACGCTGCTGGGATCAAACCCCCACGAGCGCCAGATGCAGGAGTTTTTGGAGCTTCACCCCTGCCTTCTCCCTGGAGCGACTGACAGAATTGGCCAGGGGGGACATCACGGCCCATCTTTTGAGGCAGTGATCAGGCAGCCTCCATTGCAAGGTCTCGGACCGAAGCGCGTTCCCGACTTCATGTGGGTGAGGCGAGACACTGGGGCAATTCGGCCTATTTGTATAGAGATTGAGAGCCCCGGAAAGTCTTGGTTCAACAAGGACAGAACACCAACGGCGGAACTCACCCAGGCAATCGACCAGCTCACCGAGTGGAAAGTTTGGTTTAACTCTCCTGAAAATCGTCTGATCTTCGCAAAGACGTATGCGCCTCGATATTCGAATCGCCCAGTAGAACCACAATTCGTCCTAATCTTTGGCAGGAATTCTGAGTTCAAGGCCGGATCCTCCAAGCATGAGAATCCGGACTACCTGCGCCTAAAGCGCGACCATATGGCCCGCAGGGACGAGCACTTCTTCACCTATGATCAGCTGAAACCCGAGCGCGAGGCTGGAGACTACGCAACTATCACCAATAATGCCTACGAGTGGTCTCTGCACTCCATCCCGCCCACCTTCTCCACCGGTGCCCACATCATGGAGCTGGGCGGAGTCGTGAGCGATCCGTCGCAAGCTATCTCTGAAGTTGAGCTCGCGAGCACGGAACGCAAGGCATACATGCTGAAACGCTGGGACTACTGGCGCAAGATTGCGCTGGCTCCCGAGAATCACATGTTCTCGCTCGGACGAGAGTAGCTCGGTGATGCATAGTCAGCAGGATGGTCCCGCCTGCCACAGCTAGGTTGAGCTGCATGCCGCCCGCGCGGTTGGGGTGGCGGGCCTGAACCCACGGCCGCTTCGTCCCGAAGCAACTTGCATTGAGCGTCTGTCTTGGGCTGTTGCATCTCTCACCTGCGCTGATGGTTCACAGGCGTCCGCACTAGTCCGTCGGCGTTCACGCAGTTAGACACTCAGCGTCAGCCACTATCCGGGAGCTCGAAACTAGGTCGTCACCTCGTCAATCGCGGCGAGGATCAACTCAGGCACCGCAGCGAGGGCGCTGTCCAAAAGGTACTCGATCGCTACAGCATCCTTGCTGCGGTTCACGTCAATCTGTGCAGTCCACTGGCCTGGCTGATAGCGAGCAAGCATCGATAGCGCGTAGAGCACCGCCCAATAGGCCAACAGAGGGTGCATCACGCGATCGTCACCGCCGAATCGCGCGTGGATCACTCGGGTGGAGCCTGAGAGGCTGCGTCCCTTCCACGGAGCGATGTCTCCGAACCTACGCTTGGCTGCTTCCTCTCCGCCTACCACGTCCCACACCAGTCGGCAGCCGATCGTGCCTTGTATCGAATCCCAGCTAGCCGGCCCGCTATCAGGGATGGCGCCAGTCGACTGGAAGCGGTACCCCATCAGCGACGGATAGTCGGCGAGCCACGCACGTACGCCTTGCTCACGATCCTGCGGGTTCGCGTGCTCTTGAAGGTTTCCGGGCAAGCCGGACACCGTCGCCTGCAAGGTGGTCGTCTCAACCGGATGAGTCTCTCTACTGACTGTGAGCTGCGGGCGGCTTGCAGTCTGCAGGGGCCATAGACTCACTTCCAAAAGTGACGCCCATACGTCCGCGAGACGGGCTTCGTCAGGCAATGATCGCGATCCGAGCATCGCCGCAATTTGAGTGAACGACTGAGTGCCGGCTGCGCCCTTGTCTTTGATGGTGACCGAGCCCAAGTCCGGCTGGTCCATCTGAGCTGCGGTGATTCCATGGCCGTTTAGGCGGTAATTGTCGGCAGGGACGGGCGCGCATGCTGCGATCGCCCTGCCTGCCTGGCTCAGCCCGTAGAAGAGCACGAGGGGCCTGGAAGCCGGTCCAACCGAGGCTGCTGCGGTGAAGAGTTGCTCCGACTGCTCCAGTGCTGCGCTGAACAGCTTCTGACGCGTTCCTGTGCCTGCGTACCCTGGCGGCTTCGAGCGGAGCTCTCGTAAGGCCCTCCATACTGCCGCTGTCGCGGGGTACGTCTGATCACCGTAAGTGGGATACGGCCTGCGAACCATGTCCAACCCCAAATGGATACGAGTACGGTCTAGCGCCCGTGACCTGTGCATTGAGGCCCAGAGCGCGTAGTTGATCTATTGCTAGCTGTCGTTTGCGGTTGACGCCGTACGCCGCGGAAACGGCCCTCGAAGCGCGAGCGGCTTCTACCGTGCCCGCTTGGACAGGTGCTTCGCGATCTCGCCAAGTTTGGCGATCACAGTTTCGCGCTCTAGAGCCGTCTCCTGCATGAGATCTAGATCGATTAGGTATGACATTTCCTCAACGGGCCCAGACGGGCCAGTGGCCCTCACCTTGATGGTGTACTGGCGCGGCAAGTCGGTGAGCGCATAGAAGCGGGGGCCAAAGGTGAAGTACCACTCCAGCCGGCGTCCAGGTGGCAAGTGTGACAACTTCCTACTCAACGCAACCCTCAGCTTCTCGTCCCACCCATCCCTCTCCCCACCTTGAAACGGCGGGTCAACCTTGATCTCAACGTTGCGGGCCACAGTGGCGCCAACGTTCTCCAGGGTGAAGACCAGAATCCCTGAGCCTCCAGCACGCGGCTGGATGTCTGGCACGACGTAGGGCTGGCTTGCTTCCCGCTGGATGCGCCTGTTCAGCATGAACTGCGCGTAGCTGAAGTAGAGCGCAACGAGGCTGACGAATGCCGCACATCCTGCGATCCAATTGCTCATGGCCGAGAGGGTACGGACTGGGACTGACAATGGTGAGCAGGTTTGCGGTTTCGCGGCACTCGCACCCTCGCCTCAACCCACCTCCCATCCCGTCCGCCTTCGACCCACACACCGTGGAGCGGGCGTGGTTCAGGGCGTCAAGGTGGAGCGCGCCACTGTACGAACGACCTTGACGCCCTGGGCCGCGGCTGCTCGGCTCTGCCTGGGTCGAAGGTGGTCGGGATGGGAGCCCGCAACGCTCACCACGAATCCGCCGGCACTCGCGAACGGCGCCCCTCCCATCCCGGAGTCTGAGCGCCCCCGCCGGAGGCATCGTCTTGAAGCAGCCGAATGATCTCTCGCTTCCGCCCGCAGCACGTAGCGCGCCGCCTGGCGCGGCCAGCCGGGGCGAAGACAGAGGCAGGCCGCGCCGCTGAGGCGGCGCGCGCCCGCGCCGTGCGCGGGTCTTGATGAAGTAGGGAAAGTTCTATCGCGTTGGCGTCAGGCGCTTGCCGTCGTGGCTTCGCACGTGGGGCCCGTTCCCGTCGAGGGCATCCAGCAACCGGACCGCGTAGACCTCGGACATCCACTCGGTGACCTCGTCCGGCGTGAGCCAGCCGACCGCGGTCGATTCGCTGGATGTTCGCTCGCTTCCGCCGGCGGGCTTGCATCGGAAGACCAGGGCGACGATGCCTCGCGTGGTGTTCTTGTAGACCCCGGTGAGCTCGTCCACCTCGACGTGGATGCCCGTCTCCTCCAGGACCTCGCGCTGTACGCCCGCCTCCGGGGTTTCGTCGAGTTCGAGCACACCGCCGGGGAGCTCCCAAGTGCCGTTGTCGGCACGGCGGATGGCCAGGAGTCGTCCGTCCTCGCGCACGACCACTCCGGCTACGGACACGGAGTGGAGCGGCGTTGACGTGCCTTCCTGCGCACTGTTACTCATGTACAGGAGCATAGGAGGAAGAGAAGGACTATGGAAACAGCAGTAGGAGGTGGGAAGTCCGTACCTCGGTACGTGCAGATCGCCGAGGAGATCGTTCAGCAGATCCGCGCCGGAATCCTCAAGCCCGGTGACATGGTGCCCAGCGAATCGGAGCTCGTGGAGCGCTACGGCGTCTCGGGCGGCACCATCCGCAAGGCCATGGTGGAGGTCCGCGCGAGTGACCTCGTGGAGACCCGCCAGGGCAAGGGGTCCATGGTGAAGGCGCGGCCCCCGGTACGGCACCGCTCCTCGGACCGCTTCAAGCGCTCCCATCGGCAGGGCGGCAAGGCTGCGTACCTCGCCGAGTCGGAACAGTCCGGCGCCAAAGCGGGCGTCAGTGTTCTCTATATCGGTCCGACGGACGCTCCGAACGACATCGCGGAGCGGCTCGGCGTCCCGGCCGGCACTCAGGTGCTCGCCAGGCGTCGCCTCTACTTCCGCAACGAGACCCCAGTGGAGACGGCCACGTCGTACCTCCCGTGGGACGTTGCGAAGGACATCCCCGAGCTGTTCGCGAAGAACCCCGGCGGTGGTGGCATCTATGCCCGCCTCGAAGATCATGGGCATGAGTTCGCCGAGTTCGTCGAGACGCTGCAAGCCCGGCTGGCCACCAAGGCTGAAGCCTCCGAACTGGCCCTGAGTCCCGGCGCTTCAGTGGTTCATCTGATCCGTGAGGCAAGGACGACGGAGGATCGTGTTGTAGAGGTGTGCGACACGCTCATGGCCGCTGACCAGTTTGTTTTCAGCTACCGGATCCCCGCCTCCGACTGACGCGCTCTCAACTCCCCACGGCCCGCCGCGACTTCTTCGTCTCGGCGGGTTGACTCATGTATAGGAGTGATGCACTCTTCTTTATGCCACTCATGTACATGAGTGGCTGAGTCGAAGACATCTATAGGAGTGATCTTCTGTGCGTACGATCCCCGTCGACACCTCCGCCGCGTCCGTGATGGTCGCCAAGCCCCCGCAGATCAAGGTCAAGGACCGCCGGACCGGCGAGATCGCGGTGGACGTCGAGAGCGGCGCGAAGCTCATGACCGTGGACGTGATGTTCGCGGCGAACGAGGAGGTGGAGATCCTTTCGGTCACCGTCCCTGAGCCTGGCATCTCCGGTGAGCTGATGATGGGCACGCCTGTCGCCGTCACCGGACTGATCGCTCGGCCGTGGGAGAACGAGTTCAACGGGCAGAAGCGCCACGGCATCGCCTTCCGCGCGGTGGCGGTCACCTCGCTCGTTGTTGCTGCCGAGAAGCCCAAGGCGGCCTGATCATGACCGGGTGCCTGGTCTCGCTGCTGCTGCTGCTGCTGGTCGTCGTCACCGCACTGATCCTGCGGTGGCGGCGTCCCGCCTGGTACTGGATGACCTTCGGGGTCACCCTTGCCGCGTTGCGAGTAGCTGTCCGATACGCCTCGGTCATGGACGCCTGCGGACTCACCGTTCCGCCCGCGCGTTGGCGTCTCTCCCTCGCCCGGATGACGAACCGCCCTGTTTCCGAGTCGAGGGCCCCGCGCATTCTTCGACTCCGGCCTACTCGTACCGGGCTGCTCCTGCGGATCAAGCTCCGTCCCGGTCAGGATGCCTTCGACGTTGCCTCGGCCACCGACCGCCTCCGGCACTCCTTCGGGATGTACGGAGTCACCTCCCGCGAACTCCGCTCGGGAATTGTGGAGTTACGGATGACGGGATACGACGTCCTCCAGCGGGTGCAGATGCCCGCAGAAACCGACCCCGCGCCGATGCGTATCCCTGTCGCGCTGCGCGAGGACGGGGCCGTCCACTACCGCGACTACCGGACTGTGCCTCACGGGCTGACGCTCGGCGCGACCGAGTCGGGAAAGTCTGTCTACCAGCGCAACCTGGTCGCCGGCCTCGCGGCGCACGACGTCGCGCTCGTCGGGATCGACTGCAAACAAGGAGTCGAGCTCTTCCCCCTGGCTCGGCGCTTCTCCGCCCTCGCCGACAACCCGGACACCGCGCTCGAACTCCTCGAAGTCCTCGTGCAGCACATGGAGGACGTCTACCAGCTCATCCGCTCCGCTCAGCGCATCACCGTCGACGTTCCGGACGCCGACATAGCCGCCGATATCTGGGACCTGCCGACCGACATACGTCCGACTCCGGTCGTGGTCCTGGTCGACGAGGTCGCTGAGCTGGCGCTGTTCGCCACAAAGGACGAGGAGAAGCGCCGCGACCGGATCGTCACTGCTCTGGTACGCCTCGCCCAACTCGGTCGTGCCGCGGGGATCTACCTGGAGATCTGCGGCCAGCGCTTCGGATCCGAACTCGGCAAGGGCATCACGATGCTCCGTGCCCAACTCACCGGTCGCACCGCCCACCGCGTCAACGACGAGTCCAGCGCCAACATGGCCTTCGGAGACATCGCTCCGGACGCCGTACTCGCCGCAATCCAGATTCCCACCGACGTCCCCGGCATCGCGGTCTCGGGTGACTCGACCGGTGGATGGACCCGCATCCGAGCTCCCCACACCTCTCTGCGCCAAGCCGTGAACATCTGTAACCGGCACGCCGACCGCACTCCGGATGTGCCCGCCCTCGCGGCCTTCCGGCCCGCCGTCACACCCCTGGCCTCTGCCACCGCACCGCTTGCCGAAGCCGCGCCCGCCACCGCCTGACCTCTCCGCACACCGGTCGGCGCGACCATCCCCCGCGCCAAGTCCCTACCCGCCCCATGCCAAAAGGAGGAGTCCGCGATGGCCCGTCCCTCCGTCCGCGTGGATGCCGTACTGATCCAAGCCGTCATCGCTGGTGCGCTGTCCTTCGCCCATCTCCACGACCTCGCCGCCGCCGCGGGCCAGGACGGCTGGAAGGCATGGGCGTACCCGATCAGCGTTGATTTGCTCCTGGTCGCTGCCTGGCGTCGGCTGCGAAAGGACGGTCCGTCCCGGCTCGCCTGGTGCTGGTTCCTGATCGCGCTCGTCGCTTCGCTCGGTGCCAACGTCGCCACCGCCGGATTCCTCGATCTCGCGCACCCTCCGGCCTGGTTGCGCTTCGGCATCGCCGGATGGCCCGCGCTCGCCTTCCTCGGCGGGACGCTCCTCGCCCACACCGCGCCTCCGGTTGAGGACCGGATGCCCGTTCCGCCGGCGCCTGCGGCTGACCCTCCGGCGCCGGAGCTCGTCACCGAGGAACAGGCCCCGGAGCTGGCACCAGCGCCGATTCCCGCCGCTGAGGAGTCTCCAGTCCTGCCTCCCGCCGACACATCTCCGCCCGTGCCGGCCGCGCTCGTCGACCACGCCCGGAAGGTCGCCGACGACCACCGCACCCGTACCGGTTCACCGATCGACACCGACACACTCCGCGCCCGTCTCGGAGTCCCTCCCCAACTCGCCGCTGCCATCGCCGCCCAGCTCGCCTGAACCGAGAGGAGATCCACCATGCCCGCCCGCGACCACTTCCACTCCGTGATGCGGATCGGACCTGTGCAGATCGGAACCCACCGCGACCGGCACGGCCGCACCCAACACGCCGCCGTGTGCACCGCCGATCGCTGCGGCTGGTCGTCCGACTTCACCAGCCGGTCCGCCGCCCAGCTCGCCGCCCGCACCCACCGATGCAAGGTCCGCTGAAGGAGACCGCCATGGACGTACCGCTCTGGCTCGCCCTGATCGCCGTCGGCTGGCTCGGCGTGAAGCTGATTCGCCCGCCCTGGTGGCTCGTGCTCGTGCTGCTGCTCGGCGGCTACCTCCTCGCCGACAGCCTCCTGACACCCGTGATCGACACCGCCGTCAAGTAACCCCGACTGAAGGGAGAACCGTCATGTTCCGCCCGAGGATCCCCACCAACCCGCTGCCTACAAGAGTCGTTACGGGCACCGCCCGGAGCGACGTCCCCGCCGTGCGCCACGAGACCCCGACCCCAGTGCCGGTCATCGCGGCTCCTGCCCGTCCCACGGTTCAGCTCACGCCGGGTGCCGTCGTCGCCGTCATCGGTGGCGGCACGGCCGTGGTCCTGGTCGTCGGCGCGGTCCTGGTCTCCATGCTCCTCGCGGCCGCCGTCACCGCCGCGTCGCTCGCCATCAGCGCGTTGGTCGTCCGCTCTCTCGTGGCGTCGCAGAACCACCGCTGACCGGCTTCCGGGCGGCCTCGATACCGCCAAGCATCCGCCGCCCGGAAGCCGTGCTCCTGCCCGAACCACAGATCCGGAAGGAAGCACCATCATGACCGACCGCACCGCCCGCCGCCGGGGGAGTGCACGTGCCTGAGTCGCTGCTCGACCGGCTCACCCTCGGCGATCTGTTGAGGGTGGCCTCTGCCCCCGAGTTCCGCCGCTGGGAGGACCAGATCCGCCGTACCGGTGGCTGCTCCAACCCGATCCACCTGACCGGATGGACCCTCACTAAGGACAAGACCACCGGCGAGACCCTTCACCACTACTCGACCGAGACGGAACCCGGCGGACGTCTCCGCCTCGCCTGCGGCAACCGCCGCGCTTCCCGCTGCCCCTCTTGCGCCTGGACGTACGCCGGAGACACCTTCCATCTGATCCGCGCGGGCCTGGCCGGAGACGACCGCCGCGACGTCCCCGCCACCGTGCGGGATCACCCCCGCGTCTTCGCCACCCTCACCGCTCCGTCCTTCGGCCCCGTTCACAACCGTCCCGACCATGGCACCTGCCGCTGCGGTGGCCGGCACTCCGCGGACGCACCCGAACTAGGCACCGCGCTGGATCCCGAGACGTACGACTACGCCGGATCGGTCCTGTTCACCAACCACGCGGGCGACCTCTGGATGCGGTTCACCACACGCCTCCGACGGGAGATCGCTGCCCGCGCCGGACTCACGCAGGCGGAACTGAAGGAGTCGGCCCGACTCTCGTACGGCAAGGTCGCGGAGTTCCAGAAGCGCGGGGCGATCCACTTCCACGCCGTGATGCGGATCGACGGACCCGACGGGCCTGGCACTCCTTCTCCGTCCTGGGCCACCGTTGACCTGCTCACCGACGCAATCCACGCAGCTGCTCGGCACAACTACACCTCGGTGTCCGCTCCCGCCGTCGACGACCAGCCCGCTCGTACCTTCCGCTGGGGCACACAACTCGACGTCCGCCCAGTCACCGCCTTCGGCGACGGCTCCGACATCACCGAACAGGCCGTGGCGTCCTACGTCGCGAAGTACGCCACCAAGGCAGCGGAGAACACAGGCACTCTGGACCGCCGCATCGGTGAACTCTCCGAACTCGATCGCCACGGCGTCCCCGACCACGCCCGCCGCCTCATCGCCGCGTGTCATCTCCTCGATCCGCTCTATCCCGAACGTCGGCTGTGGGCCTGGGCGCACATGCTCGGGTTCCGGGGGCACTTCTCCTCGAAATCCCGCCGCTACTCGACCACCCTCGGCGAGCTCCGCCAGGCCCGCGCCGACTTCCGCGCCGCGCAGGAACGACAGTCCCTTGGCCTGGAGGACCGCGCCCCGGACACCGTGCTCGTTCTGGCCGACTGGCAGTACGCCGGTCACGGCCACTCGCCCGGCGAATCCGTCCTCGCCGCGACCATCGCTCGTGGTCTCCAGCTCAACCGCGAGACCGCCCGTGAAGTCATGGCGGAGCTGGTCGATGAGGGGGAGTGGTGACCATGGCGCATCCTCTGCCGAGCCGCTACCTGACGCCTGACGACCTGGTCGAGATGTTCGAGCTGCCCAGCGTCGAGACGGTCTACCAGTGGCGCCGGAAGCGGACCGGCCCCCGCGGCTTCCGTGTCGGCCGGCACCTCCGCTTCGACCCCGACGACGTACGGGCCTGGGTCGACTCCCGCCGGAGCGAGGCGGCTGCCTGATGGCCGGACACATTCAGGACCGCTGGTTCGTGACCGTGACCGGCCCTGACGGTAAGCCACGCAAGGTGAAGTCGGATCGCTACGGAGTGGGGTCCCGCTACCGCGCGCGCTACGTCGGTCCGGACGGCACGGAGAAGTCCAAGAGCTTTCCGGACCGACAGAAGCGGCTCGCTGATCAGTGGCTTGCCCACACCGAAGCGGACATGGCGCGGGGACAGTACATCGATCCTCGCGCCGCCCGGACCACGTTCCAGCAGTACGCGGAGGGCTGGGTGTCCACACAAGGGGCGGACCCCAACACGCAAGCCTCGATGGAGTCGCAGCTCCGGCTGCACGCGTTCCCGTACCTCGGCACGCGTCCGCTCGGTTCGTTCCAGCCGGCGCACATCCGCGACTGGGTGCAGCAGCTTCAAGCGAACGGGGTCCGTGGCTCGTATGCCCGGACGATCTACTCCAACGTACGGGCGGCTCTCAGCGCGGCCGTGGACGACGGGCACCTTCCACGGAACCCTTGCGCTGCCCGTTCGGTACGGCCGCCGACCGTGGACACGAAGCGCGTCACGCCTTGGACGACGGAACGGCTCTTCGCTGTGCGCGCGGGCATGCCGGAGCGGTATCAGGCGATGGTCGACCTGGGCGGCGGCTGCGGCCTACGCCAAGGCGAGATCCTGGGCATCGCGGTGGACGCGATCGACTTCCCGTCGGACACGTTGCACGTTGTCCAGCAGCTCAAGCTGAGCCGCAGTAAGCCGGTCTTCGCCCCGCCCAAGGGCGGCAAGCTCCGGGACGTACCGCTCCCCGGCCCGGTCGCTGAGGCACTTCGGGCCCACATGAAGCAGTTCCCGCCAGTCAAGATCACGTTGCCGTGGAAGGTCGCGGGCGGACCGCTGGTGACCAAGCGGCTCATCTTCACGGGTCCACGCGGTGGTCATGTCTGGCGCACCTCGCTGAACGAGGAGGCGTGGAAGCCGGCTCTCGCCTCGGCCGGCGTCATCCCGGTCCCGGAGGCTGGAGCTACGCACACCGAGTCACGCGAGAACGGGATGCACGCCATGAGGCACTTCTACGCGTCAGTGCTGCTGGACGCCGGGGAGAACGTCAAGGCGTTGGCCGAGTACCTCGGGCACTCGGACCCCGGCTTGACGTTGCGCGTGTACGCGCACCTGATGCCATCGAGTCAGGAGCGCACCCGCAAGGCGATTGCTGCTGTGTTCGCCTGAGGGGCGGTGCATCGTCGCAGAAACGTTCCGTCCGTTGCCCGGTTTCGGAAGTGCCGCCCCGCAGCATTACGGAAGCTGGTATTTGGAATCACCACACGTGAATGTTCCTCACTCGCAGCATTGCGGAAGCTGGTATTTGGAATCACCACACGTGAATGTTCCTCACTCGCAGCATTGCGGAAGCTGGTATTTGGAATCACCACACGTGAATGTTCGTCGCCCCGCAACGTTTTTCACAGCCCCACTCGCCTTCTGCAGGCCCGTCACCAGGCCTCTTGGCTGGCTTGGTGGTCGCGGTGGATACTGGTTGGGCGGCCTGCTTCCCGTCCGGCGGGGCCACCTACTGTTTCAGTAGGTGGCGTTGACTCGGGTGCCCCGAGGAGCCCCTCGTCACGGTACTCGCTGTGTCGTTGCAAAGCTGGGAGCATACGGCGACTTCGATGTTTTAGGTGCGGATTTGTGAGGTCTCCCATTAGGCCGCTAAAGTCCACTAAGCCGTCGAGAGAACAAGAGGGGCCGCTCACTGGCATGAGCAGCCCCTCGCTCCGTCGGCACACTTATTCGCCAGTGCGATAGGAGAAGTAATGCGCCCTACGGAGAAGCCCATGGTGCCACGACGCGGACTGCGTATCGACCTCATCCCCCGTGAGCTGCCTCTGGTCCTCATTGGCCTCGGTGGCGCGACGCTTGCCGTGTGGGTCGGCGCCGAACCTGTCGCTGTCCTCCCGCTTGCCTTCCTGGTTTCGGTACGAGTGGGGCTCCGCAGCATCTGACCGCGACGGCCCACAGACGGCCCAGCGCACCAAAAAGCCCCCCACCAAGCGGAAAACCAGCAGGTGGGGGGCTAGTTCAGCTCTGCTTACTTCTTCTTGCCCTGGTTCTTCACGGCCTCGATCGCGGCCTTCGCCGCGTCCGGGTCGAGGTAGGTGCCGCCCGGCTTCAGGGGGCGGAAGTCGGCGTCCAGCTCGTAGGCGAGCGGGATGCCGGTCGGGATGTTGAGGCCCGAGATGGCGTCGTCGGAGACGCCGTCCAGGTGCTTCACCAGACCACGCAGGCTGTTGCCGTGGGCGGCGACCAGGACGGTCTTGCCGTCGAGGAGGTCCGGGACGATGCCGTCGTACCAGTACGGCAGCATGCGGATGACGACGTCCTTGAGGCACTCCGTGCGCGGGCGCAGCTCCGACGGGATCGTCGCGTAGCGCGGGTCGGCGCTCTGCGAGAACTCGGTGCCGTCCTCGAGCGCGGGCGGCGGGGTGTCGTACGAACGGCGCCAGAGCATGAACTGCTCCTCGCCGAACTCGGCGAGGGTCTGCGCCTTGTCCTTGCCCTGGAGGGCGCCGTAGTGGCGCTCGTTCAGCCGCCAGGAGCGGTGCACGGGGATCCAGTGACGGTCAGCGGCTTCCAGCCCGAGCTGGGCGGTGCGGATCGCGCGCTTCTGGAGGGAGGTGTGTACGACGTCGGGGAGCAGGCCGGCGTCCTTGAGCAGCTCACCGCCGCGGACCGCCTCCTTCTCGCCCTTGTCGGTGAGGTCCACGTCCACCCAACCGGTGAACAGGTTCTTCGCGTTCCATTCGCTCTCGCCGTGGCGGAGGAGAATCAGCTTGTACGGTGCGTCGGCCATGGGCTCGAGCGTAATCGAAGCCGTGCGGCCTCTGTGCGCCCGGCCGAAGGGCGGACCCGGGGCGAGGACGGGGCGAGGACGGGGTAGGCGCCCGGGTCCGACGATTGACGGGCGACGTCACTCACGCCCCATTCGTACGCGCACGTCCTCGGGGCGGCTCTATGCCTGCCCCGGTCTCAGGAAGGCGGCACCCTCCCGGACCCGGCCGCACCCGCCACGTCCCCCATGCCCGCCACGTCCCCACGCCCGCCGGGTCGGCGGAGGCAGAGCCGGCGGTCCGAGGGGCGCGCGGCCGTGGCGTCCCGCGGCGGACGCGCGTCCGCCGCGGGACGCACCCCGGGTACTGGCCCTGAGCAGCCCTACGCGGACTCAGCCACCGCACTGGCACGGCGCGCCGGACTGGCAGCCGCACCCACAGCCCGAGCCGCAGCCGCAGGCCCCCAGCAGGGGCAGATGCACCACTTCGGGCGGGGTCTCCTGCTGGGGTTCGGTCATGGGGGAATCGGCCATGGTCCCTCCTCAGGGCGTAAGACAGGCTCGCCCCTCTTGCATGCCCAGCCCTGAGGGCGCAGCAACGGCGCACGAGTGCTGGAACGGAAGTACGGCCGCCGTGACCGTTGCGCCCCTACGCTCCCTCCACCGGCGCCGCCGCCTGGATCTCGTCCGCGTGCTCACCCGTGACCAGGTAGACGACACGCTTGGCGACCGACACGGCGTGGTCGGCGAAGCGCTCGTAGTAGCGGCCGAGCAGCGTCACGTCGACGGCCGTCTCGATGCCGTGCTTCCAGCGGTCGTCCATCAGGTGCTGGAACAGCGTGCGGTGCAGCAGGTCCATCTCGTCGTCGTCCTGCTCCAGCTGGAGCGCGAGGTCGACGTCCTTCGTGATGATCACCTCGGCGGCCTTCGCCATGAGCCGCTGGGCGAGCTGCCCCATCTCCAGGATGGTGGCGTGCAGGTCGTGCGGCACCGCCGACTGGGGGAAGCGCAGCCGCGCCAGCT
Source organism: Streptomyces sp. NPDC002911 (assembly GCF_053591835.1). Taxonomy (NCBI): domain Bacteria; kingdom Bacillati; phylum Actinomycetota; class Actinomycetes; order Kitasatosporales; family Streptomycetaceae; genus Streptomyces; species Streptomyces sp. NPDC002911. The sequence goes on along the minus strand of NZ_JBSFUO010000004.1, from coordinate 330,739 downwards.
TGGCGACGTGCTGGGCGAGGTCGCCCGAGCGCTCCAGGTCGGCGCTCATCCGCAGCGAGGTGACCACGATCCGCAGATCGGTGGCCACCGGCTGCTGGCGGGCCAGCAGCGCGATGGCGCGGGCCTCCAGGTCGTGCTGTAGGTCGTCGACCTTCTGGTCCGCGGCGATCACGCTCTCGGCGAGCTTGAGATCGGCGTCGAGCATGGACGTCGTGGCCCGTCCGATCGCTGAGCCGACGAGCCGGGCCATCTCGACCAGTCCCTCGCCGATCGAATCGAGTTCCTCGTGATAGGCGTCGCGCATGGAAGTCCCTCTCCAGATCCTTGGACCGACCGGCAGTCGGGGGGCGGCGTCGCCCGCCCTCTCGACTGCCGGTCGGGCATACTGCGGCCGGGGTCTTGGGTCCGACCCCCCACGCTGCCACGGTGCGGGGCCAACGCGTCGGGTTCCGGCCGCCTAAATGAACCACCACTATCCCCTCGGTGAACTCTGGGCGACGAGTGTTCGAGATGGCACCCGGATGGCTGGGAGAGTGTCGGCGCGCCCGCATAACCTTGAAGCATGGACGTGAACGCGGCGGTCGCCGCAGCTGCCGCGATCGCCGGGCTGTGTACCGGTGTGATCGCCATGCTGGCGTTCCGCTGGAGCGAACGAGAGCAGAAGCGGCCCACGCGTACGTCCCTGCGCCCGGACGGCAATGCCGCGCTGCCCCCAGGGGTGGACACGGTCCTGTCCGTGCTCAGCTCGTCAGCCGTCGTGCTCGACGAGAGCGACAGCGTCGTCAAGGCCAGCTCCGCGGCGTATGCGCTGGGCCTGGTCAGGGGCGGGCGCCTGGCGGTCGATCCGATGCTCCACATGGCCAGGGACACACGCCGGGACGGTGAGATACGGCAGGTCGAGCTGGACCTGCCGCGTCGCGGTACGGGCCGGGGCGAGGCGCTCGCGGTCTCGGCCAGGGTCGCCCCGCTGGGCTCCCGGCTGGTCCTGCTGCTGGTCGAGGACCTCACGGAGGCCCGGCGCATAGAAGCGGTGCGGCGCGACTTCGTCGCCAATGTCAGCCATGAGCTGAAGACCCCCACGGGCGCACTGTCGCTGCTCTCCGAGGCCGTCATGGACGCCTCCGACGACCCTGAGGCGGTGCAGCGGTTCGCCGGGCGCATGGAGATCGAGGCGACCCGGCTGACCAACCTCGTACAGGAGCTCATCGACCTCTCCCGGGTGCAGAACGACGACCCGCTCGAGGACGCCGAGCCCGTACGGGTGGAGGAGCTGGTCGTCGAGGCCGTCGACCGGTGCCGGCAGCAGGCAGGCTCGAAGCAGATCACCATGGCCTCGGGCGGCACCGCGGACCTGTTCGTCTGGGGGAACCGGAGCCAGCTCGCGGCAGCCCTCGGCAATCTGGTGGAGAATGCCGTCAACTACAGCCCCGCCCGCACCCGCGTCGGCATCGCCGCACGGAAGATGGCCGCGCCCGGCGGGGATCTGATCGAGATAGCCGTGACCGACCAGGGCATCGGCATCTCCGAGAAGGACCGCGAGCGCGTCTTCGAGCGGTTCTACCGCGTCGACCCGGCCCGCTCACGGGCCACCGGTGGCACCGGTCTCGGCCTCGCCATCGTCAAGCATGTGGCCGCCTCGCACGGCGGGGAGGTCACCGTATGGAGCTCGGAGGGACAGGGCTCCACGTTCACCCTGCGACTGCCCGAGTCGGGCGTCGTACGGGGTCGTACCACCGGCGGACCACTCGTCGTCAACGGTGCTGTTGACGACGACGGGCCGTACGAGACCGATTCCTATGAACCATTTCCTGCCCCGGAGGCCCTTCCGTGACCCGAGTGCTTGTCGTCGAGGATGAGGAATCCTTCAGCGACGCCCTGTCCTACATGCTCCGCAAGGAAGGCTTCGAGGTGGCGATCGCGGCCACCGGCCCGGACGGCCTCGACGAGTTCGAGCGCAATGGCGCCGATCTCGTGCTGCTCGACCTGATGCTGCCGGGCCTGCCCGGTACGGAGGTCTGCCGGCAGCTGCGTGTCCGGTCCAACGTCCCGGTGATCATGGTCACCGCCAAGGACAGCGAGATCGACAAGGTCGTAGGCCTGGAAATAGGAGCTGACGACTATGTGACCAAGCCCTTCTCCTCGCGGGAGCTGGTGGCCCGCATCCGCGCGGTCCTGCGCCGCCGCGGAGAGCCGGAGGAGGTCACCCCCGCTGCCCTGGAGGCCGGCCCGGTCCGGATGGACGTGGACCGTCACGTCGTCACGGTCTCCGGCGGCAAGGTCGACCTCCCGCTCAAGGAGTTCGACCTGCTCGAGATGCTCCTGCGTAACGCGGGACGCGTACTGACGCGCATGCAGCTGATCGACCGTGTCTGGGGCGCGGACTACGTGGGCGACACCAAGACCCTGGACGTCCACGTCAAGCGGCTCCGCGCCAAGATCGAGCCCGACCCCGGGGCGCCGCGTTACCTCGTGACGGTGCGGGGCCTGGGGTACAAGTTCGAGCCGTAAACCGAGGGCTGCGGGCTGCGTGGGGTGTCTCCGCCGGAGACACCCCACGCGCGCGATCAGTGATCGGCGGCCGCGTCGTCCGTTGGCGCGGCCGAGTCGTCCGGCGTGCCCGAAGGGCTCTCGGACTCACCCGGCGCGCCGGAAGCGGAGTCCGTGGGCGTGGGCTCCGCCGACTGCGGTGCGGCCGGGCCGAAATCCTTGTAGGAGCCGGTCGCCGGGACGATGGCGGCGCCGAGCTCGACGTCACCCGTCTCGCTGAACGCGAAGGTGACGGTCTGGACGTTTCCGTCGCGCCCGGCCTGGCGGCCGTTCTCGATCACGGCCGAGGCGTTGTTCTTCCCGCCGATGACGACCCTTCCACCGGCCGGGACCACGAGCGGTCCCTTGCCCTCGGCGGCCTGCAACTTCACCGCGGCGTCGGTGCCCGGCAGAGTGATCTTCTCGACGGTCTCCCGCTTCGTGCCGTCGTTGAACAGGGTCGCGGCGATGACCGCCGGTCCCTCGGCGTCCGGCTCGGGCTGGGTGATGATGTTCAGGTTCTGGATCTTGATGGAGCCGACAGCTGTAGCTGCGTTGTCCGGCCTGACCTGAAGCGTCTGCGCGTCGTTGCCGGCACCGCACGCGGACAGCGCGCCGATCGAGAACACGAGGGCAGTGGCGGCGAGGGCGCCGTGTCGAAGGCTGCGGCTCACGGCGGCGGCAACTCCTTGAACGTTCGGACTGCGGACTTCGGACTCTGCGGACAGGAAGGCCCGAGCGGCCGTCAAGCCGCCCCAAGTGTGTCAGCGGCCTCAGGTTACCGAGTCGCTCTCCCGGGCCCGCACCCGACCCGCCCCACGGGCGGCCCGACCTGTGAACCGGCACCGCCGGCCGTGGCGCGGACACGTCCCGGCCGGGGCGCGGCCGTCTTCCCGGTCATATCGATTCGCACGGTGTTCACAAAGCGCGGGTGATCAGTGCGGTGACCGGCCGATGATCGATTTTCGGGCGGTGGCGCATTTCCCGCGCATAATGCACCCGGCTCCACGCCGTTGATCAATTTCAATGGCCACCGACGCTAAGAGCCGTACGGGTGATCGAGGTCCGAACGGAGTACAGAAAGTTCACCATCCCGAATCCGACAAAACGGGATGTTTGGCCCCTTCTTGAGGTCTTCCGACATCTGTGACGCGTGTGTTTCGGCGTGCCTGCACGCCTGCTCCGACCTGCGAATATCGCCTTCCGGAAGGCTCCCGCAGCACGTTCCTGTCGCAGTTGTCAAGCCCTGAGATATGCCCTGACCTGCGAAAACGCCATTCAGGAGAAGCCGTTCTCGTGTTACTCTGGATAGCCACGGAAGGGGTACCTGTCACATGACGTTCAAGGTTGGCGACACCGTGGTCTATCCCCATCACGGGGCCGCGCTGATCGAGGCTATCGAAACTCGCCAGATCAAAGGCGTGGACAAGACCTACTTGGTGCTCAAGGTCGCCCAGGGCGATCTGACGGTTCGTGTGCCGGCGGACAATGCGGAGTTCGTCGGTGTGCGTGACGTGGTCGGGCAGGAAGGGCTGGACCGGGTCTTCGAGGTGCTGCGCGCGCCGTACGCCGAAGAGCCGACGAACTGGTCCCGACGCTACAAGGCAAATCTCGAGAAGCTCGCCTCCGGCGATGTCATCAAGGTCGCCGAAGTGGTGCGTGACCTGTGGCGTCGCGAGCGCGAGCGTGGGCTCTCCGCCGGCGAGAAGCGCATGCTCGCCAAGGCCCGGCAGATCCTGGTGAGCGAGCTCGCTCTCGCGGAGAACACGAACGAGGACAAGGCCGAGGCCCTGCTCGACGAGGTCCTCGCGTCCTGAACCGGACGACACCGGTGGCCGGGCGACATCGGTGACCGGATGGCGCCGGTGAACTGACGCCGACGTCGAGTAAATGTGCCGCGGTGCCCGCTGACCAGCCGTCTTCACGGTGGGTCGTCGGGCGCTGCGGCATGTTCGGATCCGAAAAGGATCCATCCGGAACCGGAACCGTCCGCGAAACCGGAACCGTCCGGGAAACCGGAACCGTCCGGGAGACCGACCGACTGTTCCCCGGTGCCGTCCCCTCAGCGATTCCACCGACCCTCGCTGTGGCTTGGCCGACCAGGGGTCACGGAAGGGGTCCTGGTCAGGTCAAGGCATCGGGCCCGGCTCTCCCCCAACCTACGGTCGGGGGCACCCCCCAGGCCATACCCATGTCCGCCGTGGAAACAAACCTGCCGAAGCTTCGGAGTGCAACCGATGTCACCGATGTCCCCGACGTCTGATGGACCGAGCCCCTCCCGCACCGCGGCGGTGATCCCCGCAGCGGGCCGCGGCGTCCGGCTCGGCCCCGGTACCCCGAAGGCGCTGCGCGCGCTCGGCGGTACGCCCATGCTCATCCACGCCGTACGGGCCATGGCGGCTTCCCGCGCCGTCACCCTGGTCGTCGTGGTCGCGCCACCGGACGGCGCGCCCGAGGTCAAGAACCTCATCGACGGGCACGCACTGCCCGAGCGCACCGACTACGTCGTCGTCCCCGGCGGGGCGACGCGCCAGGAGTCCGTGAAGCTCGGCCTCGACGCCCTGCCGGACGACGTGTCCGTCGTACTCGTCCATGACGCGGCCAGGCCCCTCGTGCCGGTCGACACCGTGGACGCCGTCATCGAAGCCGTACGGGCCGGAGCTCCCGCCGTCGTTCCCGCGCTTCCTCTCGCCGACACCGTCAAGGAGGTCGAGCCGGGTGAGGCGGGCGCACCGGAGCCGGTCCTCTCGACCCCCGTACGGGCGCGGCTGAGGGCCGTGCAGACGCCCCAGGGCTTCGACCGGAACACGCTCGTCCGGGCGCACGGAAGTGTGGCCGTCGACGGCGAGGGTGCGACCGATGACGCGGGCATGGTCGAACGGCTGGGCTCGCCGGTCGTAGTCGTGCCCGGGCACGAAGAAGCGTTCAAGGTGACCCGGCCCCTGGATCTGGTCCTGGCGGAGGCCGTTCTCGCACGCCGGAGGGCGAACGATGGATTCTGAAGCAGTCAGGCAGCGGCAGCCGGCTCCCGTGATCCCGCGCGTCGGCATCGGGACCGACATCCACGCGTTCGAGGAGGGCCGCGAGCTCTGGTGCGCCGGCCTGCTGTGGGAGGGCGAGGGTCCCGGCCTCGCCGGGCACTCCGACGCTGACGTCGTGGCGCACGCCGCCTGCAACGCCCTGTTCTCGGCTGCCGGACTCGGCGACCTGGGGCAGCACTTCGGCACGGGCCGTCCGGAGTGGTCGGGCGCGTCAGGCGTGACCCTGCTCACGGAGGCGGCCAGGATCGTGCGCGCCGAGGGCTTCGGGATCGGCAACGTGGCCGTGCAGGTCGTCGGCCTCCGGCCGAAGATCGGCAAGCGGCGCGACGAGGCCCAGAAGGTGCTGTCCGACGCGGTCGGCGCCCCCGTCTCGCTGTCCGCCGCCACCTCCGACGGTCTCGGGTTCACCGGCAGGGGCGAGGGAATCGCGGGCATCGCGACCGCCCTGGTCTACCGCGCCGAAGGCTGACCCGCCCGCTGATCCGCCCTGACGGCCGGGCGCGCGGACCGGCCGCCGGGAGCCCCGCCGCCTTATTGCACATCACTTGCACGTAGGCTGGTCCGGCAAGTGACGTGCCGTACGGCCAGGAGCGAGGGGGAGCGTCAGTGGTGAACGCGACCGCCGGGGCGACGAGGGACGCGCGGGCAGGTGCGGACGGATACGTCCTGCGGACCGCCACCGCGCGGGACGTCGGCGGGGCCCGTGCCGTCATGCTGGACACCGTCTACCACGACCTGCGCTCGGGCTACGTACCCCGCTGGCACGCCGACATCATCGATCTCGAGGGCTCCTACCTGCGCCCCGAACGGTGCACCCTCCTGGTCGTCGTACGCGGCGACGAGGTCGTGGCGACGGGCGCCGTGCGGGACCGGGGCCCGCAGGCGCCGCCCAATCCGCAGTGGGTCGCGGACCGTTTTCCCTCCGGCTCGACGGCCCAGCTGTGCCGGATCTACGTACGCCCCGAGCACCGCAGGCACGGCCTGGCCCGCGGGCTCGTCCGGGAGCTCGGGGACTTCGCCGCGCGGGCGGGCGGCTACACGTCGCTCTATCTGCACACCGATCCGGCCGTGCCGGGCGCCGAGCCGTTCTGGCGGTCGCTGGCCCATGAGGTCTGCGACGAACGCACGCTGCCGGGTGGTGGTCACGACGTCATCCATTTCGAGCTGCCGATGCCTGCTCCCAGCGGCCTGAACGCCCCGAACATCTGATGATAATCGTTTTCATATAGGGTCTTTGTCATGCCTCCGTCCCGAAGCCGCCGTTCCCCGCTGCTGGTCGTCGCCGCCTCCGCGGCCCTGCTGTGCCCGCTCGCCGCCTGCTCCTCGTCGAGCGGCTCGGGGCCGTCCGGTGACGCGCAGCGGCTCCGGGTCGTCCTGGCCTTCCCGCCCGCCCAGGCCATGTCCCCGTACGGGGACGACGCGGTCACCCTCAGCCGGCTCGCCGTCATCGAGGGCCTCACCAGCCTGGACAAGAACGGCGCCGCCAAGCCCGCCCTAGCCGCGTCCTGGAAGCAGGACAACCCCACCACCTGGACGTTCACCCTCCGCGACGCCGTCTTCCAGGACGGTGCGAAGGTCGACGCCGACGCGGTCGTCCGCTCCCTCACCGCCGCGAGCGAGGCGTCCCCGCTGCCACGGGTGCTCTCCGACACCACCCTGAAGGCGACCACCGTGAGGGGTGGGGGTGCCGACACCGTGCGGATCGTCACCGAGAAGGCCGACCCGCTGCTGCCGCAACGGCTCGCCAACCCGTCCCTCACGATCCTCTCCGCCGGCGCCTACAAGAACGGCAAGGCGAACCCCGCAGGGCATGCCACCGGCCCGTTCACCCTGACCGACGTCAAGGGCGCGGTCGCCGCCACCCTCGAGCGCAACGACGAGTACTGGGGCGACAAGGCGAAGGCCCCGGGTGTCGACGTCACCTTCGCCGCGGACGGCACCGCCCGCGCCAACGCGCTGCGGACGAAGGCCGTCGACGTCGCCGAATACGTACCGATCTCCCAGGCGTCACTGCTCGGCGACTCCTCCGTCCACGAATTCCCCTCCGCCCGCACCAACGGCCTCTCCCTCAACACCGAGCGTGGCGTCTTCGCCGACCCGGCCATGCGCGCCGCCGCCCGCGAGGCCATCGACTCCGAGGCCCTGGTCGACGGGGTGTACGAGGGCCGCGCCGACTCCGCGCAGGGACTCCTCGGCCCCGGCATCCCCTGGGCCGCCGACAAGCGCACCGCACCCACCGGCCGGACCCCGGCGGCGAGCCGCGGCGAGGTGGCGAAGACGAAGAAGATCGTCCTCGCCACCTACACCAACCGGCCCGAACTCCCCGAGGTCGCGACGCTCGTCCAGCAGCAGCTCGAGAAGCGCGGTTTCACCGTCGAGCAGGTCGTCCGCGACTACGCGCAGATGGAAGCCGACGCGCTCGCGGGGAAGTACGACGCGTTCATCCAGGCGCGCAACACCCTGCTGGACACCGCCGACCCGGTTTCCTACCTCGCCTCGGACTTCACCTGCGACGGCAGCTTCAACATCTCCCAGCTCTGCGACAAGCGCGTCGACGTCGCAGTGGACAAGGCCGCCTCCCTGACCGCCACCGACGACCGCCACGGCGCGGAGATGACCGCCGAGGCCGCCGTCCTCGGCGCCGACGCGCTCGTACCTCTCGTCCACGAGCGCTTCGTCCAGGGCTACGACGACACACGGGTCGAAGGCGTCGCTCTCGACCCGATGGAACGCACCCTCATCACCGCCGACACCCGCGTCGGGTGACCGCGTGAGGTACCTGGCCGGGCGGCTCGGCGCGCTCCTGGCCGTCGTCGCCGTCATCGGCCTGCTGCCCTGGCTGACCCGCACCGATCCCGCGCTGACGATCCTGCACGCCCGCTACGCCGACCGTCCGCCCACACCGGCCGTGCTCGACGCGATCCGCGCCGAGACCGGACTCGACGGCGGCCCGCTGCACGTCCTCGCCGGCTGGGCCTCCGGACTGCTGCGCGGCGACCTGGGGGATTCCTGGGTCTCCGGACAGCCGGTCGGCCCCGACGCGACCTCCGCGCTCGGTGTCTCCCTCACCCTCATGGGCGTCTCGCTCGCCGTCGCCGTCCTCCTGGCGCTCGCCCTCGTCGCAGGAACACTCCGGAGGGGCGCCCGCCGCCGGCTCGTCACCACCCGGGCGGGCGTCGGCGCGGCCGTGCTCGCCGCACTGCCGGAATTCCTCCTCGCCGCGGTCCTGGGCACCGTCCTCGCCGTACAGCTGGGCTGGTTCCCCGCGCTCGGCTGGGGCGGGGCCGACCGGCTCGTGCTGCCCGCCCTCGCCATGGGTGTCCCCGCCGGTGCGCTGCTCGGACGGTTGCTGGACGACGCGCTGCCCGCCGCGTTCGCCGAACCCTGGGCGCGCGCCGCCACCGCCCACGGGATGCCCGCCCGCCGGATCGCGGCCCACGCCCTGCACCGCTCCCTGCCCGCACTGCTGCCTCAGCTCGGCCTCGTCGTCGTAGGACTCACCGGTGGCGCCGTCGCCGTCGAGACGCTCTACGTCATACCCGGGCTCGGCGGCACGGCCCTGGCCGCCGCCCTGGCCCAGGACCTGCCCGTCCTCCAGGCGTGCGTGCTGCTCCTGCTCCTCCTGGGCGTCGCCGCCGGACTCGCGGCCCGGCTCGGCTCCAGGGCCCTGCTCGGTCCCGCCCGGACCGACGGCGCCCTCCCGCCGCTCGTCGCGCCGGCCCTCCCCACCCGCCGCGCCGTGACCCTCGGGGCGGCGGTCCTGGGCGCCCTCCTCGTCGCCGTCGTACTCACCGGCCTGCTGCGGGACCCCCTGTACGCCGATGTCGCCGCCCGCCTCATGTCACCCTCGGCGGCCCATCCGCTGGGCACCGACTCCCTGGGCCGCGACGTACTCGCCCGCCTCGGCCACGGGGCGGCCACGACCGTGCTCACCGCGGTCGCCGTCGGCGCCGTCACACTGCTACTGGGACTGCTCGCCGGGGCAGCCCGCGCAGGTGCCCTCACCGAGACGGCCAACGCGCTGCCCGCGGTCCTGGCCGGTCTCCTCGTCGCGGGGATCGCGGGCCCCGGCGCCTGGGGCGCGGCCGCCGCCGTCGCAGCCGTCGCCTGGGCCCCGCTCGCCGCCCACACCTCCGCGCTGTACGCCCAGGAACGCGCCGCCCCGCACGTCACCGTGGCCCGCGCCCTCGGCGCCGGCCCATGGCACCGGCTGCGCCGCCACATCCTGCCGGGCGTCCTGCCGCCGGTCGTACGACACGCCGTCCTGCGCGTCCCGGCCATCGCCCTGGCGCTCGCCTCGCTCGGCTTCCTCGGCCTCGGGACCCCGGCCCCGGCACCCGAGTGGGGCCGCATGCTCTCCGAGAACATGCCGTACGCCGAACGCGCACCCTGGGCTGTCCTCACCCCCGCCGTCGCCCTCGCCGTCCTCGGCGCGCTCGCGGTGCTGACCTCGGCGGCCGTACGCGGCAGAGGACGTGGATGACGCCGTCCACGGCCGGCACGCCGAGCATCCCGTCCGGCACCGCCCCGGAGCACAGGTCCTACCTCCGGCTCCTGACCGTCACCCAGTTCGCCTTCAACACCGGCTTCTACGCGGTCCTGCCCTACCTCGCCACCCACCTCGGCGACGGGCTCGGCATGGCGGGGTGGCTCGTCGGGCTCGTGCTCGGCCTGCGCACCTTCAGCCAGCAGGGCCTCTTCGTCGTCGGCGGCGCCCTCACCGACCGCTACGGCCCCCGGCCGGTCGTCCTCACCGGCTGCGTCCTGCGCATCGCCGGATTCTGCTGGCTCGCCCAGGCGGGCTCCACCCCCACCGTCATCGGCGCCGTCCTCCTCATCGGCTTCGCCGCGGCCCTCTTCTCACCCGCCGTCGAATCGGAGACCGCCAGGACCGCCGTCGCCCACGAGGCCGGGACCGGGAAGCCGCGCGCCCAGGTGCTGGCCGTGTTCTCCGCCGCCGGCCAGGCCGGGGCCTTCCTCGGCCCCCTGCTCGGCAGCCTGCTGCTGCTCCTGGGCGGCGGATTCCGGACGGCGTGCCTCGCCGGAGCCGTGGTCTTCGTCGGCGTACTCGCCGGGCACGCCCGCCTCATGCCCCGCCGGCCACCCCGCGTCCGGACCGCCCGGGCGGGCGCCTTCCTTCCCCGCCAGGTCTTCGCCAACCGCCCCTTCCTCGTGCTCTGCCTCGCGTACAGCACCTACCTCGTCTCCTACAACCAGCTCTATCTCGCCCTTCCGGCAGAGGTGGAGCGGGCCACCGGCTCCCAGAGCGCGCTCGGCGGGCTCTTCGCGCTCTCCTCCCTGCTCGTCGTCGCCGCCCAACTGCCGCTGACCCGCTGGTCCGCCCGCCGCATCGCGCCCCGGACCGCCCTTGTCGCGGGGCTCGCCGTCGTCGCCGCCGGATTCGCCGCGGTGCCCCTCGCACCGGACGGACCCACCGGGCTGCTCCCCGGTGCCGTGCTCGTCGTCCTGCTCACGCTCGGTCAGATGCTGCTGGTCCCGGCAGCCCGGGGGCTCGTACCCGACCTGGTCGACGACGACCGGCTCGGGCTCGCCACCGGGGCCCTGTCCTCCCTGTCGGGCCTCGCCGTCCTCGTGGGCAGCGCCGCCACCGGAACGCTCCTCGGCACACCCGGCCCCGTCCTGTGGACGGTGCTCGCCACCGTCCCTCTGGCCGGTGCGGCGCTCGCCCTGACCCTGTCCGGAAAAACGCGCACGCCGGAGTCCGGCAGCAACGTCACCGATCAGTTGTGACACGTTTTCCAGAGGGTGCGCCGGGCACGGGCGCGGGCCCACTACCCTTGAGGGGTGACTATTCGCCTGTACGACACCGACGCCCGGCAGATCCGTGATTTCGTCCCGCTCACAGCGGGCTGTGTCTCGATCTACCTCTGTGGCGCGACTGTCCAGGCCGCCCCGCACATCGGGCACATCAGGTCCGGGCTGAACTTCGACATCATGCGCCGCTGGTTCGACCACCGCGGGTACGACGTGACGTTCATCCGGAACGTCACCGACATCGACGACAAGATCATCAGGAAGTCCGCCGACCAGGGCCGCCCCTGGTGGTCCATCGGCTACGAGAACGAGCGCGCGTTCAACGCCGGCTACGACGCCCTGGGCTGCCTCCCGCCCACGTACGAGCCGCGGGCCACCGGCCACATCACCGAGATGGTCGAGATGATGCGCGGCCTCATCGAGCGCGGCCACGCCTACGAGGCCGACGGCAACGTCTACTTCGACGTGCGCTCGTACGAGGGATATCTCGAGCTCTCCAACCAGGACCTCGACGACCTGCGCCAGCCCTCCGGCGACAACGAGACCGGCAAGCGGGACCCGCGCGACTTCGCCATGTGGAAGGCCGCCAAGCCCGGCGAGCCCAGCTGGGAGACCCCGTGGGGCCGCGGCCGTCCCGGCTGGCACCTGGAGTGCTCCGCCATGGCGCACAAGTACCTCGGCACCGCCTTCGACATCCACGGCGGCGGCATCGATCTGATCTTCCCGCACCACGAGAACGAGATCGCCCAGGCCAAGGCCTTCGGCGACGACTTCGCGAAGTACTGGGTGCACAACGGCTGGGTCACCATGTCCGGCGAGAAGATGTCGAAGTCCCTCGGCAACTCCGTGCTTGTCAGCGAGATGGTCAAGGCCTGGCGCCCGATCGTCCTGCGTTACTACCTCGGCACCCCGCACTACCGGTCCATGATCGAGTACAGCGAAGAGGCGCTGCGTGAGGCCGAGTCCGCCTTCGCGCGGATCGAGGGCTTCATCCAGCGCGTGGTGGAGAAGGCCGGGGGGCCGGTCGAGCCCGCCGCCGAGGTGCCGCCCGCCTTCGCCGACGCCATGGACGACGACCTCGGCGTTCCGCAGGCGCTCGCGATCGTCCACACCACCGTCAGGCAGGGCAATTCAGCCCTCGCCGCTGACGACAAGGAAGCCGCCGTCGCCCGCCTCGCCGAAGTGCGCGCGATGCTCGGCGTCCTCGGTCTGGATCCGCTCGACCCCCACTGGGTGGGGGAGAGCGACCGCGGCGAGGATCTGCACGGTGTCGTCGACACCCTCGTACGGCTCGTCCTCGACCAGCGCCAGTCCGCCCGCGAGCGCAAGGACTGGCCCGCCGCCGACGCGATCCGCGACCAGCTCAACCAGTCCGGCCTCGTGATCGAGGACAGCGCCGGCGGACCCCGGTGGACCCTCGGACCGCGCTGAGCGGACCTGCGCACCATGCGTGAGCAGCACAAATGTGCCGCCCGGTCATCCGGGCGGCACACTTTAACTTGACGACGTTTTTCTGAAGCAACGAAACAGGTAGGTCATGGCCGGGAACAGCCAGCGCAGGAACCGCCGCACGTCCAACAAGAAGGGCATGCAGGTCGGCAGCGGCGGTAACCGACGCCGTGCTCTCGAAGGCAAGGGACCGACGCCGCCCGCGTCCGCCCGCAAGGGGCACAAGAAGAACCGGGTGGCGAACGCCCAGGCCAAGCAGGCCGCCGCCCGCCGCCCGGCCCCGCGCCGTGGCGGCGCCAAGGGCACGTCGGAGATGGTCGTCGGCCGCAACCCGGTCTTCGAGGCGCTGCGCGACGGCGTCCCCGCGACCACCCTCTACGTCCAGCAGTACATCGACAACGACGAGCGGGTCCGCGAGGCACTCCAGCTCGCCGGTGAGCGCGGCAACATCCACCTCATGGAGGCCCCGCGCCCCGAGCTCGACCGGATGACGAACGGCCTGAACCACCAGGGCCTCGTCCTCCAGGTCCCGCCGTACGAGTACGCGCACCCGGAGGACCTCACCGCCGCCGCGTACGACAACAACGAGGACCCGCTGATCGTGGCCCTCGACGGCGTCACCGACCCCCGCAACCTCGGCGCGATCGTCCGCTCGGTCTCCGCCTTCGGTGGCCACGGCGTCGTCGTCCCCGAGCGCCGGGCGGCCGGTATGACGGCCGGAGCCTGGAAGTCCTCGGCCGGTACCGCGGCCCGGACCCCCGTCTCCCGCGTCACCAACCTGACGCGCGCCCTGGAGGGCTACCAGAAGGCCGGCCTCACGGTCGTCGGCCTCGCCGCCGACGGCGAGCACACCGTCGAGGACCTGGAGGCCCTGGCGGGCCCCGTCGTCATCGTCATCGGCAGCGAGGGCAAGGGCCTCGGCCGCCTCGTCGGCGAGACCTGCGACTACCGGGTCCGGATCTCCATGCCGGGCGGCGCCGAATCCCTGAACGCCGGCGTCGCCGCGGGCATCGTGCTCTACGAGGTGGCACGCCGCAGGGCGTGACACCCAGGAGCCGCGGGGCCCGGTCCGCCGGGTCCCGCGGGCCGGTCCCGTCACGGGAAGCCGTGCGACGGTCGTCGTCGACGGCAGGAAGAACTCCTCGCTGCCGCCACGCCGTTGCGCCAGGACGTCCTTACGCGCGGGACCCGACAGGTGCGCTACGCCGAACCCGCTACGCCGAAATGCCGTCCGGCCAGGCGCAGTACGTCACCCGTCTGCGAGGCGCCGTACCGGATGCGGCAGTCGATCTCCGCACCGGCTCATCCTCATACGGACGCCCGGGGCGGCACGAAGCGGTATGACTGGACGTCGTCGTCCAGAACACCTCCCTCTCGACTACGGCCCGGGCCACGCCGGCCTGGCGCTCGGAGACGACATCACTTTCCGCCGAGCCGCCATGGCGGACTCGCTGCCTTCCCTCTCTGCGGGCCTCGCGTACCCGGACTCGCCCGGCACCGAAGGCGGTTGACGGGTCTCGGACACTTCGGACGAGTCAAGGCAGTGTCCTAATCACACATCACTCGGTTAGATGAGTGTGGACACCAGAACGCCTCGGTTCGACGACCAACCCGCCCTGAGCATGACGAAGGTGGACAGCGACCCCGCCCAGGTCATCGTCAGCCACGCCAGCTTCCGGGTGCAGCTCGCCCCGGGCCAGCGCACCCGTATGCGCACCGCGGGCTCCGCCGGACCGGTCAGGATTCCCGCCATGGGCGGCGCGGGCGGCCGCAGGCGGGCCCCCGTCGTCTGGAGCGGCAGGTCCGAGCCGGGAGACCCCGGAGCGACCGGTCTCCTGCAGGCCGTACGGAACTCCACCGCCGGCCACCTCGACGCCCGCCCCGGCGGCGACTTCGGCGCCGGCCATGACGACGCGGGCCGTGGCACCCAGGTCATCCCGCGCCTCGACGAGACCCAGCCCAACCCGGTGATCCGGGCCCCCCACCAACCCGGTGGCGGCCGCACCGGACCGCTGCTGCCTCCCATGAGGCAGGCCGTCGGCGCCTACGACACCGTCACCACGCCGTCCCACGACGCGTACGGCTTCACCTACGACGACCGGCCCGACACCGAGGAGCGGGACGGCACCTCCGCCGGGGAACGGCGCCACGCCAACGACACCGTCCGGCACGCCTACTACCCCGGCCGCCGGATGAACCTCGGCGTCGTCCTCCTGCCTCTGCGCGTCATTCTCGGCTTCCTCGCCATCTACAGCGGCATGGGCAAACTCTGCGACCCCGCCTACTTCGACGGCGGCGACCGCGGCTCCATGGTCAAGTGGCTCACCTCGCTGCACCCCTGGACCGCCGCCGAACCCCTGCGCGACTTCGCGCTCTCCCACCCGGTCGCCGCCGGGCTCTCCGTCGCCTTCCTCCAGATCGTCGTCGGCGTCCTCACCGTCCTCGGGCTCTGGCAGCGCGTCGCAGCGGCCTTCGGTGTCCTGCTCTCCGCCGCCATCCTGGTGACGGTCAGCTGGCGCAGCGCCGCCGCATACGACACCCCCGACATCATCCTGCTGGCCGCCTGGAGCCCGCTGGTCATCGCCGGCGCCCCCGTCTACTCCCTCGACGGTCGCCTCGCAGGGGAGGCCTGGCGCACGCTCGGCCCGCGCTCCGAAATCTGGGACCTCCGCCGCCGTGTCCTGCGCCGCGGCTCCGTGGTCGCCACCGTCGTCGTCGGCCTGACCCTGCTGGTCGGCTCCATGCTCGGCGGAGCCGTCCGCTCCACCGAGGTCGTCACCGTGCCGGGCCCCGACAGCCACCCGACCAACCAGCTGCCCGGCTCCCCGCTCCCCGACACCTCCGGGGGCAAGAGGGGCAAGCCCTCCAGGACCCCGGACGGCCGGACCCCCGAGGCGGCTCCCTCCAGCGCCCCCGGTACCCCGTCGGCCGCGGAGTCCACCCAGGGCTCCGACACCACCGGCGACTCCACCCCGACGGCCGGGGCGAGCACGGGCCGGCCCAGCCAGACCCAGGGCACCGGCCAGGTGCCCCCGCAGGAGGCGGCCCCGCAGGCACCCCCGGTCGGCGACGCGGGCCCCAGCTCGTCCGGCTCCGCCGGCTCCGGGGGCTCCGGCGGCACGACCGGCGGCGCGGACGAGGGCGGTTCCACCGGCGGATCCGACAGCGGCTCCTCCGGCGGCGCCGGCCAGAACCCCATCGGCGGACTGCTCGGCTGACATCGGCACCGCACACCACGAGGGCGGTCACCGGGCATCCGGTGACCGCCCTCGCATACGTACGGGTGGCCTCAGCCGCCCGTGTGGGAGCCCAGCTCCCTCGCCGCCTCCGCGAGGTCCTTCGCGGTGTCGATGGCCCGCCAGTACGCCCCGTGCGGAAGCGGGAACCCGGCCAGTCGGCGCTCACGGGCCAGCCGGGGGAAGGTCGTCCGTTCGTGGTCACCGCGGTCCGGCAGCATCCCGGTGAACGCGGGCGCGAAGACGTACACGCCCGCGTTGATCAGATAGGGCGACGGGGGCGACTCGATGAAGTCGGTGATGTGCCCGAACGCGTCCGTCTCCACGGCGCCCCACGGGATCCGCGGACGGGCGAGCGCGAGCGTCGCGGTGGCGTCCCGCTCCGCGTGGAAGGCGGCCATCTCCCGCAGCGAGAAGCGGGTCCAGATGTCGCCGTTCGTCGCGTACCAGGGCTCCGACGGATCGGGGAGCCGGGCCGCGGCGTGCTTGAGACCGCCGCCGCGGCCCAGGGGCTCGGTCTCGACGACGGTGGTGACACGCAACGGAAGAGCGGCCGAGTCCAGCCATTCCTGCAGTACATCGGCAAGATGGCCGCACGAGATCACGGCGTCGGTGACGCCCTCGGCGGCCAGCCAGGACAGCTGATGGCCGATGATCGGGGTCCCGGTCCCCGGGATCTCGACCATCGGCTTGGGGCGGTCATCGGTGTAGGGGCGCAACCGCGAGCCCTGACCACCCGCCAGGATCACGGCCTGCGTCGGATACGTATGCATGCCGGGCACGATATGCCGTGCCCGGACACACCCGGCTCAGCTGAACTGCGCGACGCCCGAGGCGAACGAGGTGTCGCAGACCGGACGGGAGAAGCGGTGGGCGCGCGTCGGGCCGTACTGGTCGACGGCGGCCTTGCCCAGTGCCTTGGCGATCGACATGCAGTGCTTCGCGAGAGAGGGCCGCCCTTCGACGGTGCGCTGGAGGCTCGTCAACGCGACCCCCGGGTCTTCCTCGCGGAGCTCCAGCAGGAGCTTGTCCCGCAGAACGTCGTGGGGGGCCCGGGCCTTCGCCTGCTTGGCTACGGTCTCCGAGGCGGCGGTCAGCAACTGGGTCTCGGTGTCCTGCCCCGACCACTGGACGCGGGTGACCGCGAGGGTCCCGGACAGAACCATGACGACGGGCAGGACGAGAGCTAGGGTTCGGCCGATTCGGCGCGCGGTGTGGGTCACGCAGGCGAGCGTAGCGGGCAGTGATGATCCGGCGACATTTCGTCACCCGCGCGAGGGATGGTTCGAGTGGGCTATTCGAATAAGGCGTTGACGGGCCGGGGCGAATCGGCCGGTGTGCCAAGGAATTCGCCGTCCGCCGGATCCGAAACCCGGTCCGCCCCGCGACACGCGAACGGCCCCGCGTCCTCGGAGGAACGCGGGGCCGTAGCGGCTGGAACGTGAGGATCAGGCGGTCGGACGGATCAGGCGGTCAGGCGCTCACCGGTCGACGTGGCGAAGACGTGCAGCTCGTCCGGGCGCGGCACGACGTGCAGCTCGGTGCCCTTCTCGGGAACGGCGCGGCCGCCGACGCGGACCACCAGGTCCTTGTGCTCGCCACCGACCTGCGCGGCACCGTAGACGAAACCGTCGGCGCCGAGCTCCTCGACGACATTGACGGAGACGGCGAGACCGGCCGGGGCGTCGGCCGAACCCTTGGAGAGGGTCTGCGCGGCGGCGCCGCCGTGCTCGACGATGTCGAAGTGCTCGGGACGGATGCCGACCGTGACGGTCCGGTCACCGCGGTCGGCGGCGGCGGAGAGCGCCGTACGGGAGACCGGGACGACGCTGTTGCCGAACTTCACGCCACCGTCGGTGATCGGGACCTCGATGAGGTTCATCGCCGGGGAGCCGATGAAGCCGGCCACGAAGAGGTTCGCCGGGCGGTCGTACATGTTGCGCGGCGAGTCGACCTGCTGGAGCAGACCGTCCTTGAGGACCGCGACCCGGTCGCCCATGGTGAGGGCCTCGACCTGGTCGTGGGTGACGTACACGGTGGTGATGCCGAGACGGCGCTGCAGCGAGGCGATCTGCGTACGCGTCGACACACGGAGCTTGGCGTCGAGGTTCGACAGCGGCTCGTCCATGAGGAAGACCTGCGGCTCACGCACGATGGCACGGCCCATGGCCACACGCTGACGCTGACCACCGGAGAGCGCCTTGGGCTTCCGGTCCAGGTAGTCGGTGAGGTCCAGCATCTTGGCGGCCTCTTCGACCTTCGCCCGGATCTCCGTCTTGTTGATCCCGGCGATCTTCAGCGCGAAGCCCATGTTGTCCGCGACGGACATGTGCGGGTAGAGCGCGTAGTTCTGGAACACCATGGCGATGTCCCGGTCCTTCGGGGGCAGGTGCGTGACGTCGCGGTCGCCGATGCGAATCGCACCGCCGTTGACGTCCTCGAGGCCCGCGAGCATGCGCAGGGAGGTCGACTTGCCACAACCGGAAGGACCGACGAGGACGAGGAACTCGCCGTCCTCGATGTCGATCTCGAGCTGGTCCACAGCCGGCTTCGTGGAGCCGGGGTAGACGCGGGACGCCTTGTCGAACGTGACACTGGCCATGAAGATTCTTCTCCTCAACCGGCAGGAACGTGCCGGACGATCCGAGTAGGGAGTGGTGTGGTCCACTGGAGTGAACCTGAGGTGACGCTACCTGGCGTTTTCGGATCTGTCAGCAGTCCGAGGCTCCGAATATCGAGCAGGTTCCGGTCCCGGAGTTGGTTACACTGCTTCCGCACGCCTCCTTAGCTCAGTCCGGCCAGAGCAACGCACTTGTAATGCGTAGGTCGTCGGTTCGAATCCGACAGGGGGCTCTGTGAAAAGGCCAGGTCAGACACCATCTGACCTGGCCTTTTCTGTTCATGACGACGGAACATGCCGCCCCGCGCGCGATGCTTTCCGACACGGCGTCCGCCAGGTTGCTCGGGCGCGGAAGCCATGTCTTCTCCGGCACCTTCTTCGCCCAGTCCAACCCCCACGTCGCGAAGATGCTCGCCGAGCGCGCATCGGACGGGGTGCGAGTGCGGCTCTGCTTCGGTGACTCGAACGGCCAGGCAGCAGCCATCCGGGGCCGGGAAGAGGGAATCGGCGACACCCTTGCCGCCAAGATCCACGCCTCCCTCACCTACTACCGGCCCTTACTGTCCGAGGCAGGCTGCGAGGTGAGGCTGCACGACACCAGCCTCTACACCTCCATGTTCCGCTACGACGACAACCACCTGGTCAACCCGCACGTCTGGGGCCAGCCGGCCAGCCGGCCAGCGCGAACCCCCTCCTGCATTTCCGCATAGCTGTAACCGCAGGCTGGTTCGACAACTACGCTCAGATTTTCGAAGCTGTCTGGGCCACCGCACGGCCCTGGACACCAGACCAGGAAGGGCCCTCGTCACATGGGCAGGACTGAGTACTACAACGACCCCAAGGCCCCCAAGGCGAACACGCTCATCCCCGCCAGCAACCTGCTTGTCGTCGACGACGACGGCGCCATACTGCTCCAGCGCCGCAGGGACACCGGCCAGTGGGCCCTGCCGGGCGGTGCCCAGGACATCGGCGAGACAGCGGCGCGATGCGCCGTGCGTGAATGCCTCGAAGAGACCGGAATCATCGCCGAGATCACAGGATTCCTGGGGGTCTACACAGACCCGAACCACATCGTCGCCTACACGGACGGCGAGATCCGCCAGCAGTACGAGGCCACCTACATCGGCCGTCCCGTGGGCGGCAAGCCCACCATCAACGACGAAGCCGACGGCGTTTGCTACGTCCAGCCGAAAGACCTGGACCAGTACGACATCCACCCCAGCATGCGCCAGCAGATCGGTGACCACCTGGCCGGCACGTACCCCTACCTGGGCTGAGTCGCCAACGCCGCCTCCACCCGCTCAACGGCCGCGAGGATGTCTGGCGACGCTCGGCGGATGAAACGTCCCACAAGACCGTCGGCCCCGCACCGACCGGTGATCTCGGCCAACCGAGCGTTCACCGAAGTGATCGCACCCTTGGGGGCGCTCGTCATGTCGCAGTACACAAGGGCGTCCACCAGGCGTTGGGCATCGAGGTGCGGAAACTCCGCTTCCAAGGTCTCGCGCAGTCCCCGCTCTTCGGCTTCCAGCAGCGCAGAGTCCGCAGTCCACTTCAGCCACCTTGCCGAAGACCGCACGCGCGCCCCCGCATTCGTCAGGCAGTGCGCCAGGGGGGCGACGGGGGAGCCGAACAACGCCTGACCTCAGTGCATGCGGGTCCGCAGACGTCCCGTCTCACCGCTCTTCCTTGCCGGAGGCCCCCGCGCGCAGGCCGTCCATGACGAGGTCCAGGAGGCGGGCGGCGCGTGGTTGCCAGTCGCCGTGGGGGTCGAGTTGCCAGAGGCCGGCGATGGCGAGGACGAAGTCGTCCGCGGTCACTCCCGGACGGATGGTGCCGGCCTCCTCGGCGGTACGGAGCAGGAGTTCCGCCGCGGACGTCACCGGGGTGTGGCCCGGCTTGGCCGGGCTGCCCGGTGCGCTGGTGGCCTGGCGGATCGCGTCCGCCAAGCCGGCTTTGGTCATGGCGAAGCGGGCGAGGTGGTCCATCCACTCGCGTAGGGCCCGATCGGGCCCATGGGTCTCGAGGAGCCCGGCCGCGGCGTCGGCGACCTGCTGCATCTCGTGGCGGTAGATCTCGAGGACGAGGGCCTCGCGGCTGGGGAAGTTGCGATAGAGCGTGCCCTGCCCGACGCCCGCCTTCTTGGCGATCACACTGAGCGGGGCGTCCGCGCAGAGCGTCAGCTCCGCCAAGGCCACTTCCAGGATGCGCTCGCGATTCCGCTGCGCATCCGAGCGCAGAGGTGCGTCCTTCTTCTGCTGCACTCGTCCTCCTCGCGGATCCGTGGCTGAATTTCGTCCTTGCCTAAGCGGACAGCTGTCCACTACGTTTTCGGGTGAACGGACAGCTGTCCGGTCAGGTCACCTTAGCGGTGGGCGGCCGGGACGGACAGCTGGCAGTCGGCACCGGCTTTCTCCGATGTGTCCCGCGTGCTCTCGCATGCCTCCGGCCCGCCGGCGCTGCGTGCGGCGTCGTCCTCCCTCTCCGATACAACTCCGCGTCTTCCGTTTCTCTTTTCTGCCGGACCGTCCTCGCGAGGTGGTCCGGGAATGCGAAAGAAGGCTGATTATGGCCCCAACGCCCTCGTCGACGCACAGCGCCATCACGTTGAACATCAATGGCGAGAAGCACACGCTGACCGTCGACCACCGCACCACCCTGCTCGATGCCCTGCGCGAGCGCCTAGATCTGACCGGTACCAAGAAGGGCTGCGATCAGGGGCAGTGCGGTGCCTGTACCGTCCTGGTCGACCGTCGCCGGTCCGTCGCCTGCCTGCAGCTCGCGGTGGCGGCCGAAGGCCGGGAGATCTCCACCGTCGAAGGCCTTGCCGAGGGCGAGCAACTGCACCCCGTGCAGCAGGCGTTCCTCGACCTCGACGGCTATCAGTGCGGTTACTGCACTCCGGGTCAGATCTGTTCGGCCGTCGCGGTGATCGAGGAACACGCCGCCGGCTGGCCGAGCGCCGTCACCGACGACGTCCGCCCCGAGGCGGGGCCACCGCCACTGACGGCCGAGGAGATCCGGGAGCGGATGAGCGGCAACCTGTGCCGCTGCGGCGCGTACGTGTCGATCGTGCAGGCGGTCGAGCGCGCGGCCGGGATCCATGCGCAGACCGCTCGGACCGCGGAGAGCGCGCAGGCCGTGAACGGCGAGGGGGAAGCGGCATGAAGGAGTTCGGATATGAGCGCGCGGTCGACGTCTCCGGCGCCCTCGCGCTGCTCGACGCCGACCCGGACGCCCGGTTTCTCGGCGGCGGTACCAATCTCGTCGACCTGATGAAGACCGGCGTCGAACGGCCCGGCAGGCTCGTCGACGTACGCGAACTCCCGCTGGACCGGATCGAGGTGACCGGGGACGGCGGGCTGCGCATCGGTGCGACCGTCACCAACAGCGACCTCGCGGCGCACCCCGACGTGCGCCGGAGCTACCCGGCGCTGACCCAGGCGGTGCTGGCCGGTGCCTCCGGGCAGCTGCGCAACATGGCCACCGTCGGCGGGAACCTGCTGCAACGCACCCGTTGCGGCTACTTCGGCGACGTGACCAAGCCGTGCAACAAGCGTGTCCCCGGCAGTGGCTGCCCCGCGATCGAGGGTGAACACCACAACCACGCGATCCTGGGCGCCTCCGACCACTGTGTGGCCACCCACCCCTCCGATATGGGAGTGGCGCTGACAGCCTTCGGTGCCGTCGTCTCCTACGAGACAGCCGACGGGCCGGGCCAGTTGCCCCTCACCGAGTTCTACCTCCCGGTGGGCGACACCCCGCACAGGGAGACCGCCCTTCCGCCGGGAGCGCTGATCACCGGCGTCACCCTGCCGTCCGCCCCGGTGGCTGCCAACTCCCGCTACCGCAAGGTGCGTGAGCGGGCCTCGTACGCCTTCGCGATCGGCTCGATCGCCGCCGCGCTCGACGTCCGTGACGGCGTCGTACGCGAGGTGCGGCTGGCCTTCGGGGCGGTCGCCTCCAGGCCGTGGCGGGCACACACGGCAGAACAGGCCCTGACCGGCGGGCCGGCCGATGCCGCGGCCTTCGCGGCTGCCGCCGACGCCGAACTGGCGGCCGCCCGGCCGCTGCCGCACAACGCATACAAGGTGACACTGATGCGCAACCTCGTCGTCGCCGTGCTGAGCGAACTCGCCGAGGAGGCCGCCCGATGACCACCACCACGACCGGGACCAGGGCGACGAAGGCCGTCGGTTCCGCGCACACCCGTGTGGAGGGCCGCGACAAGGTCACCGGGGCGGCCCGCTACGCGGGCGAGATCCCGTTCGCCGAACTCGCGTACGGATGGCTGGTGTTGTCGACCATCACCCGCGGCCGTGTCCGCTCGGTGGAGACCGCCGCGGTCCTGGAGATGCCGGGCGTCCTCAGCGTCCTGCACCACGGGAACGCCCCGCGGGTCGACACCGACTACGTCGGCATGCTCGGAGTGCCGGACCCGACCGTCGCCGTCTTCCAGCACGACCGGGTACCGCACGCGGGCTGGCCGGTCGCGCTGGTCGTCGCGGAGACCTCCGAGCAGGCCAGGGAAGCCGCCGAAGCACTGGTGGTGCACTACGAGGAGGAGCCGCACGATGTCACCTTCTCCGGCGAACACCCCGACGCGTACACGATGCCCGGACCCGGCGGACCGGCAGTGACGGAGAAGGGGGACCTGGAGGCCGAACTGGCCGCGTCCTCCGTGGTCCTGGACGCCGAGTACTCCACGCCGGAGGAGCACCACAACTCGATGGAGCCCCATGCGGCGACGGCCGTGTGGGACGGCGGCCGGCTCGAGGTCGTGGACTCCAACCAGGGCACGGTGTGGATCGCGGGCGAACTCGCGAACCTCTTCTCGCTCGATCCGGCCTCGGTGCGCGTGCGGTCCGAACACATCGGCGGCGGCTTCGGCAGCAAGGGTGTCCGCGCGCACCAGGTGGCCGCGGTGATGGCGGCCACCGTCCTGTCACGCCCGGTCCGGGTCGTCATGACGCGGCGCCAGATGTTCTCGCTCGCCGGCTACCGGAGCCCGACGACGCAGCGGATCCGGCTCGGTGCCGACGCCGAGGGACGGCTGCGCGCACTGGAGCACAGCTGCCTGAGTCTCACCTCGACCGTGTACGAGTTCATCGAGCCGGGCGCCGGACCGGCGCGGGTGATGTACGACGCCCCCGCCCACCACACCGCCAACCGGGTCGTACGGCTCGATGTGCCGAGTCCGACCTTCATGCGTGCGCCCGGGGAGGCGCCCGGGTCGTTCGCGCTGGAGTCGGCGTTCGACGAACTCGCCGAGAAGTGCGGCATCGACCCGATCGAGCTGCGCGCGCGCAACGAGCCCGAGCTGGGCCCGGTCTCCGGGCTGCCGTTCAGCACCCGCAGCCTGCCCGCCTGTTTCCGGGAGGGCGCCCGCAGGTTCGGCTGGGCCGACCGGGACCCACGTCCCGGCCTGCGCCGGGACGGGCGCTGGCTGCTCGGTACCGGGACGGCGGCGGCCTCCTTCTTCGCGGGAGCGATGCCGTCCACGGCGGCCGCGACCGCGGAGGCAGACGGCACCTTCACGGTGCGGATCAGCGCCGCGGACATCGGAACCGGGGCACGGACGGCGCTCACCCTGGTGGCCGCCGACGCCCTTCAGGTGCCGACCGACCGGGTGCGCGTACGGATCGGCGACAGTGACTTCGGCCCGGCGGTGATGGCCGGCGGCTCGATGGGTACCCGGTCGTGGGCCTGGGCGGTCACGGCCGCGGCCGAGGAGCTGCGAGAGCGCCTCGCCCTGAGCGACGGGATTCCGCCGGAAGGCATCACGGTTCGGTCGGACACCACTGCGGCCGTCGGAGCCCTCGCGCAGAAGGAGCGGCACTCCTACGGGGCGCAGTTCGCCGAGGTCGCCGTGGACGTGACCACCGGGGAAGTACGGGTACGCCGCATGCTGGGCATCTTCGCCGCCGGCCGGATCGTCAACCCGCTCACGGCCCGTGGCCAGTTCACCGGCGGGATGATCTGGGGCATCTCCATGGCCCTGCACGAGGAAGCGGTCAGGGACCAGAACTCCGGTGCCCTCTACGGGGCCGACCTCGCGGGCTATCACGTCGCCACGAACGCGGACGTTCCGCTCGTCGAGGCGGACTGGGTCGACGATCCGGACCCGGACGACCCGGTCGGGATCAAGGGCATCGGCGAGATCGGGATCGTGGGGGCGGCGGCGGCGATCGCCAACGCCGTCTGGCATGCGACCGGCGTACGTCACCGCAGCCTGCCCATCCGGCCCGACCGGGTCCTCGCGGCAGGCCCCCATGCTTGACATCGCCGACGAGCTGGCCCGCTGGGCCGAGGAGGGCCGGAGGTTCGCCGTCGCCACGGTCGTGGCCGTCGGCGGCAGCGCGCCGCGCGGCCCGGGTGCGGCCCTCGCCGTCGACAGCGAGGGCACGGCCGTCGGTTCGGTCTCCGGCGGCTGTGTGGAAGGGGCGGTCTACGAGCTGTGCGTCCAGGCACTCGAGGACGGTGAGACCGTCCTCGAACGGTTCGGCTACAGCGATGAGGACGCCTTCGCGGTCGGGCTGACCTGCGGCGGGGTCATCGACGTCATGGTCACTCCGGTCGACGCGCGGACGCCCGCCGGGGAGGTGTTCCGGTCGGCGCTGTCGGCCGCCGCCTCGGGCGCACCCATGGCCCTCGCCCGGGTCGTCCGAGGCCCGGCCGAACTCCTGGGCAGAGCCCTGCTGGTGCACTCCGGCGAGTCGTACGAGGGGTCGTTCGGCGGCGGCTTCCCGGAGCTGGACCGGAGGGCGGCGGCCGAGGCGCGGGCGATGCTGGATGCCGGACGCACCGGTGCACTCGCCCTCGCGGAGGACGGAACACACTGCCCGGGCGGCCTCACTCTCCTCGTGGAGTCGAGCGTGCCACCGCCTCGCATGATCGTGTTCGGTGCGATCGACTTCGCGGAGGCGCTCGTCCGCGCCGGCAAGTTCCTCGGCTACCACGTCACGGTGTGCGACGCCCGTCCCGTCTTCGCCACCAGGGCCCGCTTTCCCGAGGCCGACGACCTCGTCGTCGACTGGCCGCACCGCTATCTGCGGCGTACCGCGACGGACGCGCGCACGGTCCTGTGCGTGCTCACGCACGATGCCAAGTTCGACGTCCCCCTGCTGAAGCAGGCCCTGCGAATGCCGGTCGCGTTCGTCGGGGCGATGGGCTCGCGCCGGACCCACGCGGACCGTGACCGGAAGTTGCGGGAAGCCGGTCTGCGCGAAGCCGAGCTGGCCCGGCTCAGGTCGCCGATCGGCCTCGACCTCGGCGCCCGTACGCCCGAGGAGACCGCCTTGTCCATCGCAGCGGAGATCGTCGCGGCCCGGCGCGGTGGAACGGGCGCCCCCCTCACGGGTTCGGCGACGCCGATCCACCGCGACGGGAGACAGCGGGACGAGGTGGGGACGGCGGAGGCCGCCTGAAGGCCCGGAAGGCGGGGGCGCGCCGGCGCGGATGCGGACGGATCGGTCAGTGCCGGCCCGCGATGCGGTCCGCCGCCTTCGCGATGCGGTCCGTGCCGAGGCTCGGGGAGGCGGATTCGCGGCGGTCGGCGGTGCGGTAGGCGGCGTAGAGGGTGTGGACGCCGAGCCAGCGGAAGGGTTCGGGTTCCCAGCGGCGGACCTTGTGGTTGACCCAGGGGAGCGCGGTCAGGTCGGTGGGGCCGGCCTGGCCGGAGTCCTGCTGGATCAGGTCGCGCAGGGTGCGGGCCGCGAGGTTGGCGGTGGCGACGCCGGAGCCGACGTAGCCGCCGGCCCAGCCGAGGCCGGTGCTGCGGTCCAGGGCGACGGTGGCGCACCAGTCCCGGGGGACGCCGAGTACGCCGGACCAGGCGTGGTCGATGCGGGTGCCCGCGGTGGTGGGGAAGAAGCGGACGAGCAGGTCGCGCAGCGCGTCGATGGTGGCGGGCTGGGTGCGGGCTGTTCCGTTGACGTTGGCGGCGGCCGAGCCGTAGCGGTAGGGGACGCCGCGGCCGCCGAGGGCGATGCGGTCGTCGGCGGTGCGCTGGGCGTACATGTAGGCGTGGGCCATGTCGCCGAGGGCTTCGCGGCCGTCCCAGCCGATGGTGTCCCAGAGGGACTTGGGGAGGGGCGCGGTGACGATCATGGACGAGTTCATGGGCAGCCAGGTGCGGCGGTGGCCCTTGAGGCCCGCGGTGAAGCCCTCGGTGCAGCGCAGGACGTAGGGAGCGCGGACCGTGCCGTACGGGGTGACCGCGTGCTTGGGCTTGATCTCGGTGACGGGTGTCGACTCGTAGATCGTGACGCCGAGGGCTTGCACGGTGTCGGCGAGGCCCTTGACCAGCTTTGCGGGGTGCAGGCGCGCGCCGTGCGGGGTCCAACTGGAGCCGACGGCTCCGGAGACGCGGATGCGCTCGGCGGTCTCGCGGGCGCCGCGCAGGACGCGGTCGGTCTCGCCGAAGGCGATCTCGACGGAGTGGAAGTCCTTGAGGCGGGCGAGCTGGGAGGGGGTGTGGGCGACCTCGAGGACGCCGCCGTGGTGGATGTCGGCGTCGATGTTCTCGTCGCCGGCGATGCGGATGACCTCGCCGACGGTGTCGTTCATGGCCCGCTGGAGGCGGACCGCGGCGTCGTGGCCGTGCAGTTCGGCGTAACGGTCGCGGCCCGCGATGCCGTTGTAGAGCCAGCCGCCGTTGCGGCCGGAGGCGCCGTATCCGCAGAACTTGGCTTCCAGGACGGTGATGTTGAGGAAGGGGACGGTCTTCTTGAGGTAGTACGCCGTCCAGAGTCCGGTGTATCCGCCGCCGACGATGCAGACGTCGGCGCTGGTGTCGCCGGGCAGGGGTTCGCGTGGGGCGGGGGTGCCTTCGTTCGCGTACCAGAACGATATGCCGCCGTTGACGGTGCTGACGGTGCTCATGTTTCCCCTGCTTGTCCGTGTGCAGCCCAATCGCTGGAGGGACGTTACCTCTACACTTGCGGTGTGATCGACGTTCCGGAAGCCCTGGTCGTGAATCTGTGCGCTCACAACGGTGCGGCGGGGCGGGCTTTCGGTGACGCGTTGCCCGGGCTGGCGGCAAGGTTCCTGGAGGAGTGGGGGCTGCGGCGCGACGGGGCCGTGATGCACGGGATGTGCGCGCTGGTGCTTCCGGTGGTGCGGCAGGCGGACGGCCGCCTTGCGGCACTGAAGCTTCAGATGGTGGATGCGGAGACGGTGGGGGAACCGGTCGCGCTACGGGTGTGGGGCGAGGCGGGCGCGAGCGTGGCGGGCCTGCTGGAGCATGACGCCGCGACGGGGGCGATGCTGCTCGAACGGCTCGACGAGCGGCGCCCGTTGACCGGGGTGGCGGATGCGCGGGCGGCAGTGCGGGTGCTCGCGGAGTTGTCGGCCCGGTTGGTGCGTGTGCCGGCTCCGCCGGGGATGCGGCGGCTGGAGGACGCGGCCGCGCGGATGCTGGAGGCGGCGCCCGGGGCGGTGGCCGGGTTGGCGGACGAGGGCGAGCGGCGGTTGGTGCTGGACTGCGTGGCAGCGGTGCGGGAGGTTGCGGGGGAACCGGGGGACCGCCTGCTGCACTGGGACCTGCACTACGACAACATCCTGGCCGGCCGCGCGGAGGAGGGCCGGGCGGGGGAGTGGGTCGCGCTGGATCCGAAGCCCCTCGCCGGCGATCCCGGTTTCGAGCTGTTCCCGGCGCTGGACAACAGGTTCGACGCGTCCGAGGTGCTGTGGCGGTTCGATCTGCTGTCCGGAGCGCTGGAGTTGGACCGGGAACGTGCGCGGGCGTGGACGCTGGGCCGGGCGCTGCAGAACGCGCTGTGGGGAATCCGGCGCGGGAAGCCGCGGCTGTGGCCGGACCATGCGGAGATTGCACGGCAGTTGCTGGGCCGGCACTGAGGGGCACGGGGGCTGCCTGCCTGTTTAGGCTGCGCCCATGATTCGTACTGCCACTTCTGAAGACGTCCCTGCGATCCATGCCATGGTGCGGGAGCTCGCCGATTACGAGAAGGCGCTGGACGAGGCGAAGGCCACCGAGGAGCAGCTGCGCGAGGCCCTGTTCGGCGAGCGGCCCGCCGCGTACGCGCATGTCGCGGTGTCGGACGACGACGGCGCCGTGGTCGGGTTCGCGCTGTGGTTCCTCAACTTCTCGACGTGGCGCGGGGTGCACGGTGTGTATCTGGAGGATCTGTACGTGCGTCCCGAGCGGCGCGGCGGCGGGTACGGCAAGGCGCTGCTGAGGGAGCTGGCACGGATCTGTGTGGAGCGCGGGTACGGGTGCCTGGAGTGGTCGGTGCTGGACTGGAACGCCCCGTCCATCGCGTTCTACGAGTCGCTGGGTGCGCGGCCGCAGGACGAGTGGACGGTGTACCGGCTGACGGACGGGGCGCTGGCGGAGCTCGGGACGTCCTGAGGTCACGCACGGTACGAGGACGACTTCGCCGTTCGTGGACGGAATTCTCGGCGGGACCGCAGGCGGGGAGGCGGATGGCGTACACGGCGGGGTTCCCCGGGTGCTGGTGAGTGGCTGCTGCCTCCGCCCTTCGGCCCCGGGATGCGCTTGAGGTCAAGGAGTACCTGCCGGGCGGGGAACGTCCTGCGCGGTCCCGCCGAGGAGTTTCACCGCCAGGACCGCCGCTTCGATGCCGCTGTTGAACGCGACCTCGCTGAGGAGTCCCGGGGCGGCGACCTGGTCGCCCGCGAGCAGGATCCCGTCGCCGCGGTCGACGGCGGGCCGGTCGCGCCAGGTGGTGCCGGGCTTGTCGACGGCGCCGGTGCGGCCGGACGCGAGCGCTTCGCGGCGCCAGGTGGTGCGGTCGCGCCAGCCGGGGAAGCCGAGGTCGAGCAGGTCCTCGGCGCGGCGGACGGCGTCGGCGCGCGGGGCGCCGGGGGCGAGGGGGATCTGGGCCTGGATGAGCTGTTCGCCCGTCGGGGCGAGGGTCGGGTCCTGGGCGGTGAACCGCTCGATCCAGCCGGGGGTGTCGAGGTCGGAGACGATGAACGGGTCGCCGCGCCGGGTCCGCAGGGCCAGGTCGAGCAGGGCGGTCCTGCCGCTGTCCCAGGTCAGGGCGGGGTCCTCCAGAAGGGTGCGGGCGGAGTCCAGATGGGTGGCGACGATCACCGGTCCGCTGCGCCGGAGGCCGGCCAGGTCGCCGGGGCCGACGCGTGCGTCGGTCTCGACGCGTACGCCGAGATTCCGGGCCCGTGTGGCCATCCGGTCGACGAGCCGCGCCCAGCCGCCGACGGGGTAGTGGGCCTCGGGCGGCAGTGCGGCGGCGCGGCGGAGCCGTTCCTGGACGAAGGCGGCGGAGAGCGAACCGGGGTCGTGGTGGAAGAGGGCCACGCCCATGTAGTGCGCCGCCGCACGGGCGCCCTCTTCGCCTACCTGGCCGGTGGCCCAGCGGAGGAAGTCGGTGTCGACGGGGGCCCGGCGGGCGCTGCGGCGGGTGAGGCGCAGCATGGCGAGCGGCGGGGTCCTGCGCAGGGCGCCGCCCCGGCGGAAGAGGAAGCGGGTGCCTTCGAGGGGCGGAACGGAGGCGAACGGGCCGAGAAGCCCGCGCTGTTCGAGCCAGCCCCAGTGCGGTCCGCGGCGGTACAGGGCATGCGGTCCCTCGTTGGTGCGGTAGGGGCCGTCCGAGGTCCTGGCCCGTCCGCCGAGGGTGTGGTGGGCCTCGTGGAGGGTGACCTGGGCCCGGGATTCGGCGGCGGTGATGGCGGCGGTCAGTCCGGCGAGACCGCCGCCGACGATGTGGATGCTCTGCATGGCTGGGTCTCCTTGCGGTGGGCGCTTCTGCACGGAGGACGGTTCGGCCGACTGTTTCTGTGACACCGGGCCGGGCCGATGTCAGTGGTGTGCGCCACGATGGGGGGCATGGCACCAACAGGCAACAGGAGCAGCAGAGGCGCGGGAACGAAGGGCGGGGTGACGGTGGCGCGGCGGCCGGAGGTCAGGCTGCCGTCCCTCGTGGAGTACGACGGGGAGGGTCTGGAGCCCGACGGTGACTACGACGGTGTGCGGTTCGGGGAGACGGACCTGGCCGACGCGTCGGGTCCTGGAGCGCGGTTCATGGACTGCGAGCTGCGCGGCTGTGCCCTGGACCGTGCGGAGCTGGTGAGGGCCAGGTTCATCGACTCCGTGCTGACGGGGGTACGGGGTGTGGGCACCGATCTCGCGGGGGCGTCGCTGCGGGATGTGGAGGTCCTGGACGCGCGGCTGGGCGGGGTGCAGCTGCATGGCGCGGTGCTGGAGCGGGTGCTCGTGCGGGGCGGGAAGATCGATTACCTGAATCTGCGCAAGGCACGGCTGAAGGACGTCGTGTTCGAGGGGTGTGTGCTGTCGGAGCCGGATTTCGGGGAGGCGCAGCTGGTGCGGGTCGAGTTCCGGGACTGCGTGCTGAAGAGGGCCGATTTCAGTTCTGTGCGGATGGAGTCCGTCGATCTGCGGACGGTCGCCGAGCTCGACATCGCGCGGGGTGTGGAGCGGTTGGCGGGGGCGGTGATCAGCCCGTCCCAGCTGATGGAGCTGGCTCCGGCGTTCGCGGCGCAGATCGGGGTGCGGGTGGAGGCGTAGACGCGGCGGCTCCGGGTGCCGTCAGAGGCGGGGGAAGCGGGCCTGGAGGTCCCAGATGACGGGGTTGTCGGCGAGGCCTTCGTGCATGTCGGCGAGGTCGGCGACCAGGTCGTGCAGGAAGTCGCGGGCCTCGCGGCGCAGCAGGGAGTGGCTGAAGGTGAGCGGGGGCTCGTCGCCGGGCATCCAGTCGGCCTCGACGTCCACCCAGCCGAAGCGGCGCTCGAAGAGCATGCGGTCGGACGATTCGGTGAAGTCGAGCTCGGCGTACTGCTGGCGGTGCGAGCGGTTGCCCCGGGGATCCCGGTCGATCTGCTCGACGATGTCGCAGAGTGCCCACGCGAAGTCGAGTACGGGGACCCATCCCCAGGCTGTGGATACTTCGCGGTCGGCCTTGGTGTCGGCGAGGTAGACGTCCCCGGAGAACAGGTCGTGCCGCAGGGCGTGGACGTCCGCGCGGCGGTAGTCGGTCTGCGGGGGGTCCGGGAAGCGCCGGGAGAGGGAGTAGCCGATGTCGAGCACGGTCCGATGGTGTCATGCCGCGTGAGTGCCCTGCGCCGAGCTGTGCGGGGTCCGGCGCCTGGGTGGCGCATGCGGCTGCGGGAGCAGCCGTTGGGACCGGCGCCCTGCCTGCCGAAGCGCCGGGCGTCCTGAGGAGCGGCGCGTGTCGCTGGGAGCGCCGCCTGTCCCTGGGAGCGGCGGCGTGGATCAGCCGGAGACGCCAGCGGCACGCCGCACCGCGCCCGTCGCCGTCCTGCTGCTGGCCGCGCTCACCCCGGTCAGGGGCTGCAGTGCGGATATCGGCGGGAGCGTGGGGACGCCGGGTGCGGCCGGGGCGAGCGATGCACGTGCCCGCTGTGTGACGCGGACCCACGGGAGCCCCCGTCCGACCGGGGTCGGACGGGGGCTCCCGTGGAGAAGTCGGTACGTCAGAGGTTGACGCCGAAGTCCTGGGCGATGCCGCGCAGGCCCGAGGCGTAGCCCTGGCCGACCGCGCGGAACTTCCACTCGGCGCCGTTGCGGTAGAGCTCGCCGAAGACCATGGCGGTCTCGGTGGCGGCGTCCTCGCTCAGGTCGTAGCGGGCGATCTCGGTGCCGCCGGCCTGGTTGATGATGCGGATGAAGGCGTTCCGCACCTGGCCGAAGTTCTGGCTGCGTGCCTCGGCGTCGTAGATGGAGACCGGGAAGACGATCTTGTCGATGTCCGCCGGGAGGCCCGCGAGGTTGACGTTGATCTGCTCGTCGTCGCCCTCGCCCTGACCTGTGATGTTGTCACCGGTGTGGACGATGGTCTGGTCCGGCGTCGCCTTGTTGTTGAAGAAGACGAAGTGTCCGTCGGAGTAGACCTTGCCGGCCGGGTTGACCGCGATCGCCGAGGCGTCGAGGTCGAAGTCGGTGCCGGTGGTGGTGCGGACGTCCCAGCCGAGGCCGACCGTGACGGCGGTCAGGCCCGGGGCCTCCTTGGTGAGCGAGACGTTGCCGCCCTTGGACAGGCTTACAGCCATGGGAAGTCCCTTTCCTCGTCATGTGCGGGCTTCGTGCCATCACGAAAGCTACCGTCACCCGTCCTAACGCAGACGGGAGACCACGAGGTTCCTGCTCGCTTTACTTTCTTTGCCGAACTTCTGGCCGAACGCTCGCAAAACAAGGTGACGAACGGGTGGTGGGCCGGGGAACATGGGTGTCATGTCCGGGCCTCATGTCATCCGCGGTTCGGTCTCCCTGCCGGAGGCCGAGCTCATGTGGCGTTTCTCGCGGTCCTCGGGGCCCGGCGGGCAGCACGTCAACACGAGCGACTCCCAGGTGGAGCTCCGCTTCGACCTCGCGGCGACCGATTCCCTGCCCGAGGTGTGGAAGGCCCGGGCCCTGGAGCGGCTGGCATCCCGGCTGGTCGGCGGTGTCGTGTCCGTACGCGCCTCGGAGCACCGCTCCCAGTGGCGCAACCGTGAGACGGCCGCCGTGCGGCTCGCCGCGCTCCTGGCGGAAGCCACGGCGCCGCCGCCCAGGCCGCGCCTCAAGAAGAAGATTCCGCGCGGTATCAACGAGCGCCGGCTGCGGGAGAAGAAGCAGCGGGGAGACACGAAGCGCGGGCGCTCCGGCCGCGACTGGTAGGAGCGCGTCGAGCCCGGCAGGGACCGCGCCGGTCAGCCCAGCTGCCGGTAGCGGCCCCTGAAGTACGTCAGGGGTTCGCCGTCCGCGCTCGGCAGTGACGCCGTCAGTACCCGGCCGATGACCAGCGTGTGATCGCCTGCCAGGACGCGCTGCTCCGTACGGCACTCCAGGGTGGCCAGAGCTCCGCCGACCAGTTGCGAACCCGTGATCTCGCCCCGTGTGCAGGGGATGTCCGCGAACAGCAGCCGGTCACTGATGCGGCCCTTCATGGCGAACCTGCCGGCGATCTGCCGCTGGCCCTCCGTCAGCACCGACACCGCCCACAGGGGCTGCTCGGCCAGCAGGTCGTCCATCCGTGAGTCGTTGCGCAGGCTCACCATGACCAGCGGCGGATCGAGGGAGACCGACATGAAGGCGGTCGCCGTCATCCCGACGTCCTCGCCCCGGCCGTGCTCGTCGAGCGGCGGCTCCTGGGCGGTGACCAGCACCACGCCGGCGGCCAGGCGGGACAGGGCGGCGCGGAATTCGTCGTTGCTCACCCCTTCAGCATGAGGGACGGCGTGGGGGGCGTTTTCCGGGCCCGGGGCGGGAGGAGTCTTCTGCAGCACACCGCGGACGCTAGTGCCGCACGGTACGGCGCCGCATCGGGCCGGAGGACCAGCCGGGTCCTACGACTCCGGAACCATGTGCGCCGATTTGCGTTCGTAAGCCACACAAGCCCCTGGAGGGGCCGTGAGTAACTCTCACCTTCTGTTGTGACTTGAATCACAGAGAGCGATAATTGTTGACCCTGTGTACCGGGTGCACAGCTCACTGTGATTCAGTGGCCGTGACAGTGCAACAAGTACGTCGATATGAAACCTGGAGTTGCTGTCGAGGTCTCAGGGAGTGCGAGCAATGGAGGCCGAGTCGGAGCCGTACGTACGTCTTGCGACCATGCGGCAGCTGCACCAAGCCGTCGCTGATCTCAACACGGCGCGGAGTCTGGCGGACACGCTGCAGTCCGTGGCCGACGGCATCGTCACCGGTCTCGGTTACGCACTGGGCTGCGTCAACCTCGTCCGCCCCGACGGCGATCTCGTGGTCGCCGCGCTCGCCGGCAACAGCGCCGCGGAAGCCCTGATCACCGGCCGGGTCGGCTCCCGGGAGGCCTGGGAGCGCAGGCTGTCCATGGGCGAGGCCTGGGACGAGCTCCGGTTCATACCCCACACCGAGGGCTGGATGCTCCTCGACGACGACGTACCGCAGTGGCACACCGAGGGCCCGGAGCCCCGCTTCGAGGACGAGTGGCACCCCCTGGACCGCCTCTACGCCCCCATGTACGCCTCCGGCGGAGGTATGGACCTCCTGGGCGTCATCTCGGTCGACGGTCCGCGCAACGGCCGCCGCCCCGGCGCCTGGGGCCGTGAGGCCCTCCAGATGTACGCCTCCCAGGCCGCCATTGCGATCAGTAACGCGCGCCTCCGAGCAAACATGCAGCGCGCCCTGGTCAGGCTCGAGCGCGAACAGCAGGCGCTGCGAGCCAGTGAGGAATCCTTCCGCCAGGCGTTCGAGTACGCGCCCAGCGGCATGGCCATCGCCGAAATGGGCGGTGACCAGCACGGCAGGCTGCTCCGCACCAATGACGCCCTCTGCCGGCTCCTGGGGCGGCCCGCCTCCGTCCTGCGCCGCTACTCCTTCGCCGACCTCGTCCACCCCGAGGACATAGGCACCCTGCTCCGCACGTCCGCCGAGGGAGGGCGGGCGGAACTGCGGCTCGGGCGCAGGGACGGCACGTATCTCTGGGTCTCGCTGCGCAACTCCGTCGTCGTCGACACCACCGACGGCCCGCGTTTCCTGCTCACCCACGTCGAGGACATCGAGGAGCGCAAGCGCAACGAGCTGCATCTCGCGCACCGCGCCTCCCACGACGCGCTCACCGGTCTGCCCAACAGCGCCGAGCTGCGCTCCCGGCTCGGCGCCCGGCTGTGTGAGAGGCCTCACTCGGTCACCTCCACCGCCATCGAGGCGCTGGACGCGGCGTACGGCGACGTCGAAGCCTCGGCGCACGGCTACCGTGCGGACGGCTACGAGGGAGAGGTCGCGCCGGGCGTCGGCCCCTACGACCACCATGTGCACATCGTGGCGCCCGACGCGGAGCGCGACGACGGGACCAAGGGGCTCGCGGTGCTCTTCTGCGACCTGGACGGCTTCAAGTCCATCAACGACCGTTTCGGCCACCACGCGGGTGACGCGGTTCTCATCGAGGTCGCCCGCCGCCTCACGACCTGCGTACGGGACGGTGACACCGTCGCACGGCTCGGGGGTGACGAATTCGTCGTCCTCGCGGACGGTCTCGGGGCGGCAGATGCCGCGGATCTGGCCGTACGCTTGCGTAACGCCATCATTCCGCCCATCCGGGTGGACGGCCGGGCAGTCAGGGTCGGGGCGAGTTTCGGTATCGGCTGGGCTGAGTGCGGCATGACCGAGGAAGAGGTCCTGCACTCCGCCGACCAGCTGATGTATGTGGAAAAGCGGTCCCGATCGAAGGTTCACCGCAGAGCCGGCTGACGTTCACGCCCTGGCTTTCCCCGTATACTGCCCGGTTTTCCGGGGACCGAGGCCAATTCGACGCGTGCTCCGTTCGGGGTAGGCTCGGCCGGTCGGCGACGGCTGGCGACATGGTGAGGAGTGACCCAGGGATGACGGCCGGAAACAACGGCGCGAGCAAGCCCGAGGACGACGATCCGTTCGGCTATCTGTACGAGGACGGGCGGGCGGCAGGCGCACAGCCGCCCGGACAGAGTGGTTACGGCTACCCCGGCCCGGCCGCGCAGCCCGGTGTGCCCAGAACGTCGTACAACCAGGTGCGGACGGTCGGCGAGCGCCAGTACGGGCAGGTCCCGCAGCAGCAGGCCTACGGCCAGCAGCCCCAGCAGTACGGCCAGCCGAACCCCCAGTACGCGGCGCCGGAGACCTACCCCGGCGGTGCGCCCACCGCGCAGAGCCAGTCCGCGGGGTACGGCGGAGGCGGCAGGGACGCGGGTTCCGGCCGCGGCGGCCCCAACACGAAGGCGCTGCTGATCGCGGCCGTCGCCGTCGTCGCGGTGGTGCTGATCGGCATCGGTGCCGCGCTGATGACGGGTGAGGACAACGAGGGAAAGAAAGCCGAGGCCGGTTCGTCAGAGGGCCCGGCCGACGAGGTCGAGGATTCCCCGCAGCCGGAGAAGTCCTCGACGTCGTCCCAGAAGCCCGTCGATCTGCCCGAGCAGGACGCGGCGACGCTGACGCTCGGCGGTACGGCCTCCCTGGACAACACCGTCAAGGGTGCCAAGAGCGCCAACGGCCAATACATCAGCCTCAACGAGGTCGGCCGGTCGGCGACCTGGACGGTCGATGTGCCGGAGAGCGGCCCGTACACGCTGTATGTGACGTACGGCGTGCCGGGGAAGGACGCCAAGACGTCCCTCACGGTGAACGACGGGGACCCCCGCTCCATCAACATGAAGAACTTCGCGCACGCCGCGGAGGGCGACCTGGAGAAGGGCTGGACGACGACGTACGCGTACGTCCAGCTCGAGAAGGGGTCGAACAAGCTCATGCTGTCGTGCAACGAGGGCGACTCGTGCGACGCCAACCTCGACCAGCTGTCGCTGAAGTCGGGTCAGGTCAAGAGCTGACACGCCGCTCAATCCAGCACCACCGTCGTCCCGGTCATCGCCCAGCGAGCCGGGACGCGGTGTTTTCCGGTCGTCGCCGGGCCGGCTCAGGCGGCCGGTTCCTGCTGGTGGACGGTGACGCGGACCAGCAGGTCCTCGTAGGCCACGCGGTCGAACTCGCCGGCCGCCGGGGCCAGCACGGTCGCCGTCGACAGGGCCACCGCGCGTGCCAGCCGGTCCTGCCAGCCCAGTCCTTCGGCGAGGGCCGACAGCAGTCCGGCCACGGCGGAGTCGCCGGCGCCCGTCGGGTTGCCCCGCACGGGGCACGGGGGCGCAGCCCGCCAGATGCCGTCGGGGGTGACGGCGAGGAGCCCGTCCGCGCCGAGGGACGCGACGACGCTGCGCGCGCCCCGGCGGCGGGCGTCGCGGGTGGCGCGCAGGGGTTCGCGGGCCCCGGTGAGCTGGGCGAGCTCGTCGGCGTTCGGCTTGAGGAGGTCGGGGCGGGCGGCGATGCCGCGGCGCAGGGGTTCGCCGTCGGTGTCGAGGAGGACGGGTACGCCGGCTGTGCGGGCGATGCGGATCAGTTCCGCGTACGCTCCGACGTGGATGCCGGGCGGCAGACTGCCGCACAGGGCGACGGCCTCGGCTCCGGGGAGCAGCTCCCCGTACGTCCCCAGGAATTGCGCCCATTCGCCGGCGCCTATGTGCGGGCCGGGTTCGTTGAGCTGGGTGGTGTCGCCGGTGGTGCGGTCGACGACGGCAACGGTGCGGCGGGTGTTCCCCCCGACCGTGACGAGCGCGTCGGCGGGGCCGTGGGGGAGTGCGCCGAGCAGGTCGCGCAGGACGGCACCGGTGGAGCCGCCCGCGAAGCCGGTGACCACCGTGTCGTGGCCCAGCGCGGCCAGTACCCGGGCCACGTTGATGCCCTTGCCGCCGGGGCGTTCGGTCACTTCGCCGACGCGGTGGCTGGTGTGCGGGACGAGGGCGGGGACGGCGTACGTCAGATCGAGCGCGGTGTTCAGCGTGACGGTCAGTATCACCCGCACCGGCCCCCGGTTCCTTGGTAGTCCGCTCCCGCGCGCCGTCTCCCCGCGGCGCTGTCCTGGCGATCATGCCAAAGCGACGGTGGTCGTCCCAGGCTTCCGGGACAACCGCCGTCTCTTCGTTACGTGTTCATCGAGCCGTTTGCCGGGCGCGGCCCGTCAGCCGAGGTGGGGCCCCACGATCCACTCGCCGCGGCGCATGACGCCCTTGAGGACGAAGTCCGCGTCCAGGACCACCAGGTCGGCGTCCTTGCCCGGTTCCAGCGAGCCGACCCTGTCGTACAGGCCGAGGAGCCGGGCCGGGTTGGCGGAGATGGACCGGACGACGTCCTCGACGGGAATCCTGTCGACTGTCACGGCCCGGCGGAACGCGGTGTCCAGGGTGAGGGTGGAGCCGGCGATCGAGCCGCCCTCCACCAGGCGTGCGACACCGTCCTTGACCTCGACGGCGAGCGGGCCGAGCTCGTAGAAGCCGTCGTTCGCACCGGCCGCGTCCATGGCGTCGGTGATCAGCGCGACCCGGCCGGCGCCCGCGTGGTGGTAGGCGAGCTCCAGGGCGGCGGGGTGCAGATGCGTACCGTCGTTGATCAGCTCGACGGTGACCCGCTCGTCCTCCAGGAGGGCCGCGATCGGGCCCGGGGCGCGGTGGCCGAGGGCGGGCATCGCGTTGAAGAGGTGCGTCGCGACGGTGGCGCCCGCGTCGATCGCCTCGACGGTCTGCTCGTACGTCGCGTCCGTGTGGCCGACGGCGGCGATCACCCCGTGCTCGGCGAGCAGCCGTACCGACTCGATGCCGCCCGGGAGTTCGGTGGCGAGGGTGACCATCTTCGCGGTGCCGCGGGCCGCGTCGAGCAGCTTGCGGACCTCGGCGGGGTCGGGGTCGCGGAGCAGGCCCTCGCTGTGGGCGCCCTTGCGGCACGGGGAGATGAAGGGGCCCTCGAAGTGGATCCCGGCGAGCTCCCCCTGCTCGACCAGCTCGGAGAGCAGACCGGCCTGGCGGGCCAGGAAGTCCATCTCGCCGGTGACGGTGGAGGCGACGACGGTCGTCGTGCCGTGTTCGCGGTGCGTCCGTGCTCCGGTCAGGACGTCCTCGGCGGTGCCGGTGGCGAAGGACGCGCCGCCGCCTCCGTGGTTGTGCACGTCCACGAATCCGGGGACCAGCCAGTGGCCCGAGAGGTCGACGGTCCGGGCGCCCTCCGACGTGCTGCCGGCGATCCGGGTGCCCTCGACGATCACCCGGCCGTCCTCGACGGTCCCGGTGGGAAGCACCACCCGGGCACCTGCGAGAACAGTGCTGTCTGCGCGTCCGGCCATCAGGCGGAAACCTCCGTGGAGAGTAGATCCCAGGCGAGCAGCCCTGCGCCCAGGCATCCGGCGGTGTCCCCGAGGGCCGCCGGGACGATGTGAGGCAGCTTCTGGAACGTGACCCGTTCCTCGACAGCCGCACGCAGTGGTGTGAACAAGGTTTCCCCCGCCTCGGCAAGACCGCCACCGATGATGAGTGTGCGGGGGTCCAGCAGAGTGAGCGCGGTGACCAGTCCGGCGGCGAGCGCGTCGACGGCGTCCTGCCACACGCGCAGGGCCGCCGGGTCGCCCGACGCCACTGCTTTCGCGCAGTCGGCGGCGTCCGCGCCGGGGTCGCCGGACGCGGCGGCCCAGGCCCTGGACACCGCGGCGGCCGAGGCGAGGGTCTCCAGGCAGCCGCGCTGACCGCAGCCGCAGTCCGGGCCGTCGGGCCGGACCACGACGTGGCCGATCTCGCCCGCGTATCCGTGGGCGCCCGCCTCGATGGTCCCCGCTATGCCGATGGCGCCGGCGATCCCGGTGCCCAGCGGCACGAACAGGAACCGGTCCGTGCCCTTGCCCGCGCCGACGCGGCCCTCGGCGAGTCCACCGGTGCGGACGTCGTGGCCGAGCGCGACCGGTATGCCGCCGAGCCGTTCGCCGATCAGCTTCCGCAGGGGAACGT
This sequence comes from Streptomyces sp. NPDC002911, assembly GCF_053591835.1. Lineage (NCBI taxonomy): Bacteria > Bacillati > Actinomycetota > Actinomycetes > Kitasatosporales > Streptomycetaceae > Streptomyces > Streptomyces sp. NPDC002911. The sequence continues at coordinate 290,804 of NZ_JBSFUO010000004.1, read as the reverse complement.
CACGCCAGCCCAGGTTGGCGGCGTAGACGGCGATCCCGCGTTCCGCGTCGACGATGCCGGGCACGGCGACCCCCGCGGCGACGGCTCCTTCGCCCAGGTGTTCTTCGCCGAACGTGTGCAGATCCGTGGCGAAGCCCAGGATCGTCTCCACGACAGCCTCGGCACCGCGGTCCCTGCCGGTGGCCCGGCGCGCCTCGTGAAGCAGGGTGCCGTCGGCCCCGACCAGAGCGGCCTTCATTCCTGTGCCGCCCACATCGAGGGCGATGACGTGTCTCACGGGAAACAGTTTCGCCCGACGACCCCTAAAAGGTCTAGTCCACTAGCGAGGTTTGCTGAGCACCCGTACAAAGCGGCCCTGCTAGATTGCCGAGTTGATACACCGGTGGTGTAGACCTCCTCGCGGAGGTGGAGCAGGATCGCGGACCCGTCGCCCGAGCGGTGGCGCCCGCGTCGATCGATCTAGGGATGGACAGGGCTGTGCAGCGGCGCTTTGTGGGTTTGACCGCGGTAGTGGCCGCACTCGGTATGACGGCAACGTTGTCGGGGTGCGGTTCGGAGACCGGAGGCGGCGACGTCACCCTGAGACTGGTCGCGGCCGACTACGGCACCGGTGCGGAGAACAGCTCCGAGAAGTACTGGGACGACGTCGCCGGGAAGTTCGAGAAGCAGAACCCCGGCATCGAGGTCGAGGTCAGCGTCTACTCCTGGAAGGACGTCGACCGCGAGGTCGCTGAGATGGTGAAGGCCGGCGAGGCGCCCGACATCGCGCAGATCGGGGCGTTCGCCGATTACGCCAAGGCCGACAAGCTCTACAGCGCCAACGAGATGCTCGCCATCCGCACCGGGGCCAACTTCCTGCCCTCGCTCACCGACGCCGGCGAGCTCGAGGGCAATCTGTACGGCCTCCCCTTCGTGGCCAGCACCCGGCTCCTCTTCTACAACAAGGGCCTGTTCGCCGAGGCCGGCCTCGGGGCCCCGCAGACCTGGGACGACATCCAGAGCGACGCCGCCGCGCTCGAGCGGCGCGGCGTGAAGTACCCCTTCGCGCTGCCGCTCGGCCGGGAGGAGTCCCAGGCCGAGACCCTGATGTGGCTGCTCAGCGGCGGAGGCGGCTACACGGACGAGGTCGGCAACTACGACATCGACTCCCAGGCCAACATAGCGACCCTCCGGTGGCTGAAGGACGACCTCGTCGGCAAGGGGCTCACCGGCCCCGTCGCCCCCGGAAAGCTCGACCGGGCGAAGGCCTTCGACGCGTTCACCAAGGGCGAGGTGGGCATGCTCAACGGCCACCCCACGCTGATGCAGGAGGCCGAGAAGAAGGGCGTCAAGGTCGGCATGGTTCCGCTGCCCGGGATCGACGGACCGACCAAGGGTTCGATGGGCGTGGCCGACTGGATGATGGGCTTCAAGCAGAACGGCCACCGGGTGGAGATCGGCAAGTTCCTCGACTTCGCCTACCAGGACGCCAACGTGCTGGCCTTCGCCGACCAGTACGACCTGCTGCCCGTGACCATGAGCGCGTCCGCCGCCATGGAGACCGACAGCAAGCACAAGCCGCTGCGCCCGTTCCTGTCGGCGCTGCCGAATTCGCAGCTGTACCCGTTCGGCAAGACCTCGTGGGCGCAGGCCAGCGAGATGATCAAGAAGAAGATCGGCTCGGCGGTCGAGCCCGGCGGCAGCCCGGAGAACGTGCTCGTGGAGATCGCGTCCCAGGCCCGGCAGGCGGAGAGCGCGGAGTAGGTAGGTTGGACGGTATGACCGCCCCGTCCGCCGACTCCGCCGACTCCGCCGACTCCGCTGTCCCGCTCTCCGACCGGGAACGCGCGGTGCTGGCCCTGGAGCGGCGCTCATGGACGGGCCCCGGCGCGAAGGAGCGGGCGATCCGGGAGGAGCTGGGCATCGCACCGGTCCGCTACTACCAGCTGCTCAACGCACTCCTGGACGACCGCCGCGCCCTGGAGGCGGACCCGGTCACGGTGAACCGCCTGCGCCGGGTCCGCGAGGCGAGGCGCGGCCGCCGCTGACCCGGGCCCGTCGGCTCCGCCGGGCGCCGGGCGGGGTCGAAAGCCGGGAGCGGAAGCAGGTGCCGAAAGCAGGGGCCGAGAGCAGGGGCGGAATCCAGCCTCGCCGGCCTTCGAGGACGAGGGGCTCGGGGGCGGAGCTCCGCCACGAACCCCCGGTCGCCGATAGGCTCGGGCCATGGGTAACCCGGCGCATCCCCTCCCGACCCCGTCCACCCAGGCCGGCCGCGAAGGCCTGGCCGCACTCCTCGCCCGCCCCTCCCGCGCGGTCGTCGCGCTCGACTTCGACGGCACGCTCGCCGACATCGTCCCGGACCCGGAACAGTCCCGCGCCCACCCCGCCGTCGTCCCGGCCCTCTCCGCGCTGGCGCCCCAGGTCGCCGCCGTCGCCGTGATCACCGGTCGCCCGGCCGACACCGCCGTGCGGTACGGCGGCTTCGCCGGGGCGCCGGGCCTGGACCACCTCGTCGTCCTCGGGCACTACGGCGCCGAACGCTGGGACGCGGCCACCGCCACCGTGCGCGCCCCCGCCCCGGACCCCGGCGTGGAAGCCGTCCGGGCGGAGCTCCCCGCAGTGCTGGAGGAGGCGGGTACCGGCACGGACAGCGGCATCTGGGTCGAGGAGAAGGGCGGCCGCGCTCTCGCCGTGCACACCCGCCGTGCCGCCGACCCGCAGGCCGCCTTCGAGGCCCTGCGCGCCCCGCTGATCGGCCTCGCCGCCCGTCATGGTCTGATCGTCGAACCGGGCCGTCTCGTCCTGGAGTTGCGCCCACCGGGCATGGACAAGGGCGTGGCGCTGGAGGAGTACGTGGAGGAGACCGGCGCCGAGGCGGTGCTGTACGCCGGCGACGACCTCGGCGACCTGGCCGCGTACGCCGCCGTGGAGAAGCTCCGCACCCGGGGCACCGCCGGGCTGCTGGTGTGCAGCGGCACCGAGGTCCCCGAACTCGCCGAGCGCGCCGATCTGTCGCTGCCGGGCCCGGCGGCGGTGGCGGAGCTGCTCCACTCGCTGGCCCGGCAGATCAACCGGAGCTAACCCCGCAGCGCTTCCAGCTGGTCCAGGAACCACTGCTGCGGCGGCAGCGCGGTCGCGGCGGCGGCCAGGCGCTTCGAGCGCGCCTCCCGCTCACCGGGGTCCATCGTGAGCGCCTCGTGCAGTGCCGCCGCCGTGGCCGACACGTCGTACGGGTTGACCACGATCGCGTGCTCGCCCAGCTCCTCGTACGCACCGGCCTCCCGGGAGAGCACCAGGGCGCAGCCGTGGTCCGAGACGACCGGGACCTCCTTGGCGACCAGGTTCATGCCGTCGCGGATGGGGTTGACCAGGGCCACGTCCGCCAGCCGGTACGCCGCCAGGGAGCGGGCGAAGTCGTCGTCGACGTGGAGCAGGACCGGGGTCCAGTCCTCCGTGCCGTAGTCCGCGTTGACGGCGTCGGCGACCCGCTGGACCTCCGCCGTGTAGTCGCGGTAGACCGAGAGGTCCTGCCGCGAGGGGTAGGCGAACGCGACGTGGACCACGCGCTCGCGCCACTCGGGGCGCTCCTCCAGCAGTGCCCGGTAGGCGTGCAGTCCGCGGACGATGTTCTTGGAGAGCTCCGTGCGGTCCACCCGCACGATCGTGCGGCGGTCCGCTCCCACCTGCTCCCGCAGGATCTCCATGCGCGCGTCGACGTCCGCCTCGCGGGAGCGGCGGCGCAGGAAGTCCGCGTCGGCGCCCAGCCCGTGCACCCCGATCCGGGTGTGGCCGGTGCCACCGAGGACTTCCGTGCAGCAGCCGATGAAGGCGTCCGCCCATCGACGGGTCAGGAACGCGGCGCGGTCTGCGCCCAGGATGCCCTTGAGCAGTTGCTCGCCGATGTCGTCGGGCAGCAGCCGGAAGTAGTCGACGGGCGCCCAGGGGGTGTGCGAGAAGTGCCCGATCCGCAGGTCGGGACGGAGTTCGCGCAGTATGCCGGGGACCAGCGAGAGGTGGTAGTCCTGCACCAGGACCGCGGCACCCTCCCCCGCCTCCTCGGCGAGTGCCTCCGCGAAGGCCTGGTTGTACGCCTCGTAGGAGGCCCACTGCCGGCGGAACTCCGCGTCGAACACGGGCTCCAGCGGCGTCTGGTAGATCATGTGGTGGACGAACCAGAGCACCGAATTCGCGATGCCGTTGTACGCGTCGGCGTGGACCCGTGCGTCGATGTCGAGCATCCGGACGCCGGACTCGGACACCCCGCGCCGGACCGCCTCGCGGTCGCCGTCGCTGAGGGCGGCGCACACCCACAGCTTGTCGTCGACCGCGCTCAGGCCGGAGACGAGTCCGCCCCCGCCCCGCTTCGCGTCGAGCGTGCCGTCCTCCCGCAGGGCGTACGACACCGGGCCGCGGTTGGACGCGACGAGGACCTGGGCGGAGTGCTCGGAGACCATGTACCCGAACCTAGCCCGTCAGGGAAGGCTCCAAACGTGAGGTGACTGCGGAGACTGCGCGTGAGGAATCGTTACGCCGCGTTTCGTGACGCGTACTCCGCGATGTCCCGCATCGGCGGTCGTTCCTCGGTGTCCACCGCATGGGTGCGGGGCACGAAGCCGTCGGGGCCCCGCTCGAACTGGGTGATCTCGGGACGTACGAGCGCTCCACGGGAGAGCCGCAGCTGCGCGGTGCGGTAGATCGTGGCAGCCATCCGGCCGAGGGCCTGGCCGTCCTGGTGGCGGTGTCTGCGGACGCCGACGTCGACCTGTGCCAGCGCGTCCAGGCCGACCGTGTGCAGTGCGTCGACGAGGAGACCCAGCTCCACTCCGTAGCCGACCGGGAAGGGGAGCCGCTCCAGCAGGGAGCGCCGTGCCGCGTATTCACCGCCCAGCGGCTGAACGAAACCGGCCAGTCGCGGCCAGTGCAGATTGAGTAGCGGGCGGGCCACGAGCTCGGTCACCCGGCCGCCCTGGCCTGCGGTTTCGCCCAGCGGTCGGTCGTACATGGCCTTGACGAAATGCACCGAGGGGTCGGTCAGCAGCGGGCCGACGGTTCCGGACACGAAGTCCGCGGAGAAGTCCTTGAGGTCCGCGTCGACGAAGCAGACGATCTCCCCGCTGGTCACCAGGAGTGATCGCCACAGGACCTCGCCCTTGCCGGGGAGGGCGGGGATCCGGGGCAGGATCGCGTCCCGGTGCACGACCCGGGCGCCGGCCCGTCTCGCCTCCTCGGCGGTGGCGTCGGTGGATCCGGAGTCGATCACCACCAGCTCGTCGACGAGCTGGACCTTCTCCATCAGCTCGCGCCGGATCTCAGCGACGATCGCGCCGACCGTCGCCTCCTCGTTCAGCGCCGGCAGCACGACGCTCACGCGCGAGCGGTGCGGATCTCTCAGCCGTGCGGCCGTGAGCCGGTCGAGCGGGCGGTCGGCAGCTGACCAGGAACGCCTGGTCAGCCAGCGTTCCACCTCTTCCAGCACGGTCGATACTCCCTGTATGTGATCCATCTCGCGGTTCGGACGACTATCTCAACCGTCCGGTGCTTCGGTTACAGTCTTGAACAACGCGGATGACCCTCGTATGTCGGGGTCGGTCCGCGAATAAACGCCCGGATCCATGGTCCGGTGCCACAGCGCTCATCCAGAGGGACTGAGGGAACGGCCCGTTGAAGTCCCGGCAACCCTCCTGCCGACCGCGAGGTCACGGTGGGGAAGGTGCCAATTCCGTCTTGTGGCGAAATACGTCGCAAGGAAGATGAGGAGAAAGGGCCTCCGCCATCATGGCCGTGCAGACAGTTGCACCGAACACCAATTCTTCCCCCGTGGACCTCGGTCCCGCCGTGGCGCTCTCCTGCCGCGAATGCGGCGAGCGTTTCGAGCTGGGCCCCCTTTTCGCCTGCGCGTCCTGTTTCGGGCCGCTCGAAGTGGCGTACGACCTGCCGAGCGGCTCCCCCGAAGAGCTGAAGAAGCGCATCGCCGAGGGGCCGAACAACATCTGGCGCTATGCGCCGCTGCTGCCGGTCCCCTCCGATGTCGCGGACAAGCCCAACATCAACCCCGGTTTCACGAAGCTGGTCAAGGCCGACAACCTCGCCCGTGAGCTGGGCGTGACCGGCGGGCTGTACGTCAAGGACGACTCCGGCAACCCGACGCACTCCTTCAAGGACCGTGTGGTCGCCATCGCCGTCGAGGCCGCCCGCGCCTTCGGATTCACCACTCTCTCCTGCTCCTCCACCGGCAACCTCGCCGGTGCGGTGGGTGCCGCCGCGGCCCGCGCAGGCTTCCGCTCGTGTGTGTTCATCCCGCACGACCTGGAGCAGGGCAAGGTCGTCATGGCTGCGGTGTACGGCGGCGAGCTGGTCGGTATCGAGGGCAATTACGACGACGTCAACCGCTTCTGCTCGGAGCTCATCGGCGACCCGCTCGGTGAGGGCTGGGGCTTCGTCAACGTCAACCTGCGGCCGTACTACGGCGAGGGCTCCAAGACCCTGGCGTACGAGATCTGCGAGCAGCTCGGCTGGCAGCTGCCCGACCAGCTCGTCATCCCGATCGCGTCCGGCTCGCAGCTCACGAAGATCGACAAGGGCCTGCAGGAGCTGATCAAGCTCGGTCTCGTCGAGGACAAGCCGTACAAGATCTTCGGTGCCCAGGCCGAGGGCTGCTCCCCGGTCTCCACGGCCTTCAAGGCCGGCCACGACGTCGTGCGCCCGCAGAAGCCGAACACCATCGCCAAGTCCCTGGCAATCGGTAACCCGGCCGACGGCCCGTACGTCCTGGACATCGCCCGTCGCACCGGTGGTGCCGTGGAGGACGTCAACGACGAGCAGGTCGTCGACGCGATCAAGCTGCTGGCCCGTACCGAGGGCATCTTCGCCGAGACGGCGGGCGGGGTGACGGTCGGCGTGACGAAGAAGCTGATCGACGCCGGTCTGCTCGATCCGACGCTGACCACCGTCGTCCTGAACACCGGCGACGGGCTGAAGACGCTCGACGCGGTCGCCCCGACGACCGGCCTGTCGGCGACGATCCGGCCCAGCCTGGACGCGTTCCGCGACGCCGGCCTCGCCGCCGCCAACTGACCACCCGAGAGACCGAGGAAGGCACCCACATGAGCGTCAAGGTCCGTATCCCCACCATCCTCCGCACCTACACGGGCGGTCAGGCCGAGGTCCCGGCCGAGGGCGCGACCCTCTCCGAGGTCCTCGCGTCCCTGGAGCAGAACCACCCGGGCATCGGCGCCCGCGTCCTGGACGACCAGGGCAAGCTGCGCCGCTTCGTCAACGTGTACGTCAACGACGACGACGTGCGTTTCGAGGGGGGCCTGGACGCGGCGACACCGGACGGCGCCGGCGTCTCGATCATCCCGGCCGTCGCCGGAGGCTGACCGAGGCCCAGGCGCCCGATCGGCTGACCGACCGCACGGTGTCAAGCGGAATGGCCTCCCCCGCGGAGAAGCGGAGGGGGCCATTCTGTATGGTTGAGCACGGTAGAGTTGGGGAAGTCCCCGCAGCTGCCCGCGCCGCCCGCATATGAGAATGCGCCCGGCCGCGACAAGAAGCAGCCAAAGTACGCGAGCCCTATGTGGCATAAGTGGCCTTTGTCGGGCCCGACTTGCCCTGGATTCTTACACATTCCCCCCATGTGCGCTGTCACGTGTGCCCGGATTTCTCGTCCGATTGACCTGTTGCAGAGGGCAGTTGGACAGATACATTCGGCCGCGGTCGACGCGTTCCGGCGCACGCCACCCTCTCCTGTCGGAGGGTGAGTTCTGACCCGGGTCCGCGAAGTGCGGTCCCGTGTAAGGGCCAGTAATAGGGGAGTTAGGCATGGCTCAGGGCACCGTCAAGTGGTTCAACGCGGAGAAGGGGTACGGCTTCATCGCGGTCGACGGTGGTGCGGATGTTTTCGTCCACTACAGCGCGATCCAGATGGACGGGTACCGCACCCTCGAAGAGGGTCAGCGAGTTGAATTCGAGATCTCGCAGGGCCAGAAGGGGCCGCAGGCGGACATGGTCAAGCTCGCCGTCGGCTGAGCTCGGCGCGGTCGGCCAACGACGCTACTCACGCACGCGGGGCCCGTACCTCCCACCAGGGGTACGGGCCTCACGTGCGTCCTTTTCCGCCCTCGGGCCGCCTGCATCCCGAGGGGGACGCCTGCTCCCACCCGTCGCCCGACCACCGCGCCCCCAGCGAGCCTTCTTCGAAGGCGCTTGCACTCTATGGGGTCGAGTGCTAATCATTGGGCGTTAGCACTCTCGAGGTGAGAGTGACAGAAACTTGGACCGGGCCGGTGAGGCCCGCAGGCTCAGTGGGGCAAGGAACCACTGAGCACGCTGGCCGTCCGTCGCGGGCGCCACTCGGTCCGGAGAAATCCTTCCCCAAGCTCTCAACTGCGTTCGAGCAGGGGAGACCCCATTAGTCCGGGAGGACCACTTCACATGGCCAAGATCATCGCGTTCGACGAGGAGGCACGGCGCGGTCTCGAGCGCGGGATGAACCAGCTCGCCGACGCCGTCAAGGTCACCCTCGGCCCCAAGGGCCGTAACGTCGTCCTCGAGAAGAAGTGGGGCGCGCCCACGATCACCAACGATGGTGTTTCCATCGCCAAGGAGATCGAGCTCGAGGACCCGTACGAGAAGATCGGTGCGGAGCTGGTCAAGGAGGTCGCCAAGAAGACGGACGACGTCGCCGGCGACGGTACGACCACCGCCACCGTTCTCGCTCAGGCTCTCGTCCGCGAGGGTCTGCGCAACGTCGCCGCGGGTGCCAACCCGATGGCTCTGAAGCGTGGCATCGAGAAGGCCGTCGAGGCCGTCTCCGCCGCTCTGCTGGAGCAGGCGAAGGACGTGGAGACCAAGGAGCAGATCGCTTCGACCGCCTCCATCTCCGCTGCTGACACCGAGATCGGCGCCAAGATCGCCGAGGCTATGGACAAGGTCGGCAAGGAAGGCGTCATCACCGTCGAGGAGTCCCAGACCTTCGGTCTGGAGCTCGAGCTCACCGAGGGTATGCGCTTCGACAAGGGCTACATCTCGGCGTACTTCGCCACCGACATGGAGCGTATGGAGTCGTCGTTCGACGACCCGTACATCCTGATCGTCAACTCCAAGATCAGCAACGTGAAGGACCTCCTTCCGCTGCTCGAGAAGGTCATGCAGTCGGGTAAGCCGCTGCTGATCATCGCGGAGGACGTCGAGGGCGAGGCCCTGTCGACGCTGGTCGTCAACAAGATCCGTGGCACCTTCAAGTCCGTCGCCGTCAAGGCTCCGGGCTTCGGTGACCGCCGCAAGGCCATGCTCGGCGACATCGCCATCCTCACCGGTGGCACCGTCATCTCCGAGGAGGTCGGTCTCAAGCTGGAGAACGCCGGCCTGGACCTGCTCGGCACCGCCCGCAAGGTCGTCATCACCAAGGACGAGACGACGATCGTCGACGGTGGCGGTGACAGCGACCAGGTCCAGGGCCGCGTCAAGCAGATCCGTGCCGAGATCGAGAACTCCGACTCGGACTACGACCGCGAGAAGCTCCAGGAGCGCCTCGCGAAGCTGGCCGGCGGCGTGGCCGTCATCAAGGCCGGCGCCGCCACCGAGGTGGAGCTCAAGGAGCGCAAGCACCGCATCGAGGACGCGGTGCGCAACGCCAAGGCCGCCGTCGAGGAGGGCATCGTCGCCGGTGGTGGCGTGGCTCTGCTCCAGGCCTCGGCCGTCTTCGAGAAGCTCGACCTGACCGGTGACGAGGCCACGGGCGCCAACGCCGTGAAGCTCGCGCTGGAGGCCCCGCTCAAGCAGATCGCCGTCAACGGTGGTCTCGAGGGCGGCGTCATCGTCGAGAAGGTGCGCAACCTGCCGATCGGTCACGGCCTCAACGCCGCGACCGGCGAGTACGTCGACATGATCGCCGAGGGCATCATCGACCCGGCGAAGGTCACGCGCTCCGCTCTGCAGAACGCCGCGTCCATCGCCGCGCTCTTCCTCACCACCGAGGCCGTCATCGCCGACAAGCCGGAGAAGGCCTCTGCGGCTGCTCCGGGCGGCATGCCGGGCGGTGACATGGACTTCTGATCCTCGGATCAGCAGCTCCACGCAGCATCAGCTGCACCCGTAGTACCTGTACGACGCCGGCCCCCGGGATTCTTCCCGGGGGCCGGCGTCGTTCCGTGCGGCCGGTTCAGGACCGGTCTCCGCCCGACGGGCCGAACCAGGCCCGGGGAAGTCCCGCAATCCCTGGTGGAGCAGCGCATGTGCATCGCAAGGCGGGAGGGACGTGCGCATACGGGATGGATCCGGGCGTATGAGCAAGACGGCGAGGTGCCGTAGCTGTCGCTGTGCGCCCGCCATGGGCTACGGGACAGCCCCTGCCCGCGCCCAGGCCGTCCGTCCCGCACCCGCCCTCTCACAACCTGAGCCCGGAGCACCTCACCCGGAGCCTTTCCCGTCAAGACCTGAACGCATGCGCCCTTGCACTACGCCCAACTGCCTTCTGTGTCAGCTCTCTTGACACTTACGTTTCAAAAGTTTTACTTTCCTTGGCACCTGAGAGCGCTCTCAAGAGCTCTCCGCCCCCCATGACGAGGTGCTGCCCATGCAAGCCTCCTTCTCCAGACCAGCAGCGGCGACGGTTCTGGCCATCGCCCTGGCCGCCGTGGGCCTGGGCCCTGCCGCCTCCCCGGCGGCAGCCGCCACCATCCCCGCAGGGTCCGGCAGCTACACCGACAGTCGCCCCGCCGGTACTTCCGGCCCCACCACCGACACCGGCGCCCCCGTCACGCCCAAGCTCACGGCTGCGGCGAAGGACAAGCCGGTCCCCACCAACGACTGGTGGTCCTCGCTCGCCTACCAGCGCTACGGTGGCAACCCGTACTCCACCCCGATGTACGGGCACCCGCTGACCTATCAGGCGACCTCCGGCGGACTGGAGGTCGGCTATCCGACGACGCCCGCGGTCGTCGGCGACGGCCGCCAGTACGAGTACGCCCACAAGGCCGACCTCACCGTCGGCCTCAACGGCTTGAACAGCCCGGACACCAAGGCCGACGCCTGGTCCGACTGGACGGTCACCCCCTACTGGTCGGACGGCACCCGCACCCTGCGCACGACCATCGGGCACGGTATGCCCTTCGTGTACGCCAAGGGCTCCGGTGGTGACGCCCGCATCACCACGGCCGGCACACCCACCGTCTTCGCGGACAACGGCAACGTCCTCGGCATCACGGTCGCCGGCCACCACTACGCGCTCTTCGCCCCGACCGGCAGCGACTGGAACGTCTCCGGCACGGCGATCACCGCGGGCCTCGGCGGCAAGGACTACTTCTCGCTCGCCGTGCTGCCGTCCACGGACGCGCTCGCGACCTACCGGAAGTACGCCTTCAGCTTCGTCACCGGATCCAAGGTGGCCTGGGAGTCCACCGGCGGCACGGTCAAGGCGACCTACAGCCTGACCACGGAGGCCGAGGAGGGCACCGAACGCGGCACGCTCCAGGCCCTGTACCGCCACCAGTGGCTGCACACCACGGACGCGCTCACGCCGTACACCTACGTCTCCCCGCGCGGCACGATGAAGGTCCGGGAGTCCGCGTCCTTCACCACCAGCCAGAAGAACCAGGGCGTGCTGCCCGCCCTGCCCGCGTCGAGCGGGGTCGACAAGGCGCGGCTGACCGGCTATCTGAACGAGGTGGCGAACGCCTCCGACCCGTTCTCCGGGGCCAGTGACACGTACTGGACCGGCAAGGCGCTCGGCCGCCTCGCCCAGCTCGTGCCCGTCGCCGACCAGATCGGCCAGACCGGCATCAGGGACAAGCTGCTCGGCCTGATGAAGGGCCGCCTGCAGGAGTGGTTCACGGCGGGCGGCGCGGCTGAGTTCAGCTATGACAAGGACTGGAAGACGCTGACCGGCTACCCGGCCTCGTACGGCAGCGACACCGAGCTCAACGACCACCACTTCCACTACAGCTACTACGTCTACGCGGCGGCGATCGTCGCCCAGTACGACCAGGCGTGGGCCGCCGACTCCGCCTGGGGCACCATGGTCAAGACCCTGGTGCGGGACACCGCCAACCCCAGTCGCACGGACACCGCGTACCCGTTCCTGCGCGGCTTCGACGTGTACGCGGGCCACAGCTGGGCCTCCGGCCACCAGGGCTTCGCGGCGGGCAACAACCAGGAGTCCTCGTCGGAGTCCATCAACCTCAGCGCGGGACTCGTCCTGTGGGGCGCCGCGACGGGTGACACCACGCTGCGCGACCTCGGCAGCTACCTGCTGACCACCGAGTCGGAAGCGATCACGCAGTACTGGTTCGACGCCGACCAGCAGGTCTTCCCGGGCTCGTTCGGGCACGACACGGTCGGCATGGTGTGGGGCAGCGGCGGCGCGTACTCCACCTGGTGGACCGCGAACCCCGAGGAGATCCACGGCATCAACGTCCTTCCCGTCACCGGCGGGTCCCTGCACCTGGCCCGCGAGAAGGCCGCCATCAAGCGGAACATCGCCGAGATGGAGCGGGAGAACGGCGGACCGGCCGTCGAATGGCGCGACCTCCTGTGGGAGTTCGAGTCGCTGGCCGATCCGGCGGCGGCCAAGGCCAAGTGGGACGCGGGCAACGCGGGCTACACCCCGGAGCAGGGTGAGTCCAAGGCGCACACGTATCACTGGGTCAGCACGCTCGACAGCCTGGGCGCGCCCGACCTGACCATCAGCGGGAACATCCCGACGTCGGCGGTCTTCACCAAGAACGGCGTCCGGACGTACAGCGCCCACAACCACGGCTCCACCGCCCGCACCGTCACCTTCTCCGACGGCGCGACCCTCTCGGTGCCGGCCCGTTCCACGGCCACCGGCACGGGTACCGGCGGCGGAGACCCCGACCCGGACCCCGAGGAGCCGGGTCCGTCCACCGGCAACACCTTCCGGCTGAAGTCCGGCGGCACCCTCACCACCGCCACGGACGGCGCGGCGGGAGCCGACACGCTGGCCTCGGCCGACGGCGTCAACCGGGACGGTACGCCGTACAAGGCGACGGTCTACGAGATCAAGAAGGTCGACGGGACGCTCGCGGCGGGCGCGTCCACCGCCTTCCGCCTGCGGGTCGACGCGGGTACGAAGGTGGGTCTCGCCCCGCAGGTCAGGGTCAGCTACGACCTCACCGGCGACGGCACCTTCGACCGGACCGAGACCTTCCGTTACTTCGCGACCGACCCGGTCACGGGGTGGGAGGAGTACACCCAGGCCGTGGGCACGACTGCGGTGACCGGAAGCCTGGGCCATCTCAAGGGCGGCACGGTCCGTCTGGAGGTCTGGAACGCGCTGGGCAACGGCACCTCCCAGGTGCAGACCGGCACGGACGCTGCGGTCGTGAAGATCCCGTACGTCTAGACGTCTCCGTCGTGGCGGGCTCCGGGCCTCACGGTCCGGGGCCCGCCATATCTGTCATGACCCTGGCGGAATGCGGAAGCAACCTCCACCATGTGAGTGGGAGCGCTCCCATGCGCCGTGGTGTCCGCTCCCCGTGCTTACCGCATCTGTCGACGAAAGGTCTACCGGTGAATGCCTCACCACTCTCCGCACGGCCCGTGCGCGCCCGCCCCCGGCACGGTAGACGCGTGTCCGGGATGACAACCGCAGCCTTACTGTTCGCGGCGGCGCTGGCGGTGCCCGGCACGGCCGGTGCCCAGGAAGCCGAACCCGGCCCCGAGCAGATCTCCAACGGCGACTTCGCCGCCGGTACCGCCCCCTGGTGGTGGACGGCGAACGCGCCGGCGGCCGTGTCGGACGGCCGGCTGTGCGCCGAGGTGCCCGCCGGTACAGCCAACGCCTGGGACGTCATCGTCGGCCAGAACGACGTCCCGATCGCCGCGGGCGAGAGCTACGAGCTGTCCTACACGGCGAGTTCGTCTGTGCCCCTGACCGTCCAGACCCGGGTCCAGGAGGCGGTCGAGCCGTACACGACGGTGCTCGCCACCGCGGACCCGGTGGGTACGGAGGTCACACAGGTGACGCGTACGTTCACCGCCTCGGTGGACCTGCCGGCCGCGTCGGTGCAGTTGCAGATCGGCGGCGGTGAGCGGGCGACGACCTTCTGTCTGGACGACGTGTCGCTGCGAGGCGGGGCCGAACCGCCCGTGTACGTACCGGACACCGGGTCGCCCGTCCGCGTCAATCAGGTCGGCTACCTGCCCCGCGGCCCCAAGAACGGCACCGTGGTCACCGACGCCGACGCGCCGCTGACATGGACGGTGAAGGCCGAGGACGGCTCGACGGCCGCCACCGGCAGGACCGTGCCTCAGGGCGAGGACCCCAGCTCGCTCCAGCGGGTCCACACCTTCGACTTCGGCGGCCTCACCACGGCGGGCGACGGCTACACCGTCGAGGTCGACGGCGAGGTGAGCGAGCCGTTCTCGATACGCGGCGACCTGTACGACGGGCTGCGCTCCGACGCGCTGGCGTACTTCTACCACAACCGCAGCGGCACCCCGATCGACGCGGACCTCGTCGGTGAGGAGTACGCGCGCCCGGCCGGCCACATCGGTGTCGCGCCCAACAAGGGCGACAAGGACGTCCCCTGCCAGCCCGGGGTCTGCGACTACCGGCTGGACGTGTCGGGCGGCTGGTACGACGCGGGTGACCACGGCAAGTACGTGGTCAACGGCGGTATCTCCGTGGCCCAGCTGATGTCCACGTACGAGCGCACCCTGACCGCCCCGAACGCCGAGTCGGCAGAGCTCGGCGACGGTGAGCTGCGGGTGCCCGAACGCGACAACGGGGTGCCGGACATCCTGGACGAGGCGCGCTGGGAGATGGACTTCCTGATCAGGATGCAGGTCCCGGCCGGCGAGCCGCTGGCGGGGATGGCGCATCACAAGATGCACGACGCCGAGTGGACCGGGCTGCCGATGAAGCCGCATCTCGACCCGCAGCAGCGCGAGTTGCATCCCCCGTCGACGGCCGCCACGCTGAACCTCGCCGCCTCGGCCGCCCAGTGCGCCCGGCTCTACGCCCCCTTCGACGAGGCCTTCGCGGACCGCTGCCTGCGGGCCGCCGAGACGGCGTGGGGCGCGGCGAAGCAGCACCCGGACGTGCTCGCCGACCCGAACGACGGCACCGGCGGCGGCGCGTACAGCGACAACGACGTCTCGGACGAGTTCTACTGGGCCGCCGCCGAGCTGTTCACCACGACGGGCAAGGACGCCTACCGGCAGGCGGTGCTCTCCTCGCGCCTGCACGGTGACGCGGACGCGGTCTTCCCGGCGGGCGGAGGCATCTCCTGGGGTTCGACCGCCGGACTCGGGGTGCTCACCCTGGCCACCGTGCCCAGCGCCCTGACCGCCGACCAGCTGACCGGAGTGCGCGCCGTGGTGACCACGGGCGCCGACCGCTACGCCGCGCAGTCCCGCGAGCAGGCGTACGGGCTGCCGTACGCGCCGAACGGCGAGGACTACGTCTGGGGTTCGAACAGCCAGGTGCTCAACAACATGGTGGTCCTGGCCACGGCCCACGACCTGACCGGTGAGGCCGCCTACCAGGACGCCGTGCTGCGGGGCGCCGACTACCTGCTCGGCCGCAACCCCCTGAACCAGTCGTACGTCACCGGCTACGGCGAGCGGGACTCCCGCAACCAGCACCACCGCTTCTGGGCGCACCAGAACGATTCCGCCCTGCCGAACCCGGCCCCCGGTTCGATCGCGGGCGGACCCAACCTCACCGCGATCGCCTCCGGCGACCCGGTGGCGGTGGAGAAGCTGACCGGTTGCGCCCCGGCCATGTGCTACATCGACGACATCGGCTCCTGGGCGACCAACGAGATCACCGTCAACTGGAACGCGCCGCTGGTCTTCATCACCTCCTACCTGGACGACGCGGGCGAGGGCGGGCAGGCCGCACCGGCCCGCACGTGCGAGGTCGCGTACTCCTCGCACCCGTGGAACAGCGGCTCGACGGTGACGGTCCGCGTCGAGAACACCGGCTCGGAACCGGTCTCGCCGTGGTCGCTGACCTGGCTGATGCCCGGTGAGCAGCGGCTGAGTCACACATGGAGTGCGGAGTTCGCCCAGTACGGGCGCACGGTCAGTGCCGGGCCGCTGTCGTGGAACCGGACCCTCGCGCCGGGTGCGGCGGTCGACTTCGGCTTCAACAGCTCGGCCACGGGCCCGTCGGCAAAACCGGGTGCGTTCAAGCTGAACGGCCGGGCCTGCGCCTCGGGCTGACCCGGCGTACGCGTCCTACGGGCCCGGGCGCGGTCGTCCTTCGCGGGATGCCGCACCCGGGCCCGTGCCGTGCGCGCGGCACCGGTGTGCGCCTCAGCGCCGACGCCGTACGCCCCGGGCGTGTTCGGTCCGCTCCGACCGGGGGACGAGCCCGGCCCGGACCGCTGCCACTCGCTGCCGTACGTCCTCGGTGGGTACGGCGCCGGGAGGGCCCGCAGCGGCGTACTCGGCCTCGCCCCGGCAGTGTGCGCAGGTGTTCCCGCACCGACGGGGATTGTCCGGTGTGCGGCACGCTGGAGCGTCACCGCGTTCCGTGGTGAGTCGGCCACAAGCGGTCGATCAGGCAGGTGGGAGAGGGGGTGGGTGGGATGAGACCCGCCATACCATTCCCTGGAAGGAGCGCCCGGAGCCCGCGGCTCGAGCCCCGGGGTCAACTCGTGGGGGGCGTGTCCCCGATCGGATGGTGTCCGCCGTGCGGTCGGGCGTGGCGCGGCACGACATCGCCACGATGGCCGGTGACGGCGCCCTGACCAGCACGTCCAGAGGCAGGGGCACTCGCATGCCGTCGACCGATCCGAGCGGGAGCGACCATGGCGAACGAGCTGAAGTACGGCGACAAGATCCACCTGCAGAACGGCTACAACAGCTGGGCGGGCGGCTACCTGGACACCAACGGCCACAGCAGTGACTCCGGCGGCAAGTACGCCGTCTCGACCGCCGAGTCCCCCACCCGCGGGGAGGGGACCGGCACCTGGGAGATCCTCTCGCCGACCGGCAAGGCCACCGGTGCCCCGATCGTCAGCGGTGACGTCATCCAGCTGCGCAACCTCTACGGCGGTGACGGCGGGTACCTCGACACCAACGGCCACGCCTCCGCGGACCAGCGCAACGCGGGCGCCAAGTACAACGTCTCCACGTCCAAGGACCGGGACCGCTCGCCCGGCTCCGGCACAGGCCGCTGGCGCATCACCGCACGCCGGTCCACGCCCGCCGACGGGAGCATCCGCCCCGGCGACGTCATCCACCTGTGGAACCTCTACGCCGACAACGGCGGCTTCCTGGAGACCAACGGCCAAGGCCCCGGCGGCGGCAAGTACGACGTCTGCACCAACGCCTACTCCAACCGCGCGCAGGACGTGGCCGACTGGAAGGCCCAGCGTCCGTAACCCGTGCGGCAGCTCGCCCGGCTCATTCTCCGGCCTCGTGGATTCGCCGGAGGTCCAGCCGGGCGGGCGGCGGCAGCGCGGCAGCCGGCTCGGCTCGGAAGGCCTGGAGCAGATAGGCGGCCAGGCGCCGGGACGCGGCAGCCGCCTCCCCGCCCGAGCCGACCATCACGCCGCAGTTGGCGAGCAGCAGCAGGGTGATGTCGCTCATGTCGAAGTCCTGGCGCAACCCGCCCGCGTCCTTGGCCCGTCGGACCAGCAGCGCAAGGCGTTCCTCGGCACGGGTGCGTTCCAGCGCGAAGTCCGTCTGGTCGGGGAACGCCGTGAGGAACGCCTGCGTGAATCCTCGGTCCACCGCCTGCATCTGGCAGACCTTCTCGATCACGGTGCAGAAGCCGCGCCAGGGGTCCGGGTCGGTCAGCCCTTCGTCCAGCACGGAGACGCAGTGGCTGAGCTCCTCCGCGAACGCCTCCGTCACGAGTGAGGCACGGGTGGGGAACCGCCGGTAGAGCGTGGCGACCCCGACCTTCGCCCGGCGGGCGATCGCCGCGATGGGCACGTCGATTCCGTGGAGGGCGTACGCCTCGCGGGCCGCGGTGAGGATGCGCTCGCGATTCTCCCGGGCGTCGGCGCGGAGGGCCTGGGGGGGTTTCCGATAGGACTGAGCAGGCATGTTTCTCACTTCGTTCCAAATGGAGGGTGCCGTCCACTTACCCGGTTAGCGTGGGACGTATGGACGATATGCGCGCAGCGCTCTACGACCGTTACGGCCCTCCCGAGGTGCTGTACGAGGGCAGGGTTCCCGTGCCGGAGCTCCAGCGGGGCGAGGTGCTTGTCCGCGTTCACGCGGCGAGTGTCAACGGCGGTGAGCTGTACGGACGAGCCGGACGCGTCCGGCTCGTGACGGGCCGCCGCTTCCCCCTGCGTACAGGGATGGACTTCGCGGGCGAGATCGCCCGGGTCGACGGTTCGGTGAAGGGGCTGCACGAGGGTGACCGGGTGTGGGGGCTCCTGGGGCGGAGGTTCGGCAGTGCCGCCGAGTACGTCGCGGTCCGGCCGCGCCAGCTCTCGTACGCCCCCGAGAACATCGGGCTCGTCGAGGCCGCGTCCCTGCCGGCCGGGACGACCGCCATCACCGCGCTGGAGACCACGGCGCGGCTGAAGGCGGGGGAGCGGCTGCTGGTGCGGGGCGGTGCGGGCGGGATCGGCAGCATCGCCGTACAGCTCGGCAAGGCGCTGGGCGCGCAGGTGACC
This sequence comes from Streptomyces sp. NPDC002911, assembly GCF_053591835.1. Lineage (NCBI taxonomy): Bacteria > Bacillati > Actinomycetota > Actinomycetes > Kitasatosporales > Streptomycetaceae > Streptomyces > Streptomyces sp. NPDC002911. The sequence continues at coordinate 272,217 of NZ_JBSFUO010000004.1, read as the reverse complement.
GCGCTGGCCGGCGGGAAGAACCTCGACTTCGTCCGGGAGCTGGGGGCGGACGAGGCCTACAGCTATACGACGACGGGCCCGGGCGACCTGGGTTCCTTCGACGTCGTCCTGGACACGGTCGGCACCGAACACCGGTCCTTCCGGCGGCTGCTGGCCCCCGGAGGACGTATGGTCTCCATCGCCTTCGACATCGACCACCCGGCCGCGAGCCTCTCCTATCTGCTCGCTTCCACGGTCCACGGCTCCCGCCGGGTCCGCTTCTTCAGCGGCAACCCCAAGCATGACCTTCTCGCCCAGCTGGCCCGCTATGTGGAGAGCGGCGCGATACGCCCCGTGGTGGACACCGTCCACCCGCTCTCCGGCATCGCCGTGGCGCACCGGGCGCTGGAGGCGGGAGGCGTACGCGGGAAGCACGTGATCCAGGTGGTCTGAGACGCCCCCGCGTCACACACCCAGGCCGGCGTCCCGTGCCAGCAGGGCGGCCTGCACCCTGTTATCGCACTCCAGCTTGGCGAGGATGCGGCTCACGTACGTCTTGACCGTGGCCTCGCTCATGTGGATCCGCTGACCGGCGTCCGCGTTGGACAGGCCCTCGCCCAGGAGCGCCAGGACGTCCCGTTCGCGGGCGGTCAGCTTCTCCAGCCGACGACGGGCGTCCTCCGCGCGCCGCGTGGTCCCGCCGGAGGCCAGCGAGTCCACGACATGCCGGGTCGCACCCGGCGACAGGTACGCCTCTCCGGCCGCCGCCGCCCGCACGGCACGCATGAGCTCCGCGGGCGCCGAGTCCTTCAGCAGGAAGCCGGCGCTGCCCTCGGCCAGGGCGCGCAGCACGTTGTGCCGTTCCCCGAACGTCGTCAGTATCAGCACCCGCACCTGGGGAGCGGTCCGGCGCAGCTCCGCCAGGGCCGTCAGCCCGTCCATGACCGGCATCTGGATGTCGAGCAGGGCGACGTCGATCCGCTGGGCGCGGGCGAGTTCGACCGCCTCACGGCCGTCCGCCGCCTCGGCGACGACGTCGATGTCGTCGGCCGAGGACAGGATCATCCTGATGCCCGCCCGGATGAGCGGCTCGTCATCCGTCACAAGAACCCTGATCACGACTCTCCTGAGCGGTGCTGAGCGGTCATCTCTGCGGGCATCCGGCCATCATGCCCGATCGCCCGGACTGCCGTGCCGCGGAGGCGCGTTGGCTCAGAGCGCCGTCTCGAAGGACTTCTTCTCGATCAGCTTGCCGTCCTTGAAGCAGAACCGGAAGACCGGCTCCGCATCCCAACTGCTGCCGAGGTCGGAGGAGAGGAGGGTGAGGCACTTCGCGCCGTCGGGTACCGGCGGGGCGCCGTCCCCCGGGCCGGTGTTCAGGAACGAGTCGCCCTGCGGCAACAGCTCGCGGACGGACTTCTCGGACTGCCCGATCGTCACCGCGTCGTACTGCGCGGGGTCGATCATCGTCTTGTCCGCCTCCCGTACGAGGAAGACCCCTGCGATGACCACCACGATCACGAGCACGACGGCGACCAGAGCCACCACTCCGCACCCGATGGCTATGCCGTTGCCCCTCTTGGTCCTGTTCACTGCCTTGGCCAACTCCTTAGGGAGACCGTTCCAGTCGATGACCGGATCACTCTCACCTGCGGAGTCCGCCGAATTCTGCGCCCGAAAGTCGTCCGGCGGAGCGACGAACGTCGTCCTCGCGTCACCGGGCGACGTGTACGGCAGGACGCCGGCCAGCCGGAACCCACCGTCCGGCGTGGGACCCGCGTGCACCATGCCGCCGACGAGCCGGGCCCGCTCCTCGAGGCCGGTCAGCCCCTGGCCTCCGCTCGCCACACCGCTGTTCACCGGTGCCGCGACCGGGCCGTTGGCGACCTCCACGACGAGCGAGTCCGGCTCGTACCGCAGGCCGATGGTGATCGATGCACTCGGAGCGTGTTTGTGGGCGTTGGTCAGGCCCTCCTGGACGACGCGGTACGCCGCATGGTCGGCGGTCGGCGCGAGCGGGCGCACCTCGCCCGAGCGCCGGATCTCCACGGGCGTGCCTGCTTTCCGGGACGTCTCCGCGAGGCTGTCCATGCCGGCGACCCCACGTGCCGGAGCCCCGGGGTCCTCGCCGCTCGCCCCCTGGGACGTCCCCCCGGCGCGGGCGGCGTCCGCGCCCTCCCTCAGCACGCCGACCACGTCGCGCAGTTCGTGCATCGCGGCCACCGACGCCTCCCGCAGCACACCGACGGCCTCGCGCTGCTGCCCGGTCAGCTCACGGTCCACCTCCAGCGCGCCGGTGTGCACCGCGATCAGCGCGAGCTGATGGCCGAGGCTGTCGTGCATGTCCTGCGCGATGCGCTGACGCTCCAGCATCCTCGCTTGTCCGACGATCATCAACCGCTCGCGCAGGAGCTGGGCGTTGTACTCGTGGAGGGTGTCGGTCAGCGTCCGGCGCTGCGACCAGTAACGTCCCGCGAGACCCGGTACGAGGATCGGGACCAGAAGCAACACCCCGGCGAATGCCAGGAGCGACAACGACGTGTGCGGCTCCGACAGGAGGCTCAGGCCCAGGGTGAGAGCGTAGGTGAGTCCGAAGACCGCGCACGCCCTGCCGAGGCCGTCGATCCGTCGCCCGGCGGACCAGGCGACGACGAGGAGCAGCGGCGCGAAACCGATGAACGGCGCGGAGCCGGCCCCGGTGGCCAGCAGCACGGAGGCGGGCAGCCCACGCCGCAGGAGCGACAGCAGCCCGGCTGCCAGGCCGATACCGACGGCCTGCACGACGCTCTTGTCGTCCGTGAGCCCGGCGCCCGTCGCCAGCAGCGCGAGGGCCAGGCTCAGGAGCGATTCGCCCACGATGCGCCCGGTCGGCCACATCCCGGGCGCGAAGAGAGCGCGCCCCGGTACGGCCGACCAGGACGCCGGACGCGCCCTCACCGCCGAGGGCTGCGGGGCGGGAGTTGCGGGGGCCATGGAATCCACACGAGTCACGCGCCCACGGTAGAGAACCCCGGCAGGACACCGCTGTCACCGTTCGTCGCGACGGCGGACGACGAAAGTCGTTGCCTGCGCGGGGGTTACGCGTGCTTGAGGTCGTCGAGGAAGGCCGCCCAGGCGCCGGTCCGGCTCGGTCCGCCTGCATGCGTCGCGTACCGGCCTCCAACTGTCCGATGAAGGAGCCGCTGACGAACAGAAGGGGTCCCGAGGTCCTCCTGCGAGAGGCCTGCCGCCTCCTGCCGGTGGCGTAGTTCGGCGCCCAGGAGGGCCCGGGGCGAGGCGGAGGGGTCGAGCTTCTTGGGTCCGGGCAAGGCGACTCCCCGTGGAACACGTGCGGGTGTTGGAACTGCGTGTCTTCCACGGTAGCGACGAATTGGCCACGCTGTGTAGGCATACCCACTACTCAGCGTGGAAATGGGGAAGATCATGATGACGGCTACGGAACGGCGCAAAGAGGCAGCGGGCAGAGTGCGGGCTGCGGAGGACGCGGTGGCGCGGCTGCGGGCCGGGCTCGCGGGGGTCGGCGTGAAGCTGCCGTCGCTGCGGATCGACCCGGTGTCGTCTGCGGGCGACGAGCCGTCGCCCCTCGTCGACCTCGGCCGGTGCTCGATCGAGACGGCGCTGCGGCTGAGCGCACAGCTCGAAGCGAAGGCCGCTCATGACAGTTGAAGGACTGGAGCCGTGCAAGCCGGAGCCCGGCACGTTCGCGGTGGACGGCCGGGACGGCCGGGTGGGCCGGGTGATGGGCCGGGTCGGGCCGTACGTACAGCTGCGCCCGCCGGGCGGCGGCGCGGAATGGGACTGCCCGCCGGAAGCCGTCCGGCCGGCCCCGCCGGGGCTGGTGCTGCGTGCGCGGGTGAAAGAGATCAACTGGGAGGGGCGGCTGCCGTCATGAGCGGGAGGCACCTGCCCTGAGGTCGCTCCGCGGTCACGTCCGGGTGACCGCCGTGCCGGCCGCCGGTGGAGTACCGCGAGGACGGTGTGCGCCGGCGGCAGGGCCAGGGCGCCGGCGAGCAGCAGGAAGACAAGCGTCCGGGGAGTGGGATGTGGGAGGGACGGCGGTCTCCCTCTGCCTGCTCCACGACGCGCTCGGGGACACCTGCGGAGAGGTCACTGCGAGCGTCACACGATCGTGGGACGCTGGTGGGAGCGGCGGTGTGCCGCGAGGAAGTCGATCTACGCTCCCACGTACGGCCACAGGAGGAGGGACCTGCGATGACCGCCGCGATGGTCGAAAGCGATCAGGGCTCTGAAGGCCGCCCGTGGGACTACCTGCTGCGCACCTGGCAGGAACTGGACGTGCCCGAGGGGTGGCGCGCCGAGATCGACGAAGGGCAGATCGTCTTGGTACCGCCGCCTCATGCGCACCACAACAGCATCGCCGAAACGGTGCAGCGTCTGCTGTACCGGGGCCTCCCCGATGAACTGGGGATCTATCAGACGCTCGGTGTGCACGTTGCGCCTCTCGACAAGCTCTACGTTCCGGACCTCGTCGTGCTGCCGAGAGAGCTCGTCACCGCCGCCGATCCGGAGATCAGTGATCCTATGGACGCGTCGGAAGCACTGCTGATCGTCGAGATCACCTCCAAGGGGAACGCCCGGGAGGACAGGACGAAGAAGTACCGCGCCTACGCGCGGGCAGGGGTCGCGATGTATCTGCTGATCGACCGGTTCGGCACACGCGGGGCGATGGCCACGTTGTTCACGGAGCCGAACGAGGACGGAACGTACAAGCGCTCCGACCCCGTGCCCTTCGGGAAGCCGCTTCGGCTGCCCGAACCTTTCGACGTCACCCTGCCCACAGCCGACTTTCCCGTCTGAGGGGAGCGCAGCCTTCCCCCGGATGTGTCAGAGAATCGGCCGAAGACGGCCATGCCGGGCACGGACCGCGGCCTGGGCGTACCTGACAGCGGGGCCGGCTCCAACAGGAAGCCGGCCCCGCCTCTGCGCATGGTGCGTCAGGTTCTATATGCGGTAGCTGTCGTAGTAGGTGCCGACCTGGGCGTGATAACCCGGGTCACCCGCATGCTTGTGCTTGTCGAACTCCGGGGAGTCCTTGATCTGGTCCTTGGTCAGGTCGACGAAGACCGTCTTGTGCTCCGTGTCGATCCCCTTGACCGTCCCTGCCGGAAGCAGGACGCTCTTGCCGAAGATCCAGACGCCGGTGTCGACGACGATGTAGGCCGAGCCCACCTCGTCGGAGTGCTTGTCGACCTTGCCGATGCTTCCGTCCGTCGCCTCGACCGAGAATCCGGTCAGGTCGGCGCCCGCGGTGTGGCCGCTCGTAGGCTGGTAGCCCCACAGGTTGTTGCTCATATTTGGCTCCTTCCTCGACGGTTCATTCGGCGCGGCGAATCCCTTGTGAGGGGAGAAGTGCCGCTCACTTGTCGGCTTCCCGCGCTTTTCCGGTCCACACATGGTGAATTCGGTGAACACAGCGATAAACGCGGGTGGCTCAGGACCCGAAAGTCCTGAGCCACCCGCGTTCTTACTGGTCGGAGCCGTCTACCAGCGGTACCATCGGCCGCGCTTGCCGCCGCCGGCCGCCGGACGCACGAAGAATCCGATGAGCCAGACCACAAGTACGATCACCGCGATCCACCACAGTGCCTTGAGTGCGAAACCGGCACCGAAAAGGATCAGGGCGAGCAGAAGAACGAGAAGCAGGGGAACCATTTTTATCAACCTCCGAGGCATCTGGTGCCCGGCAATCCTTTTCCTACACACACGTGTTCCCGGGGAAAATCTCGCGACCTTCTCGTGACCACTCACGGCCGGGCCGGCGCCCCGTTCGCGCTCCCTTGTTCGCGTGGCCCCGCCGGGTCACGCGACCTTGGGCCCGCACCGCATGCCGATGTAGACGCAGCCCGTGCCGTCCTCCAGCGTGGAGAAGACCACGGGCATGTAGTCCTCGCTGAACGCCGCGCCCACCCCCGTGCCGGCGAAGACCGTCCCGGTCACCGGTGTCAGATCGATCTCCAGGGGTTCGGAGAAGTCCTTCATGCCGTCGACGAACTCGTACACCACGTGCCCCGCACCGTCCCGCTCGGTGACGGTGATGACCACACCTTCGCGCCGGTACGTGCCGATGAGCGGCGCGAGGTCGACCGAGGGCGGCTCGGCCGGAGGGGCGAAAGGGTCAGGCATCGTCACCCCGGCCAGCTCGGCGAGCAGTTCCCGGTAGAGCGCCGCGTACAGCTCGCGCGCGCCGCCGCCGTTGGTGAGCAGGGCGACCGCGACACCCGCCGAGGGCACCGCGCGCAGGTAGCCGTACTGCCCGATGGACGCGCCGTCGTGGCCGTAGCCCTGGACGCCGTCCCAGTCGTACAGGGTCCAGCCCAGCCCCCAGCCGTCCGCGCTGACCGTCCACTTGTCGGGTGAGTCGGCCACGCGCTGCTGCATCAGGGCGACGGTCTCCTCGGACAGCACGCGCGTGCCGTCCGGCGCTAGGCCGCCGCTGAGGTGCATCCCCGCGAGCCGCACGACGTCCCCGGCCGTGGCGATGACCCTGCCGTACGGTCCTGCCGAGCGTGGCATCAGGTCCCAGGAGGGTGCCGGGTCAGGATCCTGACCCGCCTCGCCCAGATGTCCCATCGCCGCGCGGAACCGCAGCGCCTCCTCGGGCAGCGTCATGGTGTGCGTGACGCCGAGCGGTGTGAGGAGCAGGTCCTTCAGGGCCTCGTCCCAGACCTTGCCGGTCACGACCTCGATGATCCGGCCGAGGACGTTGTAGCCGACGCTGCTGTAGGAGAGCGCCGTGCCGGGCGGGCAGTCGAGCGTCACGTTCCGCGCGGCCTCGACGTACTTGGCGAGGCAGTCGTCGCCACGCCCGCTGTCGTGAGTGAAGTCGCAGGTGAGGCCGCTGGTGTGACTGAGCAGCCGACGCGTGGTGATCGTCCTCGTCGCGTGGGGGTCGGCGACGGAGAACTCCGGCAGTACGTCCACTACCGGTGCGTCCAGGTCGAGTTGCCCTGACTCGGCGAGTCGCATGATCAGAGTGGCTGTGTAGATCTTGGCGATCGAGCCCATCTGGAAGACCGAGTCGGTCGTGGCCTCCACGCCCGTGCCGCGGTGCAGGACGCCAGAGGCCAGCTCGTGGACGGTTCCGTCGACGAGGATCGCCAGTGACGCGGCGGGGACGTGGTGCTCGGCGCGCAAGGTGTCGAGGCGGGCCTGCCAGTAGGCGAGGTCCAGCTTGCGGCCCGCAGAGTTCCGTGCCCCCCAGGCGCCCTCGGCGTCCCAGCTGCCCTGCTCGTCCCACGTCACGACGTTCTTCGGCATGTCGGCCCCCACTCGATGCGTACAACGTTACTTGATGCGAACACCGTACGCAGAAAATAACACTGTACGCAAGATGCGTACAGTGTCCGCTAGGGTGGGGTGAGGAAGCGGGACGAGCAGGGACGAGGGGCCTATGCCAGCTGACAAGAAGCCGAACGCATCGGTGTGGACCCGTCCGCGCCCCCGGCAGCGGGAGCAGCTGACCCGTGAACAGATCGTGGCGGCAGCCATCGAGCTGCTGGACGCGGAGGGCATCGAGGCGCTCAGCATGCGCAAGCTCGGCACCCGTCTGAACGCCGCGGCCACATCTCTCTACCGGCACGTGGCCAACAAGGACGAGCTGATCGAACTGGTCGTGGACGATGTCTACGGCGAGCTGGAGGTGCCGCCCGCCTCCGACCGCACCCGGTGGCGCGCCGGCGTCACCGGCACCGCCACCGAACTGCGGGACATGACCCTGCGCCACCCCTGGATCGCCTCCGAGATCGGCCAGGTCGGTCTCGTCCACGTCGGCCCCAACGCCATGCGGTTGGCGGCGGGGCTGCTCGCGCAGTTCGAGGCGGCGGGTTTCCCCGCGCACGAGAAGGACCAGGCGATGGGGACGCTCACGGCCTACGTCATCGGGATCGCGACCTCCGAGGCCGCTTACCTCTCGCTGATCGCCCGCCACGGCAAGACCGAGCAGGAGTGGGTGGAGAGCCTGCGTCCCACCTTCGACGAGGCCTTCGACGAGGCGTCGAGGGAACACCGGGAACACCTGCGGCTGCGGGAGGGGAACGCGAGCCGGCGGGACGTGCACCCGCAGCAGATCCGCGATGCCGACTTCGCGTACGGACTCGACCGCGTCCTCGACGGCCTGGAGGCGCGACTCCAAGGCCCGAGCGACTCCAGGCCTGAGCGACTTCAGGCCTGAGCGACTCCCCGCCTGAGCGGAAACGCCGACGACGATACCCCCGCATGATGCGTGCCTGGATACCGTCGCCGGAGGGTTTCCGGTCAGACGCCCGCGGGCTCCTTCGCCGGGCTGCCGCCCGACGCGGCGGCGGGGCCGGTGGCCGCGACCGTGGAGTGGGCCGGTTCCTGGGAGACGTTGAACTCCGTCATCAGCGCCTTGCTGAAGCCGAAGAAGTACGTGGCGACGAAGCCCGCCACGTAGCCGACGACGAGACCGCCCGCGTAGATCGCGATCGTCGAGCCGAGGCCGTGGTTGCCGTCCAGGAGGGGGAACAGGGCCCAGCCGGAAGGGCCGATGGCGGTCGAGCCGACCGAGTCGCCGAGCTGGTTGAACAGGCCCACGAAGCCGCCGCCGAAGGCGCCGCCCACACAGGCCGTGATGAACGGGCGGCCCAGAGGGAGCGAGACGCCGTAGATCAGGGGTTCGCCGACGCCCAGCAGGCCGGCGGGCATGGCGGACCTGATGGTCCTGCGGATCGACTCGTTCCGGGGAAGGCGGAGGTAGACCGCGGCGGCCGCGCCGACCTGGCCGGCTCCGGCCATCGCGAGGATCGGGAGCAGGACCGTGAAGCCCTGCTGCTCGATCAGCGTCGTGTGGATCGGGATCAGTGCCTGGTGCAGGCCGAGCATCACCAGGGGCAGGAAGAAGCCGCCGAGCAGGAAGCCGGCGCCCGCGCCGCCCGTGGAGAGCAGCCAGTCGGCGAACGTGCCGACGGCGGAGGAGACCTCACCGGCCACGTACATCAGGCCGAAGATCGTGACGAGGCCGGAGATCAGGACCGTGAGCGTCGGGGTGACCAGGACGTCCAGCGCCTCGGGCACCCAGCGACGGCACCACTTCTCGACGTACACCGCGAGGACCGCCGCACCGAGGGCGCCGAGGACGCCGCCCTGGCCGGGGGAGAGGGGCTGGCCGAAGGCGTCGATGTTCGCGACGCCGGGGAAGACGATGATCGCCGCGACGGCGCCGCCGAGGATCGGCGTACCGCCGAACTCCTTCGCCGTGTTGTAGCCGACGAAGACCGCGATCAGAGCCATGAAGCCGGAGGCCATCGCCGCCAGGGCGGGGGTGACCGAGGTCAGCCAGCCGAGGTTCACCAGCAGGCCGTTGAGGCCTGCGATGACGCCGCAGCCGATCAGGGCGGGGATCAGCGGGACGAAGATGTTCGCGATCCTGCGCAGGAACAGCTTGATGGGGGTGGAGTTCCTCGTCTTCTGCTGTGCCTTGATGGCCGCGCCCTTGTCGGCCAGCTTCTCGGCCGTGGGGACGGGTCCGGGGGTCTCGGACGCCCGGCCCTCCTCGACCAGCTGCTCGAACTCGGGGGTGACCCGGGCGACGGTGCCGGGGCCGAGGACGATCTGGTAGGTGTCGTCCTCGACCACGCCCATCACGGCGGGGACCGCCTTGAGGGCCTCGTCGTCGACGAGGGTGCGGTCGTGCAGGCCCAGCCGGAGCCGGGTCATGCAATGGGCGATCGAGCTGACGTTCGCGGCGCCACCGACAAGCGGCAGGATCGCGGCGGCAGTGGCGCGGTTCTTGTCTTCAGTAGCCATGTGCGTGCTGCCTTGCTGTGCGGGGAGTGGTGCGTCAGGTGGTGCGGACAGCCGTGAGGGCGGTGCGGAGGTGGCCTCGGGAATCGGCCAGGAGCGTGGCGGCGGTGGGGCCGTCGACCCCGCCGAGGATGGTGAGGACGGCGTTCTTCACCTCGCCGTCGGTAGCGGTGAGCGCCGCCTCGATCTCCTGGTCGGAGGCGCCGGTGGCGAGGGAGACGATCCGGCGGGAGCGGGCGCGGAGCTTCTCGTTCGACGCGCGTACGTCGACCATGAGGTTCCCGTACGTCTTGCCGAGCCGGATCATCGTGATCGTCGAGAGCATGTTCAGGACGAGCTTCTGCGCCGTGCCCGCCTTGAGACGGGTGGAGCCGGTGAGCAGCTCGGGGCCGACGACGATTTCCAGGCCGTGCTCGGCCGCAGCGGCGAGCGCGGAGTCGGCGTTGCAGGAGAGGCCGATGGTGAGCGCGCCCTTGGTACGGGCGTGTTCGACGGCCCCGATGGCGTACGGGGTGCGGCCGGAGGCCGAGATCCCGACCACCGTGTCGTCGGCGGTGAGGCTCAGGCCGTCGAGGTCGGCGGCGGCCAGCTCCTTGCTGTCCTCGGCCCCTTCGACGGCCTTGACCATGGCGGAGGGGCCGCCCGCGATCAGTCCGATGACCTCGGACGGGTCGGTGTTGAAGGTGGGCGGGCACTCGCTGGCGTCCAGCACACCGAGACGGCCGGCGGTGCCGGCGCCCGCGTAGATCAGCCGTCCGCCGCGTGCCATGCGCTCGGCGGTGGCATCGATCGCGGCCGCGATCCGAGGCAGCTTCTCGGCCACGGCGGCGGGGACGGTGGCGTCATCGCCGTTCATGATGCGGGCTATCTCCTGCGTCGGCAGCCGGTCGATCTCGGCGAGCTCCGGCCGGAACGCCTCCGTGGTGAGGGTGGCGAGCTGGGCGCGCAGGTCGCCGTATCCGCCCTGGGCGTTTGCGTCGGCGTTTGCGTCGGTGGTGGGGGTCACGGGGCTCTGCTTTCTCGTTCTCGTACGGTGCTCGGTGCGGGTGCGGCCGGGGTCAGCGGCGGTTGCGCGGGGTGTGACGGTGGGCGAGCGCCTCGTACGAGGCGGACAGCGCGGGTGCGGCCGTCTCGTACGTCCGCTGGGCGACCCCTATGAAGAGGCAGTCGACGACGAGGAGCTGGCTCGTGCGGCTCGACATGGCGGCGGGCCGCAGCTCGCTCTCCCGGGCGGTCGACGTCGTCAGCACGTGGTCGGCGTACTGCGAGACCGGTCCGTCCGGGCGGCCGGTGATCGCGATCGTCGTCGCTCCGCGGTCGAAGGCGACCCGGAGCGGCTCGATGACGTCACCCGTGGAGCCTGAGTGGGTGATCGCGATGGCCACGTCGCCGGAGCGGAGCTGCACCGCGTTGGTCACGGCGAGGTGCGGGTCCATGTGGGCGTGGGCTATCAGGCCGATGCGCAGCAGCTTCTGTGCCAGGTCCTGGCCGACCAGGGAGGACGCGCCGACGCCGTAGACATCGATGCGGCGCGCGGTCGCGGCGGCGGCCACGGCGGCCCCGAGCTGCACGGTGTCGAGACCGGCGGCCGTGTCGGCGAGGGTCTGCTGCTCGTCGTGGGCGAGCTTTGCGACCACGTCCGCGATGGGGTCGTCGACCGCGATGTCGGCGGTGACGGCGGGCGCCCGGCCGGACTGCTGATGAGCGGCGAGGCCGGCGAGCGCGAGGCGCAGGTCCCGGTAGCCCGGGTAGCCCAGGAGGCGGGCGGTGCGGACGACGGTCGCCTCGCTGGTACCGGTGAGCTCGGCGAGACCGGTGACGGTGAGGGCGGCGCACCCGGCGGGGTCCCCCGCGACCGCTTCGGCGACCCGCTGCATGGAACGGGTCATGGACGGAGCGAGGGTCCGCACCTTGGCTGCGAGGGCTGCGGGGGCGGGCGGCGAGTCCGGGTTGAAACTTTCCTTCACGTCATTGGTCACGTCTGAAAGATATTTTCACGGGTTGATCCCGTCAACCCCCCCTTTGATCCCGTGGTCCCTGCCTCTGGAGGGCGAGCTCGGGCGTGTCGGCAGCAGGGGACAATGGGCCCATGGAGTTGAACAGCCTGGAACAGGAGCTGCACACCGCGCGTGCGCTGGTGATGGCCGACCTCGTGGCGGGCGACGTCGCAGAGGCCGGAATCGTCTCGATGGTCGAGGACGCGGTCGCCCACCGGCGATGGTGGGTCGAGCAGTGGCCCGAGGGCGTGGCCTTCGTCCTGGGGCTCGTGGCCCAGGACGTCCAGGACGCTCTCCTGGAGCGGCACGGACGCTGGCCGCTGTGCCCGGTGTGCACGGAGGAAGGGCCGCACGCCCTGGAGGTCGAGCCGGAGCTCGGCCTCGATCCGCACTGGGTCTGCACGAAGGCGACGGTGTCCGTCGCACGGGTGGGTTCGCTCGCCGAGGTGCTCGGCCGGTGACCGTCTACATCGACCCGCCGACCTGGCCGGGGCACGGCCGCATGTGGTCGCACCTGGTCAGCGACGAGTCGTTCGCCGAGCTGCACGCCTTCGCCGCCACGATCGGCTGCCCGCCCCGCGCCTTCGAACGCGACCACTACGACATCCCCGAGGCGCGTTACGCGGATGCGGTGCGTGCCGGGGCGCGGGAGGTCGGGTCGAAGGAGATCGTGCGCCGGCTCACCGACGCGGGATTGCGGCGCCCGAAGGGGCGGCCCGCTCCTCGCTGACGGGCGCCGGTGTGCTCGCCGCGATCCGGCGGGACGGCGTACCGTCGCCGCGCAGCCGCATCGAGACCGTCACGGCCACCAGACCGAGTACCAGCATCGCGGCGCCCGCCCAGGCCGTGGCCCGGAAGCCGAAGCCCGCGTCGATCACCGCGCCGCCCAGCCACGGGCCGCTGGTGTTGCCCAGGTTGAAAGCGGCCGTGGTCGTCGCCCCCGCCAGTGTCGGGGCCACCCCCGCGACGTTGAACATACGGGCGTTGAGCGCCGGTGCCGTGTAGAACGCGGACAGCCCCAGCAGGAACGCCAGGACGACCACCGCTGCCTGGTTCGACGCGAACAGGGCCAGGGCCACCAGGAAGACCGTCGAGGCGCTGATGCCGCTCAGCAGCACACCGAAGAGGTGCGCGTCCGCGACCCGGCCGCCGATCGTCGTACCGATCACCGCGCCGACGCCGAACAGCCCGAGCACCCACGGCACCCAGCCCTGATCCAGTCCGGCCACATCCGTCAGCAGCGGCGCGAGATAGCTGAACGCGCAGAACACGCCGCCCGCCGCGAGCGCCGTGATCACGATCGACAGCCACACCTGACGGTCCCGGTAGATCGCGACCTCCCGCTTGAGCTGCGGCTTCTCATCCGGCAGCGGAATGCGCGGGATGCGTGTGACGACGCCGACCAGTGCCACGGCGGACGCCGCGCCCACCGCCCAGAACGCCGAACGCCATCCGAAGCTCTCGCCGAGGAAGGCGCCCAGCGGCACGCCCAGGACGTTGGCGATCGACAGGCCGCCGATCATCACGGCCATCGCCCTGGCCCGCGCGTTCACCGGCACCATCGCGATGGCGACCGCGGCGCCGACCGCCCAGAAGCCGGCGCACGCCAGCGCACTCACCACCCGGGAGGCGAACAGCACCTCGTACGTCGGTGCCAGCGCGCCCGCGACCTGGCCCAGCCCGAAGACGGTGATGAGCGCGACGAGGGTCGTACGGCGAGGCAGCCGCAGGGTGGCGACGGCCAGCAGGGGGGCGCCGACCACCATGCCGATCGCGAAAGCGGATATGAGGAGGCCTGCCTGCGGGAGCGACACGTCCATGTCGTCAGCTATGGGCGGCAGCAGCCCCGACAGCATGAACTCACTGGTACCGAGGGCGAAGACCGCGAGGCCGAGAATGTAGACGGCCATCGGCATACGGGGACGGCTGGAAGCGGAATCGGGCATGACAGTTGCCAACAGTGCTGTCGTCCCTGTCATTCCCCCGTCTCGAGGGGTGAGCGGCTCAGCGGGTGAGCAGCTCCAGCTCGGTGGTGAGGTTCTGCCGCGCCCTCGGCTCCCACTCCGCCGCGCCATGGGGCGTACGGAACAGCCTGGGCAGCTCCAGCAGCTGCCGCAGGACGGCGGCCCGCCCCTCGCGGAACGCGTCGTCCGGGACGAAGCCGTACTCCTCCCGTACCTGAGCCGCGTACGCGGCGTACTCCTTGGGGGCCGCCGCCAGGATCGCGAGGTCCGCGTCGCACAGCACCTCACCGTTGGTGTCGCCGTCCGCAGGGTCGTGCGTGACGGTGAGCCGGACCAGCCGGGCGACCTCGGCCGCCGCCGCGTCGGGGACACCGGCCTCGGGCAGGGCACGTTCGGCGAGCGCCGCGCTGCGTTCCTCGTTCTCGGAGCGGTCGGGGCGGTAGACCGCGTCGTGGAACCAGACGGCGAGGCGCACCAGGTCCGGGTCGGAGGCGTGGCCGGCCAGGGTGTCGACGCGGTCCAGGGCCTGGGCCAGGTGGGCGGTGGTGTGGTACCGCCGCTGAGGTTCGGCCCAGCGCGCGAGGAGGGCATCGGCGTACGGGTCAGGATCGGGCCCGTGGCCCGTCCCGCCGCGTGCGGCGAGCAGGGTCTCGCGCCAGCGGCCACGGAGTGCGCCGCCGGTGGCGTTTGGGCTTGCGGAGGTGCCGCTGTCGCTCATACCCCGAGGGTAGGACGTACGCCCCGCCCGCACGGCCGTCACCCGGTCCCGCCCCCGGTCGGCGGGCCGGGTGAGGGACCCGCCGCTCAGTGACCGGGCGCCGTGTCCAGGGCCAGTGCCGCGTACGTCGCCAGCCAGTGGTCCGAGGAGAAGTCCCCGGAGGACACCGTCGGCAGACCGAAGGCGAGATGGGCCTCGGCCGACGCCAGGAGCGCGGTACGGGCCGGGCCGTCCGGGAGTGCGCCGGCGATCGAACGGAGGGCGGCCGCCCGGCTCAGGGTGAGACCGAGGAGGTGGCCGATCTGGGGATCGGCGTGATCGGAGACCACCGGCGGGTCGAGCAGCGTGGAGTCGGGCGTGGCGGAGACCAGAGCCGGCAGGAACGCGGCGATCCAGGTACGGAACTCCTCCACCGGCAGCACACGCCGCATCGCGTCCGCCTCGGCCAGGGCGGGGGAGAGGAAGTCCTGGCCGGAGGGTTCCCAGTGGGCGGGGGCGTCGTGGTCGTCGGTGAACCAGACCCGCAGCCGGTCCGTCGCCGCGTCGAGGACCGGTGCGGGCAGCCCGGCTGTCCCGCCCGCGTCGAGGATCAGGCCCAGGCCGAACGCGCTGTTGTTGTGGACGCCGTGCCGGACCGGGTACGTGGCCTTGGGCAGCCAGGCGCCGAGCAGGTCACCGACCGCTGCCACGCCGGGGGCCAGGGAGTCGGCCCAGCGGTCGCCGTCGGCCGTGGCGAGGGCCCGGCACTCCGCGGCGAGCGCGATCAGCCAGGCCCAGCCGTAGGGACGCTCGAAGTGCGGCCGGCCGCGCAGGTAGGACGCCTCGACGGCGATGTTCTCGGGGGTCAGGTGGGTGTCGAGCACCTCGCGGATACGGGTGATGAGGGTGGCCGGAAGATCACCGGTGGTGGAGAAGCGGCGCGTGAGGCGGACGAGCAGCCAGTGCATGTGCACCGTGGAGTGCCAGTCGTAGCCCCCGTAGAACGCGGGGTGCAGCGTACGGGGCGCGACGAGTTCCTCGGGCCCGGTGTAGAGGTGGGCGGGCGCGTTGGGGTATTCGCGTACGACGTTGGCGAGGGCCAGTTCCGCGAAGGGGACGGCGTACGCGGCAGGGAGCGCGGGGGACATCCGGGGACTCCAGAGGGGTCGGCGAGCGGCTCGGGTCAGGGGGCGGCTCGGGCCAGGGGTGATTTCGGGCAGGGGGTGAGGGGAGGTTCGGGTCAGAAGGCGAAGAGGGCCATGAGGGCGACGTTGCAGACCAGCAGGGCCGCTGCCGTGGGGAGCTGGGCCTTGATCGGGCCGTACTGGTCCTTGAGTTCGAGGAGCGCCGCCGGGACGAGGTTGAAGTTGGCGGCCATCGGCGTGACGAGCGTGCCGCAGAAACCGCACAGCATGCCGATCGCGAGGACCGCGGGCGCGTTGCCGTTCATCTGCTCGATGAGGACGGGCCAGCCGATCGCGGCGGTCATGACCGGGAACGCGGCGAAGGCATTGCCCATGACGATGGTGAACAGCGCCATGCCGCAGCAGTAGACGGCCACGGCCACGAACTTCTGACCGTCCGGCAGCACCGCCTCGCTGATCCTCCTGACCTGCTCCCCGACGCCGGCGGTCTGGAAGATCGAGCCGAGGACGGAGAGCAGCTGAGGCAGGATCAGCGCCCAGCCCATCGATTCGAGCATGTTGCGGCCGGAGTGCAGCGGTACGGAGACCTTCCGCTCGCGCAGGAGCACCATGCCCACGGCCAACGCGGCGACAGCGCCGACGCCCAGGCCGAGAATGGTCTCGTACCCCGGCTCCAGGACCGGTTCGCCACCGATCTCCCAGTTCTTCACCAGCGTCGCGCAGACCATCGCGACGACGGGGATGGTGAGGGCCGGGAGGAACAGCTTGTTGCCGAGACGGGCGGCCGAGGCCGCGCGCTTCTCGCGGGACGGAGTGTGTGACTCGCCCTTGCCGGTGAGACCGCAGCCGCCCAGGACGATCAGGATCAGGACGGCGACGCCCAGGGGTTCGGCGGGGAGGGACTCGTCGACGACTCCGGTGGAGTAGAAGAACGCGGCGCCCAGCAGACCCCAGAAGCCGGCGGAGCCGAAGCGCTTGGGGTTGGTGCGGTCCATGGCCATCTGCACGGCCATGACGAGGAACACCGCGCCGACCAGCCAGAAGAAGTGCTCGGACTTGATCACTTGGCGTCCTCCGTCCGGAGCCCGGCGTGTGCCGTCAGGTCGTTCTCGGCTGCGGCGACGGCGAGTTCGCGCTCCAGCTGCCGGTCCAGGTTGAGCAGGCGGGCCCCGTGGATCAGGAAGGCGCAGATCGCTGAGGGGATCGCCCACAGGGCCAGGTGCAGGGGCTCGAGGTGCTGGCCGTACGTGGAGTTCACGAAGCCGGTGATCAGCAGGATCGACCCGATGGCGATGAAGCAGTCCTCGCCGAAGAACACTCCGATGGTGTCGGCGCCGGACGCGTGCGAGCGGACCTTCTCGCGCAGCTTCTGCGGCAGCGGACGGCCGGCCTTGGCCTCGGCGGCCGCCTCGGCCATCGGGGCGATCAGGGGCCGCACACTCTGCGCGGGGCCACCGATGCTGGTGAGGCCGACCGAGGCGGTGAGCTGCCGTATCAGCAGGTAGAGCGTAAGGAAACGGCCGGTGGTCAGCTTGCCCAGCTTGCCGATGAGGGTACGGGCCTGCTCCTGCAGGCCGTAGCGCTCCAGGAGCCCGATGACGGGCAGAGTGATGACGAAGACGGTCACCGAGCGGGAAGAGGCGAAGCTGCTGCCGAACGTGGCCAGCACCTCCTGCGGCGAGAGCTTGCCGAGCAGCCCCGTGACGATGCCGGCGGCACCCACCACGAGCAGAGGATTGCGGCGGGTGGCGAATCCGAGGATCACCACGAGCACGCCGAGGAGAACGATCACGCGTCGGCCTTCTTCCGCGCAGGGACGTGGCGGTGCACGAGCCTGCTCAGACGGGGGTATTAACGCGAGACCTTAAGGTCTTGTTCAACAATCCCACAAGGGTGCGAGTTACATCGATCGGAATCGGCGGTGCGGGAGGCCAGGGTGGCGGGTGGCTTGTCTGAATACGCCCGTGTCCGGGACGGAATGGGGGCACTCCGGGAGTGCAGCAGCGGAGTGTGGATCAGGGGACGATCCGGGGCTATCGCTCCATGAGTCGTTGCGCGTACGCCTCCGCCAGCTGGCGCCGGGAATCCTCCAGGTAGAAGGCGAGCATCCGCTCGGCGCCGGCCGCGTCGCCCTTGGCCAGTCTGTCCGTGATCTCACGGTTGCGGGTGAGGTAGGGCTCGTGGAAGCGACGGGGGTCGGCCATCACGTGGAAGGCGAGCCGCAGTTCGGCGAGGACGTTGCACATCAGTTCGTCGGTGCGGGGGCTGTTCGCCAGGCCGGCCAGCGCCTGGTGGAAGCGGATGTTGGCGGTGGAGCAGGCCGGCCAGTCGTCATGGAGTGCGGCCTGCTCGCCCGTCGACACCGCGGCCTCCACCGCCGTCAGGTCGAACGGGGGCTCGCCCAGGGTCCGTAGGGCCGCGCACTCGACCAGGAGCCGCACCCGGTAGATGTCGACCAGGTCGTCCACGGCCAGGACGCGGACGAAGACGCCCCGGTTGAGGCGGTGCTCCAGAAGGCGTTCGTGCGACAGCAGGCGGAACGCCTCGCGCAGCGTGTTGCGGGACACGGCCAGGGCGCCGCTGATGCTCTCCTCGGACAGGCGGCTGCCCGGCGGGAAGTAGCCCTCGGTGATCCGGTCCCGCAGGATGGCGGCGACCCGCTCGGCCGTACCGGACCGCTCCAGGGAGGCGCTGTGCGTCGCCAGTTCCGGGAGGTCCGGTGTGCCGCCGGCCCTTCCGCGGTTCGTCGTCCCCGCCATGCCCCGTCCCCTGCCTGTCTCGCCTGTCGTGCCTGTCGTGCCTGTCGTGCGGTCGTGCCTGCCGCGTCTCCCGTGCCTGCTCCTCGCGAACAGGGCCTGCCTGGTGTTCCGTCAGCTGCGCGGTGTTCAGTGAACCGTACGAGTGTCTCAGGCGGCGGGCGGACTCTTGTCAGATTGTTGAACAATCGCTAGCGTGCGCCCGTGACGGATCTGACGAGTGTGACGCGCCCCGCGCGGCCGATGGACCTCAACGCGGACCTGGGTGAAGGGTTCGGACGCTGGACCCTCACCGAGGACGAGGCCCTGCTGACCTGTGTCACCAGCGCCAATGTGGCCTGCGGCTTCCACGCGGGCGACGCCTCCGTGATGCGTCGGGTCTGCGACACGGCGGCGGAGCGGGGCGTACGCATCGGGGCGCAGGTCTCCTACCGGGACCTCGCCGGGTTCGGGCGGCGCGCCATGGACGTGCCGGCCGCCGAGCTGACCGCCGAGATCGCGTACCAGATCGGCGCCCTGCGGGTCTTCGCGGAGGCGGCCGGCTCCACGGTCTCGTACGTGAAACCGCACGGCGCCCTCTACAACCGCGTCGTCCGGGACGAGGCGCAGGCCGCTGCCGTCGTCGCGGGCGTGCTGCTCGCCGGTGGCCGCCCGGCCGTCCTCGGGCTGCCCGGTTCCCGGCTGCTCGCGCACGCGGAGGCGGCGGGTCTGACCGCCGTCGAGGAGGCCTTCGCCGATCGCGCGTACACCCCGCAGGGCACGCTCGTGCCACGGGGCGAGGCGGGCGCCGTGGTGCACGACGCCGACGCGGTCGTACGCCGCAGTGTCGGCATGGCCGTCGACGGCGCCGTGACCGGGGTGGACGGCAGCCGGATAGCGGTCGCGGCCCGGTCGCTGTGCGTCCACGGGGACACCCCTGGGGCCGCGGCCCTCGCCCTGCGGGTCCGGACGGCGCTTGAGGAAGCGGGCGTCAGCGTGCGGGCGTTCGCGTGAGCGGCATCCGGGTGCTGGAGGCCGGACCGCGCGCCCTCCTCGTGGAACTGGCCTCCGGCGACGAGGCGGAGGCCTTCCACGCGGAGCTGCTCCGCCGCCGGGCCGCCGGGGAGCTCCCCGCCGTACGCGAGATCGTCCCCGGCGCGCGGACGGTCCTGCTGGACGGGGTGGAGGACCGCACGCTCGCGGGGCGGCTGCGGTCGTGGAGCGTGCCGCCGCTGCGCAGGGGTGCGGGGGAGGCCGTCGAGATACCCGTCGTCTACGACGGCCCCGACCTCGCCGATGTGGCCGAGGCCTGGGGCGTCGCCGTCGACGAGGTGCCCCGCATCCACGCCGATACGGAATTCCGGGTGGCTTTCTGCGGCTTCGCGCCTGGCTTCGGATACCTCACGGGCCTGCCCGGACACCTGCGCGTGCCACGCCGGGCCACGCCCCGGACCCGGGTGCCTGCCGGGGCGCTGGCCCTGGCCGGCCCGTACACCGGGGTCTACCCGCGCCCGTCGCCCGGCGGCTGGCAGCTCATCGGCCGGACGCCGGAGCCCGGCGCCCTCTGGGACCCGGCACGCGAACCCGCCGCGCTGCTCGGTCCCGGGGCCCGCGTGCGTTTCGTGCCGGCGGGGGTGCGCGCATGAGCCCGGGGCTCGAAGTCGTCCGGGCGGGCGCCCTGACCACGGTGCAGGACGAGGGGCGTGTGGGCTGGGCCCATCTCGGCGTGCCCCGCGCCGGGGCGCTGGACGGGCCCGCCCGGCGGCTGGCCAACCGGCTCGTCGGCAACGCGCCGGACGCGGCGGTGCTGGAGACCACGCTCACCGGGTGCGCGGTCCGGGTGACCGGCACCCGGCCGGTGCTCGCCGTCGTCGGCGGGGCGGGGTGCCCGGTCACGGTGGACGGCCGCCCTGTCGCGTGGGGCGCGCCCGTTCGTGTACCCGGGGGCTCGGTGCTGGAGGCCGGGCCCGCCGTGCACGGGCTGCGCGGCTATCTGGCGTTCGCGGGCGGCCTGGTGCCCGAGCCGGTACTCGGCAGCAGATCCGCCGACCTGCTCTCGGGGCTCGGCCCGCCGGTCCTGCGCGACGGCGACCTCCTGCCGCTGGGGCAGCCGGGCGGCGCCCCGCGCGCCGACACCGTGCCCTGGCCGGGTGCCCCCGCCGAGCTGGTGCTGCCCCTGCACCCGGGGCCGCGCGAGGACTGGTTCACGGAGGCGGCTCTGCGCACGCTCACCACCGCGGCGTACCGGGTCTCCGAGCGGAGCAACCGCATCGGGCTGCGCATGGAGGGCCCCTCCCTGACACGCGCCAGGGATGGCGAACTGCCCAGCGAGGGCATGGTGCTGGGAGCGGTCCAGGTGCCGCCGGACGGGCTTCCCGTGGTGTTCCTCAACGACCATCCGACGACGGGGGGTTACCCGGTCGTGGGTGTGGTCGCGGAGACCGCGCTGGCGGGGGCGGCGCAGGCGGCCCCGGGAACGCCGGTGCGGTTCGTACGGGCGTGACAGGGGCCCTGGTGCGGGGGGTGAGGGTGATCGAGCCCCCTGTCCGCGCCCTCCCCTTGACGTTACCGAAGCGTAACTTACCGACGAGTTACTTCAGGTAACGCCTGGGTGCTAGCTTGCGCTCACCTTCATCTGAGCAGAGCGAGGAGTGAGCCGTGAGTCCGCGCAAGACCACCCGTTCGAGCTCGACCGTGAACACCCCCCACATCCTGGGCCCCCGTCGGCAGGGACGCCGCACGGGACGCCTGCTGGCCGCTTCGGTGGCCGCCGCCGCCTGCCTCGGCGCAGCGGCCGTGCCGGCCTCCGCCAACGGTTCGGCCGGGTCGGAGCCGGTGGTCTCCCGGGGTGTGACCATCCCCGCCTTCTACGACCCGCCGGCGCAACTGCCCGCCGACGACGGGTCCCTCGTCCGTACGGAGCCGCTGCCGCTGGGCCTCAGCCTTCCCGGCCTGGACGGCCGCCGGCTGCCCGGCACCGCGACGCGGCTGATGTACAAGTCCACCGACGCGGGCGGCGGGCCCGTCGCCGTCACCGGCGCCTACATCGAGCCGTCCGCCGCGTGGAGGGGTGCCGGCCCCCGCCCCCTGGTGGCGCTGGCCTCCGGGACCATGGGCCAGGGCGACCAGTGCGCCCCCTCGCTGTCGCTCCAGCACCCGCTGGTCATCGGCGAGGGCACGGTGTCCATCGGTTACGACAATCTCGCGGTCTACCGCTTCCTCGCCGCCGGTGCGGCCGTCGTCGTCACCGACTACGTGGGCCTCGGTGCCACCGACCGGCTCCACACCTACGTCAACCGGGTCGACGAGGGCCACGCCCTCCTGGACGCGGCCCGCGCGGCGCGATCCGTCGCCGGCACGTCGCTCACCCCCGAGTCGCGGGTCGGCCTCTACGGCTACAGCCAGGGCGGCGGAGCCAGCGCCTCGGCGGCCGAACTGCAGCCCTCGTACGCCCCCGACGTCAACCTGGCGGGCACCTACGCCGGAGCCCCGCCCGCCGACCTCACCGAGGTCATGAAGGGCATCGACAAAAGCGCCCTGGCCGGCGCGCTGGGCTGGTCGATCAACGGCTTCGTCCAGACCGACCCGTCCCTGAAGGCGGTGGTCGACGCGAACACGAACGACCTCGGCAAGGCCGCGCTGAAGGACACCTCGACCATGTGTGTGGGCGACGCGATCCTCGGTCACGCCTTCACCGACAGCAGGAAGTGGACCGCCAACGGCAAGCCCCTCGCCGACATCATCGCGGCCGAGCCGAAGTTGCAGGCGGTCCTCGCCCAGCAGCGCATCGGCAACCTGAAGCCGGCCGCCCCGGTGCGGCTGGCGACCGGGGTGCACGACGACATCGTCGGACACGCGCAGGCCAGGCAGCTCGCGGTGGACTGGTGCCGCAAGGGTGCCGACGTGACGTACGAGGCCGTCCTGCTGCCCAACCTCGGCGACAAGATCCTCACCAACCACCTCGCGCCCTACCTCACCGACCAGGGCAGCGCCATCTCCTGGATGACCGACCGCCTCTCCGGCAGGAAGGCCGCCTCCAACTGCTGGTCGATGCCGGTCCAGCCCTGACGTCCCTCCACCTCCGTGACCCTCGGGGCCGCGGCGTGTCCGCCCGGCGGACGGCGCCGCGGCCCCGCGTATCTGCACGCATGCGCGCGCATGGGGAGCTGCGCCCCGGGTGGCTGACCCGTAGTCTGGTTATTGGACTAGACCTGTAGTCACAGCCGCTCCGAAGGAATGGAACACCATGAGCAACCGTGCAGTCCTGGAGGTGATCGCTCTCGACGCCGAGGACGCGGTCGCGGCGCAGGCGGGCGGTGCGGACCGCCTCGAACTGGTCACCGACATGGCGGCCGACGGTCTGACCCCGTCCCCGGAGACCTTCACGGAGATCAAGGCCGCCGTCAGCATCCCGCTGCGGGTCATGCTGCGGGTCGCCGACGGGTTCGCCGCCGGTGACATCGGCGTCCTCGTGGAGAAGGCCCGCGCGATGCGCGCCGCGGGGGCGGAGGAATTCGTCCTGGGCTTCCTCGACCAGTACGGCCACGTCGACCTGGTGGCCGTCGAGCGGCTCGTCGCCGAGCTGAACGGGTGCCCGTGGACCTTCCACCGCGCGATCGACCGCGCGGCCGACCGCGACGTGCTGCGCAAGCACCTCGCCGACCTGCCGGGGCTGGACACCTACCTCACCGCGGGCTCGCCGAACGGCGTCGACGCGGGCATGGACACGCTGCTGGCCGAAGCGGGGCACTGGGACCTGCCCGGCTACGAGCCGCAGATCATGGTCGGCGGCGGCCTGCGCCTGGACCACCTGCCGAGGCTGCGCGCCGCGGGCATCGAGGCCTTCCACATCGGAGGGGCGGCGCGGCCGGGCGGCTGGAGCGGCCCGGTGGACGCGACAGCGGTACGGGAGTGGCGCGAGGTGCTCGACAGCTGAGGGGAACCGGGGCCGGGACGGGCGCTGCGGTGTCACCCGCCCCCCGCTCCGGTGTGCCACGGCGGCGGAACCGGCTTTGCGCGCCGAGTGTCCCGGGTGTCCGGTCCGGTTCCCGAGTACATGTCGCATCCGCGGCCCGCTCCCTGCCCCGGGGGGCCGGAGCACGGCCCCGGGCCGGTGATCACCGGCCCGGAGCCATGGACGGGCTCCCCGCGGTCAGTGGTTCTGCTCGGCCTCGCGACGGCGGCGTCGGCCCTGGGCCACCGCACCCGCGGCGAACATCAGGGCGGCTCCCGTCAGGGAGACCGCGGTCGCGGCGGGCAGATAACCGGCCGAGGAGTCGGCGGTGGCTGACACGAGGCCGGCTTCGGCCGCGTGCCCGGAGTGCTCCGCATGGACGGGTACAGCCGGTGTCCCGGCCTTCTCCGCGGCCTCCGCCAGCTCGTCCGCCGACATCCGGCTGCCCTTCATGCCGGTGACCTCGCCGCTGCCACCGTCGAAGACGACGTCGGAGCAGGAGTAGAAGTTCTCCTGGCTGTCGGAGCGGATCCAGTGGATGAACAGCATGTGCTTGCCGGTCTTGCCCTGAGGGAGCTGGAGGTTCCAGTAGTAGTTCCCTCCGTCCGAGCCCGCTCCACCTGCCTGCGGCGGATTGTTCACGCTCTGGGTGAGCGTCAGGTCGTCCCATTTCAGAGCCTGGTTCGGCGTCCAGCCGTTCTTTGTGATGTAGACGTCGAACCTGCCCGGGTGGGCGGCCCAGTTGCTGTACTTCACCTTGGTGGTGGTGCCTGCGGTGAGGTGAGTCGTGGGCCAGTCGTTGCGGGCGGCGTTGTACGCCGAGAAGTTGTACGGGCCGTTGTGACCACCGCTGCACAGCTCGCCGTCGGGGATGTACCCCTTGGTCCGCCCGCCACCGTTGGAGTCCAGGACGCCGAACCAGTTGTACAGCGGAGTGGTGCCGGTCGCCGCGACCGCGGCGGCACAGGCCGGGTTGGACGGGGTCTGGTTCCCGCTCGCGATCATGTCCTTGTAACACAGGTAGCTGCGTGAGCCCGGGTCCATGGCGACGCCGTGGGCGGACGCGGGAGTGGGCAGACCGGCCAGGGCGAGGGCCAGGAGGCCGGCCCCCATGAGGCTCAGCGTGCGGGGAGCGCGCCGCCGGGCGTTTGTCCGAGTGGTGTGTCGCATGGCCATGAGGTTGATCTCCTTCGGGATTCTCTGGGTGGGGCAGATGACCCTGGTGACCCGGTCGTGCGCATGGAAGTTCCGTCCTGGACCGTCCCGGGTCCAGTCGCCGACCTGTAGGCATTGCTGTGCGGGTGGGGGGAGGGGACTCGTGGGAGCGCTCCCAAAAACGTAGCGCGCACCGGATGGTCTGTAAACGCCTCGCGCATCGACTGCCGCAACAACTTCCCTCCGAGTGACGGGACTTGCGGCCTGTGAGTTCGGCGGCCGGGGGAGGGGGCCTGGTTGCGGATGCGGCGGGGCGCCGGCCCCGCATCCACCCGACCCGGAGAGGGGCTGGGGGTGGAGGCCGAGGGGATGGCGAGGTGACCGGGAACCGATCGCCGGCTTCGTTCGTCACTGAGGGTAAGCGAACGAGCGAGGAGTGGAATCATGCCGGTCACGCTGGGTGAAGAGATCATGCTGCTTTCTCTGGACGACGAGTCCGGAGCTGCCAAGGAGCAGCAGACCGCCGGATGGGCGGTCGCGGGCGGCATCCTGCTCGAACTCGTCCTGGCGGGGCGGCTCTCGGTGGACGGCGGTCGGCTTTCGGTGGCCGACAGGACGCCCACCGGTGTAGCTCTTCTCGACGAGCGGCTCGCGCTGATGGACACCTGGGCGGCGAAGAAGAGCAAGCCGCCCAAGGTGACGGACTGGCTGGCGAGGGACCACGGCAAGGCGGTGGGCGCCACGATCGAGAGCCTGCGTTCGCGCGGCCTCGTGATAGAGGAGCGGCGCAAGGTGCTGGGCCTCTTCCCGGTGCGCCGTTACCCAGAGGCCGGCGGGGCGACCGAGGTGGAGCTGCGCGAACGCCTGGCCGCGGTGGTGCTGCGGGGCGCGGATCCGGACGACCGGTCGGCCGGCCTCGTGGCTCTGATCCACGCCGCAGGCCTGCACCGTCTGGCTTTCCCAGAGGTGCCGCCGCGCGAGGTGAAGCCTCGTATGGCGGAGATCGCGCAGGGTCAGTGGGCGGGCGACGACGTCCGCACGGCGATACGCACCATGCAGGCGGCGATGGTTGTGGTCAACACCGCCGTCGTGGTCACCGCGGTGACGTGATCGCCTGATCCGCCCGGCCTGACCCCGCGCGTGACGGCCCGCTAGCCGAGTTGCTCCGGCAGTGGCGCCGCGTGCAGGACCACGAGGCCCGAGACCGCGCGGGTCAGGGCCACGTACAGGCGGCGCAGGCCCGTGCGTTCGTCGGGTTCGCCGTCGACCAGGGCCGCCGGTTCGTCCAGGACGACGTAGTCGTACTCCAGGCCCTTGGCCAGTGAGGCCGGGACCAGGGTCAGCCGGGAGTCCGCCGTGGTCTCCTCGCCGGGGGAGAGGCAGCTGTGGCCCGCCGCTGCGAGGGCCGCCGACAGAGACGGGATGCGGGCGTCGGCGGCGATCAGGCCGATCGAGCCCTCGTGGCGCAGCGACTCCTCGCATGCCGCGACCACCGCGGCGTCCAGTTCCTCCACCGCCACCTCACGTACCGCGAGGGAGCCGGGCGCCTCACGCACCGACTCGACCGGGGCGAGGCCCGGCGCGATCGAGGGGAGCAGCCGGGAGGAGTACGCGATCACCTCGCGCGGCACACGGAAGCCCGCGGTCAGCTCCTCCACCACCGCGTCCGTCTTGCCCAGATGGAACAGCGCCTGCTCCCAGCTCCGCGTCGACCACGGCGTCGTCCCCTGCGCCAGGTCGCCGAGCACCGTCGCCGAGCCGGTCGAGCAGCGGCGGCCCACCGCGCGGTACTGCATCGGCGACAGGTCCTGGGCCTCGTCGATCACTACGTGCCCCAGTGAGTGCGTCCGGGCCACGAGGTCGGCCGCCTCGTCGATCAGGACCGCGTCCGCCGTCGTCCACTTCGCCGACTTCACGCTGCGGGCGGGCCGGGTCATCAGGATCTGCTTCTGCTCGTCGCCGGTGAGGATGCCCTCCGCGTGTGCGGCCAGGAACTCCGCGTCCGTCAGGATCCGCAGCACGAGCTTCGCCGGGTCCACCGCGGGCCAGACCGCCTTCACGGCCGCCTTCACCGCCGGATTGCGCGCCACCGCGTTCTGCACACGGTCGTCCGGGGCCTCGCCGGCCTCCTCCATGCGTACGAGGACGGCGTGCGCGATGCGCTGCGGAAGGGCCTCGTGGGCGGCGCCGTACCGCATGTCCCGGGCCAGCAACTCGCCGACCATCTCCTCGACCTCGTAGGCGGGAACCCGCCAGCGGCGTGAGCCGCGCACCACCACGACCGGCTCCGCCGGGGGCGTCACATGCGAGCGGATCGCCCGCCGCAGGACCTCCGCCATCCGTGCGTCGCCCTTGATCACCGCTGCGGCGGACTCGTCCGTGCCGCGCACCTCGACGCGCGCCGCCACCAGATCCTCGACGGTGGCCTGCTGCACCTCCAGCTCGCCGAGCGCCGGCAGCACCTGCTCGATGTAGTGCAGGAACGACCGGTTCGGGCCGACGACGAGGGTGCCGGTGCGGGCGAGGCGCTCGCGGTGCGCGTACAGGAGGTAGGCGACACGGTGCAGGCCGACCGCCGTCTTCCCGGTGCCGGGGCCTCCCTGGACGCAGACCGTTCCGCCGAGGTCGCTGCGGACGATCTCGTCCTGCTCCGGCTGGATCGTCGCCACGATGTCGCGCATCGGGCCCACACGGGGCCGCTCGATCTCCGCCTGGAGGAGCTTGCTGGTCTGCCCGGTCTCCGCCGGGTCGGTGAGGTGCTCGTCCTCGTACGCGGTCAGCTCGCCGCCGGTGTAGCCGAAGCGGCGGCGGCGGTCGACGTCCAGCGGCTTGTTCCTGGAGGCCTGGTAGAACGGCTGCGAGACAGGGGCGCGCCAGTCGATGACCATGGGGTCGCCGTGGGCGTCGTGGACGTGACGGCGCCCGATGTAGAACCGCTCTCCCTCCGTGCCTTCCGCCTTGTCGGCGCCGACCACGTGCAGGTAGTCGAGACGGCCGAAGAACAGCGGGGTGTGGGAGAGGTCGGCGAGCGCCTTGATGCGGTCGTCGATCTGCGACTGCAGGACCGCGGCGTTGACCCAGTTCGCGGTGACGTCGCGGATGTCGAGTGCCTGCACGTCCTCGCGCATGGCGCGCAGCGCGGCGCGGGACGCGGCGAGATGCGCCCGCTCCCTGACCAGTGGATTGCTTGACTCTTCGTGCGCGGGCACGGTGTTGCCTCCGGCTTTTCGACGCAGGACGGCGGACAGGGCACACCGCCCGGCCCGCTCGGGGACGTTCACACAGAGATGTGCACGCGCTGGGCGCGTGCGGCTGTTGTCGGCCGGTTTCCGTCCGGTCGGCGGCGCTCCCCCGGCTGCCGGCCGCTCAGGGAGGCGGGCCGGTACCACGGTGCGGGAGGCGGGCAGACCGGCGATTGTATCGACCGCGGCCCCCGGGGGCGAACGAATAGGGGAGTCCGTCCCGTAGGGGAGAGTGTGCGACCTCCGGCCTACCCGGGCCTGTACGCGCTTCCGCCCGCAGGCCGATGCCGGGGCGCGGGCGGGCGGAGCACCATGGAATGCATGAGCACTGTTCATCTGAACCCACGCAGGACCGGGCCCGCACACGGCGCGACCGCGGTCACCGGTCAGCCCCGCAGCCACCGCATGGGGAACGCGGTGCGCGCCGTGTCCGTCTTCGCACGCACCGCGTTCGGTGTGGCCGTCCTCGGGGAGTACGCGGAGGAGGCGGGCGTCGTCCGCCGCCACCGCTGAGCCGCGACGGGACCGGCGGCCCGGCCCCTGTCAGCTGTCCGTCAGCAGCTCGTCCGCGTCGACGATCCGGTAGGCGTAGCCCTGCTCGGCCAGGAAACGCTGGCGGTGCGCCGCGAAGTCCTGGTCGATCGTGTCGCGGGCGACCACCGAGTAGAACCGGGCCTCGTGCCCGTCCGCTTTCGGCCGCAGCACCCGGCCGAGCCGCTGTGCTTCCTCCTGGCGTGAGCCGAACGTCCCGGACACCTGGATGGCGACCGTCGCCTCCGGCAGGTCGATCGAGAAGTTGGCGACCTTCGACACGACCAGCACGCTGATCTCGCCCTGACGAAACGCCTCGAACAGCTTTTCGCGCTGCGCGTTGCTCGTCTCGCCCTTGATCACCGGGGCGTCCAGGTGCTCACCGAGCTCGTCGAGCTGGTCGATGTACTGCCCGATGACGAGGGTCTGCTCGCCCCGGTGCTTGCGTACGAGCGCCTCGGTGACCTTCCGCTTCGTCGCGGTCGTCGCGCAGAACCGGTACTTCTCCTCGGCCTCGGCCGTCGCGTACGCGAGGCGCTCCGAGTCCGTGAGGTTCACGCGGACCTCGACGCAGTCGGCGGGCGCGATGTAGCCCTGCGCCTCGATCTCCTTCCACGGCGCGTCGAACCGTTTGGGCCCGATGAGCGAGAAGACGTCCGACTCACGTCCGTCCTCGCGTACCAGCGTCGCGGTGAGCCCGAGGCGGCGGCGGGCCTGAAGGTCGGCGGTGAACTTGAAGACGGGCGCGGGCAGCAGGTGCACCTCGTCGTAGATCACGAGCCCCCAGTCGCGGGAGTCGAACAGCTCCAGGTGCGGGTAGATCCCCTTACGGCGGGTGGTCAGCACCTGGTACGTGGCGATGGTGACCGGCCGGATCTCCTTGCGCGTACCGCTGTACTCGCCGATCTCGTCCTCGGTCAGCGAGGTCCGCTTCACCAGCTCGTGCTTCCACTGCCGGGCGGAGACGGTGTTGGTGACCAGGATCAGCGTGGTCGCCTTGGCCTCGGCCATGGCACCGGCGCCGACCAGCGTCTTGCCCGCCCCGCAGGGGAGGACGACGACGCCTGAGCCGCCGTGCCAGAAGCCCTCGACGGCCTGCTTCTGGTACGGGCGCAGTGCCCAGCCGTCCTGGTCGAGTTCGATCGGGTGCGCCTCGCCGTCGACGTACCCGGCGAGGTCCTCGGCGGGCCAGCCCAGCTTCAGCAGCGTCTGCTTGATCTGCCCGCGCTCGGAGGGGTGCACGGCCACGGTGTCCGGGTCGAGGCGTGCCCCGACCAGCGGCTGGACCTTCTTCGAGCGGAGGATCTCCTCCAGCACCGGCCGGTCGTTGGACGTCAGCACCAGCCCGTGGACCGGGTGCTTGGACAGGGTGAGACGGCCGTACCGCGCCATCGTCTCGGCGATGTCGACGAGGAGCGCGTGCGGCACGGGGTAGCGCGAGTACTCCACGAGCGCGTCGACGACCTGCTCGGCGTCGTGCCCCGCTGCCCGGGCGTTCCACAGGCCGAGCGGGGTCACGCGGTAGGTGTGGATGTGCTCGGGGGCACGCTCCAGCTCGGCGAAGGGCGCGATGACACGACGGCAGGCCTCGGCCTGTTCGTGGTCGACTTCGAGGAGCAGCGTCTTGTCGCTCTGGACGATGAGGGGTCCGGTCACGCGCGTCGGCCCTTTCCTGCGGGGGGTGGCCGCCCGGGTGCGAACGGCCAAACGTCCAGTGTGCCGCATCGGGGCGGCGACCGGGCGGCTACGTTGAGGGCATGAGCCAGAAGCACCGGCCGGGACGGCGGAACCCGAGATGAAGGTTTCCTCATCTTGGCTTCATGCCGGCCGTCGGTCGGAGGCGGCAGGCTCTGCGTATGGCCTTCTCGCACCGTATCGCCACCCTGGCAGCCGTCGTCGCGATCCCGCTGGGCATAGCCGCGACCAGCTATGCGCTGGCCGACAGTCCCGCCCGGCCGGAAGTGCCCGCCCGGGTCGAGCTGGACCGCGGCTCGCCGTCGGGCAGCCCGGATCCCGGCACCACCGTCAGCCCGGGGCCGGACAGCAGCGCCGACCCGAACCCGGGCAGCGCGGACCCGACGGCGCCGCCGAGCGACGTCGTCGTCCCGCAGCCGCCCGCCACCGACACCAACGACGATGATGCCGACGACGCCGATGACGACAGCACCTCCGGGACCCCCGACGGCAACGACGACGGCAACGACGACGGCTGAGCCGCTCCCGGCCCGGCACCGGATATCGGCCCGGGTCCGCATCCTGCTCTGGCTGCTGGTGGTGATGACCGTGGCACTCGCCGCGGTCGCCACCACCACGCGCTCCATCCTGCTGGGCGACCTGGACCACCGGATCAGCATGCTGCTCGCCCAGGAGACCCAGGAGTTCGCGAACTTCGTCGAGCACGGCAAGGACCCCGACACCGGAACCCCCTTCGCCGGGCCCAGGCGGCTGCTGGAGGTACATCTCCAGCGGCAGTACGCCGACACCGGTGAGGAACTGCTCGCCGTCGTCACCGAGGGGGCCGGCCCCTCGACGCTCCGGCAGAACCGTGAGATAGCCACCCCGCTGCCCCTCCACAAGGACCGCGGGTCACTGAGGACGATCACCGGTTCGTCGGAGAGCACGGGGACCCTGCAGCGGCCCGAGGGAGAGATCCGCTGGGCGAAGGTCGATGTCGGCACCGGCGACGGCACTCCGCAGGGGACCTTCGTGGTCGCCTTCCACGCGGACGGCGAACAGGCGGTGGTGAACGGCGTCTTCCGCGTCCTGCTCGCCATCTCGGGCGTCGCCCTGCTGATGACCACCGGCATCGCCTGGGTCGTCGCGGGGCGGATACTGGCGCCGGTCCGGCTCGTGCGCACCACCGCCGCGCAGCTCACCGAGCAGGACCTCACCCGCCGTATACCCGTTCACGGCCGGGACGACATCTCGGCGCTCGCCGAGACATTCAACGCGATGCTGGACCGGCTGGAGCGCGCCTTCGGAACCCAGCGGCAGTTCATCGACGACGCCGGGCACGAGCTGCGCACTCCGATCACCATCGTGCGTGGCCATCTGGAGCTGATGGGCGACGACCCGGCCGAGCGCGAGGAGACCGTACGGCTGGTCACCGACGAGCTCGACCGGATGAGCCGGATCGTCGAGGACCTGCTGCTGCTCGCCAAGGCCGAACGCTCCGACTTCACCCACCCCGAACCGGTCCAGCTCGCCGAGCTGACCGCGGACGTCTATGTGAAGGTACGGGCGCTGGGGCGCCGGGACTGGCAGCTGGACGGCGGCGCCGACGGCTGGGCGACGCTCGACCCGCAGCGCATCACCCAGGCGATGGTGCAGCTCGCGCAGAACGCGGTCCAGCACACGGCTCCCGGTGCGGTGGTCCGCATCGGTTCGCGGCTGACGGACACCGGTGAGGTGGAGCTGTACGTCGCGGACAGCGGTTCCGGCGTACGGCCGCAGGACGCCGAAGTGATCTTCCAGCGGTTCCGCCGCGGCGCCGCCCGGCGTGGCTCCCGTGGCAGCGGCGCGGGGCTGGGGCTGTCGATCGTCAAGGCCATCGCGGAAGGCCACCGGGGGCGCGTCGAGCTGCGTGCCACCCCTGGCGGCGGGGCGACCTTCGTCCTGCTGCTGCCCTGCTCGCCCGTTGCGGAACCTGATGTGGAGGCTGTCGGACTGTGAGCAGGATTCTCATCGTCGAGGACGAGGAGCGGATCGCCGCCTTCGTGGAGAAGGGCCTGCGGGCCAACGGCTTCACCACGACGGTCGCCGGCGACGGGCGTACGGCGGTGGACTACGCCTGCACGGGCAACTTCGACCTGATCGTCCTGGACATCGGCCTGCCGGACCGCGACGGTTTCTCGGTTCTGCGGGAGGTACGGGAGGCCCAGGTCACGTCCCCGGTGATCGTGCTGACCGCGCGGGACTCGGTGCGGGACACGGTCGCCGGTCTGGAGGGCGGCGCGGACGACTGGATGACCAAGCCGTTCCGCTTCGAGGAACTGCTGGCACGCGTACGGCTCCGGCTGCGTACCGCGGCCCGTGTGCCGGAGGTGACCGTACTGCGCAGTGGCGATCTCACGCTGGACCTGCGCACCCGGCGGGCCCGGGCCGCTGAACGCACCGTGGACCTGACGGCGCGGGAGTTCGTCCTGCTCGAACTCTTCCTGCGCCACCCGGACCAGGTGCTGTCGCGCGAGCAGATCCTGTCGCACGTGTGGGGCTACGACTTCGACCCCGGCTCCAACATCGTGGACGTCTACGTGCGGGCGCTGCGCAAGAAGCTCGGCGCCGAACGGCTGGAGACCGTACGGGGCATGGGTTACCGGATGCGGTGAGAGGGCAGGCGCGCGCATGAACTTTTCCTCATGGACGGCTCATGAGGGGCTCACCGCGGCTTCGGAGACTGGGTGACACGGGCCGGGACCGGCCCGGACGCACCCCGCTGAGGAGCCCCAAGGTGAACCTGACCATCCGGCAGGCAGTGACGGCGTGCGCCGCGTTGAGCGTGTGCGCGGTCCTGCTCGTGCCCGGCGTCGTCGAGGGCCTCGGCGTCGACGGCCGGATCACGCTGCTCGTGTTCGCCGTCGCCACCTGCGCGTGGATCGGGACCGCGGTGGACGACACGTACATCGCGCTGGGCGCCGGACTCGTGCTCGCCGCGGCGGGTGTGATCAGCAGCGACACCCTGTTCGCGACCCTCGGCGACTCGACCGTCTGGCTGCTCATCTGCGCCTTCGTGATCGCCGCCGCGGTGTCGCGCAGCGGACTCGCGGGCCGGGCGGCGGCCTTCCTGGTCGGCGGGGCCCGCACCGTACGGCAGCTGGTGCATCTGACGACCACGGCCCTGGTGCTGACCGCGTTCGCGGTTCCGGCGACCTCGGGCCGGGCGGCGCTCGCGCTGCCCGTCTTCCTGGCCCTGGCCAGGGCGCTGGCCGGCCGTAAGCGGCTGGTGGTCATGCTGGCGCTGCTCTTCCCCACGGTCATCCTCCTGTCAGCGGTGGCCACGCTCATCGGGGCGGGCGCGCACCTCATCACGGTGTCCGTGCTGTGGGAGGCCACCGGACAGCGCATCGGCTTCACCCAGTGGCTTCTGCTGGGTCTGCCGCTTGCCGTGGTCTCCTCCCATCTCGCGGCGGAGCTGGTGCTGCTCACCACGACGCGGCGGGCGGACCGGCGCGGTCCCGTCCGCATCAGCGTGGAGGAGATCCAGGAGCACAGCGAGAAGCCGGTGACCGGCCCGCTGGAGCCGGGTGAGGCGCGGTGCGCGATGCTGCTCGGCACGGTGGTCGTGCTGTGGTGCAGCGAGCCGCTGCACGGCGTGCCGCCCGCCCTGGTCGCGCTGATCGGCGCGGTGGTCGCCGCGTCGCCGGCGCTGGGCACGGTCCGGCTGAAGGACGCCCTGTCGACGGTGCCGTGGTCGCTGCTGCTGTTCATGGCGGCGACGATGGCGATGGGCGCCGCGCTCTCGCAGTCGGGGGCCGCGGAGTGGCTCGTCTCGGGACTGCCCACCGGCACCGGCGTGCCCACCTGGGCCTTCCTGGCGGTGGTCGTCGTCCTCAGCACCGCGGCGCATCTGGTCCTGCAGTCGCGATCCGCCCGCTCCAGCGTGCTCGTGCCGCTGGTCGTGGCGGCGGCGGCGGGGCTCGGGATCAACCCGGTGGCCGCCGCACTGGCCTCCACCGCCGCCGCCGGGTTCTGCCACACCCTGCCCGCCTCGGCCAAGCCCGTGGCCCTCTTCGCCGACGTCCCGGGCGTCCCGACGTACACCCCGCGCGATCTGCTGCGCCTGTCGGCCGTGCTGGCACCGCTGAGCGCGGTGGTCGTCCTGCTCTTCGCGCTCGGGGTCTGGCCGCTGCTCGGCGTCGAGCCCTGACCGCTTCCCCTCCTCGCGAGCCGTTCACCTCTCACTTCGCCTGCCATCTCAGGAGCAGCCATGTCCGCTACATACCGGTTCGCCGTCGCACCCAGCGGTTTCAAGGAGTCCCTGTCCGCGCAGGACGCCGCGCAGGCCATCGCGGAGGGGCTGCTGCGTGTGGTCCCCGACGCCGAGATCGACCTCATCCCGCTCGTCGACGGAGGCGAGGGCACCGCGGAGGCGCTGGCCGCCGCCACGGGAGGCCGGCTGGTGCGCCGTACGGCGACGGGGCCGGTCGGCGAGCCGGTCGCCACCCACTTCGCCCTGCTCGGCGGCTCCGCCGACGAGCCGCGCACCGCAGTGGTGGAGATGGCCGCGGTGGCGGGTCTCGGCCTGGTACCGCCGGACCGCCGCGACCCGGTGTCCACGACGACGTACGGAGTCGGCGAGCTCATCCGCGCCGCGCTGGACGCAGGAGCGCACCGCATCCTCGTCGGCTGCGGGGACTCGGGGACGTCCGACGGCGGCGCGGGAGCGCTCCAGGCGCTGGGAGCGCGGCTGCTCGACGCCGACGGAGGTGAACTTCCGCCGGGCGGAGGGGCCTTGCGTCGCCTCTCGCGCATCGACACCTCGGGACTTGACCCCCGGCTGTCCGAGGCGGAGATGCTCGTCGCCTGCAATCCGTACAACGTGCTGTGCGGGCCGCAGGGGGTGGCCCGGGTCTTCGGCCCGCAGAAGGGGGCGACCGCGCAGCAGGTCGAGGAGCTGTCCGAGGCTCTCGACCACTGGGCGGACGTGCTCGCCCGCGACGTACGCCCGCGCCTGTGCGGCGCGCCGGACACGGCCCCGCCGGACGCTCTGCGCCACGGGCCCGGCACCGGTGCCTCGGGCGGACTCGGCGCGGGGCTCGCCGCGCTCGGTGCGCGCCTGCTCCCGCGCTTCGAGGTGCTGCTCGACCACCTCGACCTGGACGCGCGGCTGGCCCGCGCCGACCTCGTGATCACCGCCGAGGGCGCCCTGGACCGGCAGACCCCGCGCGGCAAGGTACCCGCCGAGGTGGCACGCCGGGCCAAGCTGTTCGGCCGTCCGGTGCTCGTCCTGGCCGGGACGATCGGCGAGGGCGCCCACCAAATACGGGAGTCGGGTGTCGACGCGTACAGCGGCATACTGCCCGCACCGGTGGGCCTGGCGGAGGCGCTCGACCGTGGCGGGGAGTTCCTCGCCGACGCTTCGGAGCGTGCGCTGCGCATGGTGCTGATCGGCATCGGCCTGACGTCCACCGGCACACCGGACCACCCCACGGCGGCTCCCGGCGAGGCGCTGGCCCAGGCCGGGTGAGCCCGGGTCGTAGCGTGGAGGAATGGATGCGACGGAGGCGGCAGGTCCGGCGCCGGGAGCCGATGACCCGGGCTTCCCGGCGCACCACGCGCCGCGGTGTGCCGGGCTGGGGGAGCTGGACGCGCTCGTCACCGGGTGCCGGGCCTGTCCCCGGCTGGTGGCCTGGCGGGAGGAGGTCGCCGAGGTCAAGCGGGCGGCCTTCCAGGGCTGGGAGTACTGGGGGCGGCCGGTGCCCGGCTTCGGGCCGGCGGACGCGGCGGTGGCGGTGGTCGGGCTCGCTCCGGCCGCGCACGGCGGGAACCGGACCGGCCGGATGTTCACGGGCGACGCGGCGGGCGACTTCCTCTTCGCCGCCCTGCACACCGTGGGCCTGGCCTCGCAGCCCACTTCGGCGCACACCGGGGACGGGCTCGAACTACGCGGTGTACGGCTCACCTCGCCCGTGCACTGCGCGCCCCCGGCCAACAAGCCCACCCCGGCGGAACGGGACACCTGCCGACCCTGGCTGGCCGCCGAACTGGATCTGCTGAGCCCCGGGTTGCGGGCGGTGGTGGTCCTCGGCGGCTTCGGCTGGCAGGCGCTGCTGCCGGTGCTCGCCGATGCGGGCTGGCGACTGCCGCACCCGCGCCCCGCCTTCGGCCACGGCGCGCACGTCGTGCTGCCCGCCACGGAGCGGCGGCAGGAGCTGCGCCTGCTGGGCAGTTACCACCCGAGCCAGCGCAACACCTTCACCGGGAGGCTCACCATGCCCATGCTCGTCGACGTACTCCGCGAGGCCGCGACCGTCGGCGGGCTCCCGGTTCGCTGACCGCCTTCCCTTCGGCCGGCCGGCGGTGAGGAAAGCCCACGGTCAGGTCGACTGCTCGTCGGCGAGCTCCGCGACGCCCGTGATCCGGTGCAGCGGATACGTCCGGACCTCGTCGGCCGTGTGGTCGTACGCCGTCACGAAGCCGCCCTCGACCTTGACCGGGGCGATCACCCGCTGGCTGGCGGCGCCGTCCGCGTTGACGTAGCCGATCCAGACCGCGGAGCCGGTCATCGCGGCGGCCTGCACCGTGGCCAGGGTCTCGGCGGGGGTGGTGCGGGGAAGAGAGCCCGCGGTCGCCGTGTCCGGAGCGTCGTGAGGGACGGCTCGGGCGGCCGTGTCGCCGGCCCGGATGGCCCGGACCGCCGCGGTCAGCAGGGTGGCGTCCGGGACCGGCGGCCCCTCGGGGACGGGGGCGGGCGGTGTACGGGGCGGGGTTCGGCGGGCGCCGGCGCGGGTGATCAGGACGTCGCCCTCGGCGGATTCGGCGGCCGGGGCGTACCCCATCTCGCGCAGCCCTTCGAGGAGCGATCCGGGGTCGGCCTGCGCGGCCAGGACGGTCGGAGCGAGCCGGCGCAGCCGCAGGGTGGCCGAACGCTTGTCGGCCAGGATCTCGTTGAGCACGGCTTCGTCGTCGCAGCGTACGTACGCCGATGCCGCGCCGATCCGGAGATGGCCGTGGCGGCGCGCCACGTCGTCGATGAGGTAGCTCAGCGGCTGCGGCACCGGCGTACGGCTGTGCGTGGACAGGAAGGCGTGCAGGTCGGTCGCGGCCTGCCCGGCGTCGAGCGCGCGGCGTACGGAGCCGGGGGTGAAGCGGTAGACCGTCGCGCCACCCTTGGACTCGACGTCGGCGAGCACCGACAGCACCTCGGCGAGGGGGCGTTCCAGCGGGCCGGGGGCGACCGCCGTGAGGTCGGCCTGGAGCAGCACGTGGTCCAGGGGCTCGGGAATCAGCGGGGCGAGGCGGGCGGCGGCCTCCTCGGGGCCCTCGTCGAGCAGCGCGCGGGCCTGGGAGGAGAGGGCGCCGCGTCCGGTGATGCCGAGCATCTCCGCCTCGTTGACCGTCCACAGGGCGATCCGGGAGCGGAGGTCTGAGGCGTCGCCCGGGGCCGCCGGTCCGCCCGGTCCCGAGGTGCGCAGCGGCCGTTCCCAGCGGAGCCGGGCGAGCAGGGTCTGCGGGTCGGGGGCGGTGCCCGGCGGGAGCGAGGCGAACAGGGCCAGGACCCGGTGGCGTACCTCGGGCGCGGCCGATCGGTCCAGGTCGGGGCCGAGCGTGGACAGGGCCCGGCCCTTGGAGTCCTGACCGCCGATCAGGCCCGCGGTGCGGGTGGCGGCGAGCCAGGCGGTGGCGAGGTGCGTCCAGCGGTCCTGGGCGGGGAGGTCCAGCCACTCGTCGGACGCGGGCGTCGGAGCGTACCGCTCGTCGGTCTCGCCGTCGGGGGCCAGCAGGCCGGCCGCGTAGGCGAGTTCGATCCAGAAGGCGACGACGGGCTCCGGGACGTCCAGCGCGCCGGCGGTGCGCTTCAGCTCGCGCACGCTCAGGCCGCCCGCACGGAGGATGGGCGGGCCGCCGTTGTTCCAGAGTTTCACCAGCTCCTCGACGGTGGACAGCGCCATGAAGCCCTGGCCCGCCGCCGCCCTGTCCACAGCCTGGGGATCCCGCTCGGCCACGGCCACGAGCGCCGGCGGCACGGGCTCGGGCACGCGGTGGGCACGGCCGGCCCGCAGATGCAGCGCCGCCTCGCGCGGCAGGACGACGGTGCGCGTCGAAACGGGCAGCAACAGCCCGCGGTCGCGCAGCCATTGCACGGGCGGGGCGGGATTCGGGGTGACCTCCCCGTACGGCGGCCCCCAGACCAGCCGGTCGAGGACGGACAGCGCCTCGGCCGGGGCGGTGTCCAGCAGCTCCGCCATCCTGGTCCGGTCCGTGAAGAGCGCGGCCAGCGCGGCGACGGCGGACACCGGGTCATGGGTGGCCGGCAGCCCGGCGGCCGCCAGGATCTCCTGCAGCCGGCCGGGCGACATCCCGGCGGTGGCTTCGGCGACGGTCGGGCCGAGGCCCGTGGGGGAGGGGCGCTGCGGGGACGGGGCGAGCAGCTCGCGCGCGGTGCGCACGAGGTGCAGCCCGGCGTCCTCGCCCCAGACCAGGGCCTGTTCGCGCAGGGTCGTGAGGGCGGCGGGCAGCGCGGCGGTGATCGCCGCGCCCGCGTCGTCCCGCCCGTCGCCGTCGTCCTGGCCGTCACCCGTGAGGAGCGCGAGCAGCGTGGCGTACGGAGCCGGGTCCGGCGCCACGGCCAGCGCCTCCGCGGTCTGCAGGGCGAAGCGGTCGAGGTGCTCCAGCGCACGGACGACGGAGGCCCGTGTGCCGGCCCGCGTCGCCAGCTGGGTGATGTCGTTCGGCACGGGGCTGAGCAGGTCGGGGCGGGCGCGCAGCAGCCCTGCCAGCGATTCGTCGCCCCGGGCGCGCAGAGCTTCGGCGAGCGTACGCGGTGGTGTGGTCGTCCCCATCCGTCCCACGGTAGCCCCTGGAACGCTACGGTCGAGGCAGGGCGGGTGGAGGGAGAACGATCGCGTGGGCATCGAGAGCGACCAGCTGGTCTACGACTATCTCAGCCGGGTCGGTGACCTGGCGCAGCAGCAACAGCTGTCCTCGGGCGCCCGGATGAGACTCGTCGCGACGCTGCGGGGCGAGATCGACCGGCAGCGCGGCACGGACGGCTCGGACTCTGCGGCGGTGGTCCGGCGCATCATCGGCAGGCTCGGCGCACCCGGCGAACTCGTGGCCGCTGCCGCCGAGTCGGGCGATGGTGCGGTGCCGCTGCCGTCGCCCCGGCCGGATACGTCCACGGGCGAAGCAGGCTCGCGCGGGGCGCCCCGGGCGCGGCGGGGAGTGCTGCGGAAAGACGTGTCGCGCAAGGGCGCGTCGCCGGAGGCCAAGGAGGCCAAGGAGGCCAAAAAAGCCAGGAAGACCCGCCGCGCGGAGACCCGGAGCCCGGAGGTCGCAAGCGCCGAGCCCGGCCCCGGAGAACCGGTGCCCCTGGAACCGGCCCCCGACTGGCCGTCGGCGTCCGCGCCGCACATGGCGGGCCTGGACCAGGCCCCGTCCGGAGACGAGCCCGAGTGGTGGCGGATCGATCCGGGGCCCTTCGGCGAAGGCGGACAGGGCGAGCCGGGCGGGCCGGGAGCCCTGGGCTTCGGCACGGCCGTGCCGGGGTTCACGGGCGGACTGGAGAGCCCGGAGCTGTTCGGGAGGCCGAGCGCCCCGAAGGCCCCGGCGCCGCGCGCCCCGGTGGAGGCGGAGGAGCCCGGGCCGGCGGGGGGCGAGCAGGAGGCCGTACCGCCGCCGGTGCGCCGGCCCCGGCGGAAGCTGCGGCTGCCCCGCCCCAGGCGGGCCGCCGAGGGCGACGGGGCGGCCGTGCGGCCCCGGCTCTCGAACCCGCTGTTGCTGCTGGCCGCCGCGCTGCTGGTGGCCGGCGCCGTGCTCGGGTCGTGGCTGGCGCTCGCGGGAGGCTGGCTGCTGGCGTACAGCTCGCGCAAGTTCTCCCGGGCGGAGGCGAAGTGGGTCGCGCTGGGACTGCCGGGCGTGGTCGTGGCCGGGGCCTTCGTCTGGCTGTGGGGGCGCATGGAGGGCCGCTGGGGCGAACCCCTCGCCGCGGATGCGATGGGCGACGCGATGACGGACGTCTGGCCCGTGGTCGTGCGGGTGGCGGCGGTGGCGTCGGCGCTGTATCTGGTGTGGCGGGCGCGCAGACTGACGGGGTAGGAGGCGGCGGCACGCGGGCCGGCGGGGTGAGGGGCGGCGCCGAACGGGAATGTACGTTCGTACATTCTGAGGGGGTACGATCGTACGCATGCCGACGGACTACTTCGCCAACGATCCGCGCACCAACCTCGAGCGCATGCTCGCGGGCGACCTCTACGTCGCCGACGATCCGGAGATCGCCCGCCGCCAGCAGCGGGCGATGCGCCTCGCGGCCCGCTTCCAGGCCGCCTACACCGAGGATGCCGACGCGGCCCGGGCACTCCTGACCGAGCTGCTGGACTCCGTGGGCGAAGGCGTCGAGCTGAGGCCGCCGCTGTTCGTCGACTACGGCAGCAACATCACCATCGGCGCCCGCACCTTCGTCAACTACCACCTGACCGCGCTGGACGTCGCGCGCATCACCATCGGCGAGGACTGCCAGATCGGCCCCGGCGTCCAGCTCCTCACCCCGACCCACCCCGTGGAGCCGGGCCCCCGCCGGGAGAAGCTGGAAGCCGCGCTCCCCATCACCATCGGTGACAACGTCTGGCTCGGTGGCGGAGTCATCGTGTGCCCCGGGGTGACCATCGGCGACAACTCCGTGATCGGCGCGGGCGCCGTGGTCACGAAGGACATCCCCGCCGACGTCGTCGCCGTGGGCAACCCCGCCCGCGTAGTCCGCAGCGTCTGACCGCCCCGCCCCATGGCCACCGGACGCACGGATCCGCAGCGGCGCGAGCGCATCCTCGCCGCCACGCTCGACCACATCGCGGAGGAGGGTGTCGCCGGTGTCTCCCACCGCAAGATCGCCGGCCGCGCCGATGTCCCGCTGGGCTCGATGACGTATCACTTCGGTGGCATCGACGACCTGCTGCGGGAGGCCTTCACCCGCTTCGCCGACCACATCGTGGCCGTCTTCGAGCTGTACCTGGGCCGGGCCGACACCCCTGAGCAGGCCCGTGAGGCCGTCACCGACCTCATCCATGTGCTCTCGGAGGGGCCCCGCCGGGATCTCGTCCTCACCCAGGAGCTCTACACGCTGGCGGCCCGGCGCGACGAGTACCGCGAGCTCACGCACGCGTGGATGAACCGCAGCCGGCGGCTGCTGGAGCAGCACTTCGACCCGGACACCGCCCGTCAGCTGGACGCGCTGATCGAAGGGCTCGCCCTGCACCGGTCCCTCGACACCGAGCCGCAGGGCCGCGAGCTGACGCGGCTGGCGGTGCTACGGATGACCTCCGGCGCCTAGCCCGGAGGGCCTCCCCCGAACCGCCTGTGGGGTGCGGACCTGACACCGCACCCCACAGGCTTCAGCCCCTACTTCGTGAGGTCCGCCTCGAGCTCGTCCAGGATCTTGTCCGCCGCCGTGTAGCCGATGCCCTGGATCCACAACTCGTCCTCGACCGGGAACACCTTGCCGTTCTTCACCGCGGCCATGTTCTTCCACAGTCCGCTGCCCACGGTCTGCGTCTCCTTGGACTTCTTCGCGTCCCCGTACGTCGAGTGGAAGATGACGTCGGCGTCCGCCTGGTCGATCTCCTCCGGGCTGACGTCGTACGAGAAGCCGTCCTCGGCCTTGTCCACGATCGCGGGCCGGCCGAGGCCGACGTCGGCGAGGATCGTCGCGATGTAGTTCCGGCGGCCGTAGACGCGGATGTCCGCGCCCTCGACGAACCGCACCATGTTGACCTCGGTGGCCGCCGCCTTCTCCTTGCCGCCCAGCGCCTCGGTGACCTCACCGACGTGCGTGTCGTAGTCGGCGATGACCTTCTCGGCCGCCGGGACCTTGCCGAGCGCGTTGGCGTGGACCTGGAAGTTCTCCTTCCAGGGGTAGCCCGTGTTCTCCGTCATGACCGTCGGTGCGATCTTCGCCAGCTCGTCGTACGCGCCGCCGTGCCGGATCTTGCTGGTGAGGATCAGGTCGGGCCGGAGCGCCGCGATGGCCTCCAGATTCGGCGTCATCATCTCGCCGACGTCCTCGATGCCCGCGACCTCGCCCTTCGGCAGGTAGCTCAGGTAACCCGACTCCGTGCCGGTGTGCGTGGCACCGACCGGCTTCACGCCCAGAGTGAGCGCGGAGTCCAGCTCGGAGGTGTCCAGGACGACGACCCGCTTCGGCGCGACGGGGACCTTGATGTCGCCCATGGCCGTGGCGACCGTGTGCGTCCTGGCATCCGAGGAGGAGGCGGAGCCGTCGGTGCCGGAGCCGGACGACGAGCCGCAGGAGGTGACGGCCAGTGCGGCGGTCACGGCCAGCGAACCGGCGACGAGTACACGGGACGAGGAGGGCATGTCAGAGAGCCTTTCCGGAGGAGGACGGGGAGGACGGGGAGGACGGACACGGACTCCAGGGCGCGCCGGGTACGACGAGCGGCGAACCCGTGACCGGGTCCGGGACGACGACGGCGTCCAGGCCGAAGACCTCGCGGACGAGTCCGGCGGTGACGACGTCCCCGGGCCGCCCCTCGGCGACGATCCGGCCCGCCTTCATGGCGACGAGGTGGTCGGCGTACCGGGCGGCCTGGTTGAGGTCGTGCAGGACGGTGACGACGGTCCGCCCGCGGGTGCCGTCCGCCGCCG
Source organism: Streptomyces sp. NPDC002911 (assembly GCF_053591835.1). NCBI lineage: Bacteria > Bacillati > Actinomycetota > Actinomycetes > Kitasatosporales > Streptomycetaceae > Streptomyces > Streptomyces sp. NPDC002911. Next base: position 229,719 of record NZ_JBSFUO010000004.1, on the reverse strand, counting down.
GAGCGGCGAGCCTGCGCACCAGGTCCAGGACCTCGACCTGGTGCGCGATGTCGAGATACGTCGTCGGCTCGTCCAGCAGCAGCAGATCTGTGTCCTGCGCGAGCGCCATCGCGATCCACACGCGCTGGCGCTGGCCCCCGGACAGTTCGTCCACCGGCCGGTCGCCGAGCGCGATGATGTCCGTACGCTCCATGGCGTCCGTCACCGCGCGCTCGTCCGCGTCCGACCACTGCTGCCACCAGCGCTGGTGCGGCTGGCGGCCCCGGGCGACCAGGTCGGACACGGTGATCGCCTCGGGTGCCACGGGCGTCTGCGGGAGCAGCCCGACGGACTGGGCGATCGTGCGGGTGGGGATGCGGGAGAGCTCCGTGCCGTCCAGGAGCACCGACCCGCCGGCCGGCTTCAGCAGCCGGCCGAGCGCCCGCAGGGTCGTCGACTTGCCGCAGGCGTTGGGGCCGACGATGACCGTCACGCACCCGTCGGGAACGGCCAGGTCCAGCTCGTGCACGACGGTGCGGTCCTCGTAGGCGAGGGTCAGGGCGCGTGCCGAGAGCCTCGTCGCCCTCGGGGTGGTCCTGCTGTCCGTGGAACGGGTCGTCGTCATGCGGTGCCTCCAGTGCGGCCGCCGTGGCCACGGATGATCAGCCAGATCAGATACGGGGCGCCGACCGCCGCCGTGAGCACACCCACCGGAAGCTCGGTGGGGGAGAAGAGCCTGCGGGCCAGCAGATCCGCGAAGACGACGGTCACGGCGCCGAGCAGCGCGGAACACAGCAGCGGGATCTGCGCCGTACGCGTCATCCGTCGGGCGATCTGCGGGGCGAGCAGCGCCACGAAGTCGACCGGCCCGGCCGTCCCCGTCGCCACCGACGCCAAAACCACGCCGAGGGCGACGAGCCCCAGCCGTACGCGCCCGAGGCGTACGCCCAGTGCCGTGGCGGTGTCGTCGTCCATCGAGACGGTGCGCTGCGCCCGGGCCGCCCACAGCACGGCGGGCAGCAGGACCAGGAGGGCCCAGCCGATCGGGGCGGCCTCGTCCCAGCCGCGGCCGTTGAGCGAACCCGTCATCCAGATCTGCGCCTGCTGGGCGACCAGGTGGTCGCCCTTCGTCAGGAACAGCGTCGTCACCGACCGCAGGGCGATCGCGAAGCCGATCCCGATGAGGACGAACCGGGTCGCGTGGAGCCCGCCGCGCCAGGCGAAGAGGTACACGAGCGCCGCGGCGGCGATGCCGCCGACGACGGAGAGGTAGGGCAGGACGGTGTACGAGGTGAGGCCGAAGGTCATCGCGCCGACCGTGAGCGCGCTCGCGCCCTGGCTGATGCCGATGATGTCGGGGCTGGCGAGCGGGTTGCGGGCGACGGACTGGATCAGCGCCCCGGCGACCCCGAACGCGGCGCCGACGAGCAGCCCCACGACCATGCGGGGCAGCCGCAGTGTGCCCACCACCAGTTCGTCCGGGGACGGCTGCCCGAATACGACCCGCAGGACATCCGCGGGCGCCACGAAGCTCTCGCCGACGCAGAGGTACGCGACACAGACCGCCGCCAGCAGGACGACGAGCGCCACCGCGACGAGCCCGGCCCGCCGGTGGAGCAGGAAGCGGCCCCGCTTCCCGACCCGCACGACACGGTAACCGGCGGGCCGGACCGGGGTCCGTGCGGGCACTGCCGTGTCCGCGCTCATGCGGGCACCGCCTTCCGGCGTACGAGGGTGACCAGGAACGGGACGCCGATCAGCGCCGTCATCACGCCCGCAGGGACCTCGCCGGGCGGGAACAGGACCCGGCCGACGACATCGGAGACCAGGAGCATCACGGGCCCGACGAGGGCCGCCATCGGCAGCACCCAGCGGTGGTCGCCGCCCACGATGGCGCGGGCGATGTGCGGGACCGCGAGACCGACGAAGGCGATCGGTCCGGCCGCCGCGACGCCCGCGCCGGTGAGCACGGTGGCGCCGATGCCGCCGACGATGCGGACGGCCGCCACGTTCTGCCCCAGGCCCTTCGCGACGTCCTCGCCCAGCGCCAGGGCGTCGAGCCCGCGCGCCACCGACAGCACGAGGACGGTGCCGATCAGCAGGAACGGCCAGATCTGCTGGGCGACCTGCGCCTCGCGGCCGGCGATCGAGCCCACCTGCCAGAAGCGGAACTCGTCGAGCGCCGACGCCTCGGTGGTGAGCACCGCCATGGTCACCGACACCAGCAGCGCGTTGATCGCGGCGCCGCCCAGCGCGAGTTTCACCGGCGTCGCACCGCCGCGGCCCCGGGAGGCGATGGCGTACACGGCGACGGACGCGACGGCGGCCCCCACGAACGCGAACCCCACATAGCCGGTGAGGGTGTGGACCCCGGCGTACGCGATGGCCAGGACGACGGCCACCGAGGCGCCCTGACTGATCCCGAGGATCCCCGGATCCGCGATGGGGTTACGGGTGATGCCCTGCAGCACCGTGCCCGCGAGGGCGAGCGCCGCACCGACCATCAGCCCGATCACGGTGCGCGGCACCCGCATCTGCCGGATCACCTCGGCGGCGTCGGAGTTCCCGCCGTGCAGCAGGGCGTCCAGGACCACGGTCGGCGCGATGGTCCGCGCACCCACGGCGAGGCTGAGCAGGACGGCGAGCAGCAGCGCGAAGAGGGCGGCGGCCGTCGCGAGCGCGCGTCTGGACAGGCGTGGAGCGGCTGCTGCCATCGGGACCAATCGGGTGAGCGCGGGCCGGGACGTGCACGGTTCAGGACATAAGGAGGTAAGGGTCGGCTAAGTCTACGTGTGCCCTGTGCGGCCGGGCAGGGACCTGCCTTGTCCGTACGCCGGTGGGTCCCCGCGCTGTGGGGCGGACCGGCCACCCGGTCCGGGGAGGTCGGCACAATGGGAACCATGCCTTCACCCACCCTGACGGTCGGTTTCGACCTCGACATGACCCTCATCGACTCCCGGCCCGGAATCAAGGCCGCCTACGAGACACTGGCCGCCGAGACGGGTGTGTACATAGACACCGGCCTGGTCGTCAGCCGGCTCGGCCCGCCGCTCCAGGACGAGATGCGGAACTGGTTCCCGGCCGACGCGGTCGCCGGGGCGTGCGACCGGTACCGCGCGATCTACCCGGACACGGCGATCACACCGACGACCGCGCTCCCCGGCGCCCGGGAGGCCGTCGAGGCCGTCCAGGAGCTCGGCGGGCGGGCGATGGTCGTCACCGCGAAGTACGAGCCGAACGCCAAGCTGCACCTCGCACACCTCGGTATCGCCGCGGACGTGCTGGTCGGCGGGCTCTGGGCCGAGGGCAAGGCGGAGGCGCTCCTGGAGCACGGCGCGCGGGTCTACGTCGGCGACCACACCGGAGACGTCCGGGGAGCGCGCGCGGCGGGCGCCCTGTCGGTCGGTGTCACCACCGGCCCGTGCGACGAGGAGGAGCTGCGGGCGGCCGGAGCCGACGTGATCCTGCCGGACCTCACGGCGTTCCCCGCGTGGCTGCGGACCTTCGCGGCGGCGTGAGCGCCGCTACCTCGCGGCGGCGCGCTTCGGGGAGTTCTGCCACACCGACCGCACCACCCCCGCGGCCGCGATGAGGAAGCCCAGACCCATCAGCATGCACACCGCGTAGGCGATGGACGGGAACGGGTCGGTGCCCAGGAACAGTGGGGCCACGGTGACCAGAGTGGCCAGTGCGCCGATGAAGAAGACGATCGCGCCGACCTGTACGAGCCGGTCGCCTGCGCCGGAAGGAGTAGTACTCACCCGGTCAGGGTAGTTCCCAGCTCGGCGGAACCATTCGGCGACGTCTTGTGTCCGGCCCCTGGGCCATTAGCCTGGGGGATGGCGGGTCGGAGGACCCGCTGTACTGCTATCAGGAGCCGCATCGCGGCTCTCCCGCACCGACGAGTACGAGGACGAGGACAGACGTGCCCACGGGTAAGGTCAAATGGTTCAATTCGGAGAAGGGCTTCGGCTTTCTTTCGCGCGACGACGGCGCCGACGTCTTCGTCCATTCCTCCGTACTCCCGGCCGGCGTCGACGCGCTCAAGCCCGGCCAGCGCGTCGAGTTCGGTGTGGTCGCGGGCCAGCGCGGTGACCAGGCCCTTTCCGTTGTGGTCCTCGACCCCACACCGTCGCTCGCCGCCGCACAGCGGCGCAAGCCGGACGAGCTGGCCTCGATCGTGCAGGACCTGACGACGGTGCTGGAGAACATCACGCCGATGCTGGAGCGGGGCCGCTACCCCGACAAGGCCGCGGGCGCCAAGGTGGCCGGCCTGCTGAGGGCGGTCGCCGACCAGCTCGACGTCTGACGGGCGGCCGGGCCCGCGCGGCCCGGCCCTCGCGGTCAGCGCCCGGCGACGGAGAGGGCGTCCGGGGCCAGCGCCGGTACGAGGCCCTCGGCCGCCGCCCGGGTCAGCAGGCCGCGGATCGCCGCGTAGCCGTTCTCGCCGAGGTCGGCGGTGAATTCGTTCACGTAGAGCCCGATGTGCTGGTCGGCCACGGCCGGGTCCATCTCCTGGGCGTGTTCCAGGACGTACGGACGCGAACGCTCCGGGTCGTCCCAGGCCATCCGCACCGACGTACGGATCGACTCCGACAGCCGGTTCAGCGTCTCCTCGCCCAGCGAGCGCTTGGCGATGATCGCGCCGAGCGGGATCGGCAGGCCGGTGGTCGACTCCCAGTGCTCGCCCATGTCGGCGAGGCTGTGCAGGCCGTAGTTCCGGTACGTGAAACGGGCCTCGTGGATCACCAGCCCGGCGTCCACCCGGCCGTCCCGCACCGCGGGCATGATCTCGTCGAACGGCATGACGGCGATCTCGCCCACGCCGTCCGGGACGACCTCGGCCGCCCACAGCCGGAACAGCAGATAGGCCGTGGAGCGCTCGCTCGGCACGGCGACGGTCTTCCCCGTCAGGTCCGCGCCCGGCTCCCGAGTGAGGACGAGCGGCCCGCAGCCGCGCCCGAGCGCCCCGCCGCACGGCAGCAGGGCGTACTCGTCGAGCACCCATGGCAGGACGGCGTACGACACCTTCAGCACGTCGAGCTCGCCGCGCTCGGCCATGCCGTTGGTGAGGTCGATGTCGGCGAAGGTGACGTCGAGGGCGGGCGCGCCGGGGACCCTTCCGTGCGCCCAGGCGTCGAAGACGAAGGTGTCGTTCGGGCACGGCGAGAAGGCGATCCGCAGCGCGGGAAGCGGTGCGCCGGCGGAGCCGGGCGCGGTGTCAGTCACGGTGTCGGTCGAGTCGGTCATGCCGGTTCCAACTTTCCACTACGGGTGCGGTCTTCCCGAACGCCTCGGTGAGTGCTGCCAGGGCCTCGCCGATGCGCCAGGCCTCGCGGTCGCGCGGCCCCACGGTGTTCGAGACGGCCCGGAGCTCCAGCGCCGGCACGCCGAACCTGTCGGCGGCCTCCGCGACGCCGAAGCCCTCCATGGCCTCGGCGACGGCTCCGGGATGCGCGGCCAGCAGAGCGGCGGTGCGGGCCGCGCTGCCGGTCACGGTGGAGACGGTGAGGACGGGGCCCGGCACGGCGCCGGTGGCCCGGACCACGTCCCGTACGAGGGTTTCGGGCGGCAGGAAGGTGTCCCTGCCGAATCCGAGACCGGTGACGGGCACGAAGCCGTCCGGGGTCTCCGCGCCCAGGTCCGCGGCGACGATGCCGGTCGCCACGACGAGGGAGCCGACGCCGGCGGCGGGTGCGAACCCGCCGCCGATGCCGGCCGAGACGACGGCCGTGTACGGCGACGAGGCGGGCGCGGCGGCGAGGGCGAAGGCCGTGGCGGCCGCCGCGGCGGCCGGACCCGCGCCGCCCGCGAGGACGTCGAACGGGCCGGCCCGGTGCAGCTCGGCGCCCCGCACCTCGTGGACCTCCGGATCACCTCCGAAAGCACGCGTGACCGCGTCCCTTTCGGCAGGGACAGCGGTCACGACAAGCACCCGCACAGCGGTGGTCCTCGGGGTCAGAGGGTCAGTCAGGGGTCAGACGCAGGTCACGACGTCTTGGTGAGCTGGAAGTGCCAGATGCCCGTGAGCTTCTGCCCCTCGGTCTCGACGATGCTGACCTGCGTCTTGTCCGCCGTGCTCTCGCCCGTCTGGCTGGCGAAGAAGGCGCTGCCGGGAATCGACCGGTAGGTCCCCTTGTAGGGTTCCTGCTCGGCCTGCTGGCCGTTGATGAACAGGGTCCAGCCCTTTTCGGCGACCTCGGGGTCGACGCCGAAGCGGACCTTGTCGTCCATCGCGACCTTGACGGACTTCTCCGCCTTCTTGTTCAGGCAGCCCTGGATCTCGGACTCCTTGAGGGCCTTGCCGTCGTTGTAGCAGGACGCCTCGGTGTTCACCGAGTCCCCGCCGACCGTCACGGTGGCGAGCGGCGTCGGCTTGTCGCAGGCGGACAGGACAAGGAGTCCCGCGGACACGGCACCAAGAGCGACGCCGATTCGACGGCCCTTACCGGAGAAGAACGCAACGGTCATGCGCCGAAGGTTATCGGTCGCCGCCGCTCACGCCGCGCGGGGGTGGGGCGAGCCGCGCCGCGCGGCCCCCAGGAGACCCCGTACGGAGGCAGCGGCGCCGAGGGCGAGGAGCCCGGCGGCGACGGACATACCGAGTGCTCCGCTGAGGGGGAGCGCGATGCCGATCGCACCGCCGACGACCCAGGACATCTGGAGCAGCGTCTCCGAGCGGGCGAAGGCCGACGTACGCACCTCCTCCGGCACATCGCGCTGGATCATCGCGTCCAGCGACAGCTTCGACAGGGCCTGCGTGAAACCGGCGACCGCGGCGAGAGCGGCGACCATGACGGTGCTGAAGAACGCCGCCGCGAGCACGGCGGCCCCCAGGGCGAGCCCCAGCACCGTCGCGACGATCACCTCGGGGCCGCGTGCCCTGAGCCAGGAGCCCACCGCCGTACCGCAGGCGTTTCCGGTACCGGCCGCGACGCCGACGATGCCGAGGGAGACGGCGGCGCTCTGCCCGGCCAGGGGGTGCTCGCGCAGCAGGAACGCCAGGAAGAAGATGAGGAAGCCGGAGAGCGCGCGGTGCGCTGCGTTCGCCTGGAGGCCGTGCAGGACGGAGGGCCCCACGGACCGCAGCCCCGGTGGCTTCTCCCGCCCGTTCCGCCTGCCGGTTCTCGTGCTGCCGCTCCGGCCGTCCCTGGCCTTGCCGCCGGGGGCGGCCGGGTGGGCCGGGTGGGCCGGGTGGGCCGCCTGCTCGTGCGGGACGACGAGACGGGCCTTGCGCTCGCCCTTCGCGGAGTCGACCTTGTGGGGCAGCGTGAAGGCGAGGAAGGTCCCGCCGAGGAAGATCGCGCAGGCGCCGTAGAGCGGCCAGGGGGACCCGATGCTCTGGAGCCCCGCCCCGATCGGCGCCGCGACACCGGTGGCCAGCAGCCCGGCCAGGGTCACCCGCGAATTCGCCTTCACCAGGGAGAAGCGGGGTGGCAGGAGGCGGGGCACGACGGCACTGCGCACCACCCCGTACGCCTTCGAGCTGACCAGGACACCCAGGGCCGCCGGATAGAGCTCGAGGCCGCCCGTGGCCACCGCGCCCGACATCGTGATCGCGAGCACCGCCCGGGCGAACATCGCGCCGGCCATCGCGGCGCGGCGGCCGTGCGGCAGACGGTCCAGGAGGGGGCCGATCACCGGGGCGAGCAGGGTGAAGGGGGCCATCGTCACAGCGAGGTAGAGAGCGACGCGCCCGCGTGCCTCGTCCGTCGGCACGGAGAAGAACACCGTGGAGGCGAGCGCCACGGTGATCATGACGTCACCGGCGCCGTTGACCGCGTGCAGCTCGATCAGCTTGCCGAGACCGGACTCGCCCGCCCCATGGGCGTGGGTCGCTTTCCGGATTCCCCGCGCGGTGCCCGTGAACGGGGCCCGCAGGGCACGGCCCATCGCCCGGCCCACCCTGCGGAGCGGACCGGATCCGTCGGACGACCTGGCGGCAACCACGTGGTCATAGTGCCCCACCCCCTGCCCGTACGAACCCATGATCGGGCCGGGGCGCGGCGGCGACCGCTCCGTCGGGTGAGTCGTCACGGCCGGGAAACGGCCGGCACACACCACCGATCCCGGGCGAATCGGCCCTCTCCGGCGGCGGGTCCACCATCTGTCCGGAGGCGGTTCCCGCCTGTTTGGGACGGGCAGGTGGGCGTGGGGCGGCGAAGAGGGTAGCGTGCACTCACGCGCCACCGGCGGTTGTTCTTGGCCGCGCGCCTCTCCGCGATCCCGCAGAATGGGTGGCAGAAGGCGCGCCCGAGGCAGGCACAACGGGTGTGGACGTCGACGCGGCCCCCAGGTCCGCTCCGCTCACAACTGTCATGGCCGAAATCGGACATCGATGGAGCTGCTGGCGCGCTCGTGAGACGGCGTATGGAGAGAAGCGAGACCTGTGAGTGCTGCGACGACGACGCGAAGCCGTACGGCCCGTACCCCCGCCCCTGACCGTCTGTGCGCCGAGGCGGTAGACCTCGCACGCGCGGCGGCGGAGGAAGCCGCCGCGCCAGGAGTGGTGGGTGAACATGTGGCCCTGGTCTCCGAAGGGGACCGGGTCGTCACCCACTACTTCGAGTCCAAGGAGCCCGGCTACCGGGGCTGGCGCTGGGCGGTGACGGTCGCCAGGGCCTCCCGCGCCAAGAACGTCACCCTTGACGAAACGGTGCTGCTGCCCGGATCCGACGCGCTCCTCGCCCCCGAGTGGGTGCCCTGGAGCGAGCGGCTGCGCCCCGGAGACATGGGCCCCGGCGACCTCCTGCCCACCGAGGCGGAGGACCCGCGCCTGGAGCCCGGCTGGACGGGCGAGGACGAGCCCCTGCCGAACAGTGCCGTCTCCGAGGTGTCACAGGAGCTGGCCGCCCTCGCCGACGTGGAGGACGCGGAGCTCACGGCACCGCCCGCGACGAGCCGCGGCTCGATCGCCGCGGTCGCCGACGAGCTCGGCACGCGGCGTGCGCGGGTGCTGTCCCGGTACGGGCTGCGGCTGGCGGCGGACCGGTGGGACGAGGAGTTCGGCGCGAAGACGCCCATGGCGCAGGCGGCGCCGGCGTCCTGCGTCACCTGTGCGTTCCTGGTGCCGATGGCGGGCTCGCTGAAGCAGGCCTTCGGAGTCTGCGCGAACGAGTTCGCCCCGGCGGACGGCCGGGTGGTCTCCCTGTCGTACGGCTGCGGGGGGCACTCCGAGGCGGCGGTCATGCCGAAGCCGCCGAAGCCGACCCCGCATGCGATGGACACGATGCGGGTGGACGACTATTCGCTGCGTCCGGCGGGCGACTCAGGCTCGGTCCCGGCCCAGCCGGACGGCTCGACGGAGGACCTGGGCCACTCCTGACTCCGCAGGCCAGGGCGGGGGGTGATCACCGTCCCCCCGGTCGCGGTACCTTCGGGCGCACACTGGGCGTCACGGGTCACCGGAAGAGCGGAGTACGAGCGTGGGCATGAATGCGACCGAGGGGGCCGATCCGTTCGGGACGGCGCGACTGCGGCGCGGCGTGCTCGACGCCTGGGGCGCCGGCCCCGCCCGCTTCCGGGAGGACGCCAACGCCGAGGAGGACCTCGCCCTGGGCGGCTACCGCGACCGCCTGGTCGTCGAGCTGGCCCAGAACGCCGCGGACGCCGCCGCCCGCGCCGGTGTCCCCGGCCGGCTGCGCCTCACCCTGCACGAGGCGGGTGGCGAAGGCCCCACGGTCCTCGCCGCCGCCAACACCGGCGCGCCCCTCGACGCGACGGGCGTCGAGTCGCTGAGCACGCTGCGGGCCTCCGCCAAACGTGAGGGCCACGAGTCGGCCGTCGGCCGCTTCGGCGTCGGCTTCGCCGCCGTGCTGGCCGTCAGTGACGAACCCGCCGTCGTCGGCCGCCACGGCGGTGTCCGCTGGTCCCTCGCGGAGGCCCGCGACCTCGCGCGGCAGGCGGCCGTCGGCAGCCCCGGCCTCGGTGACGAGCTGCGCCGCCGCGACGGACACGTACCGCTGCTCAGGCTTCCGCTGCCCGCCGAGGGCACCGCTCCCGACGGTTACGACACCGTCGTCGTCCTGCCGCTCCGCGACGGCGTCGCCGAGGACCTCGTGGGCAGGCTCCTCGACGGCGTGGACGACGCGCTGCTCCTGACGCTGTCCGGCCTCGACGAGGTCGTGATCGAGACCTCCGGCGGCGTACGCACGCTGCGCCGCTCGCAGCACGGCCCGTACACGCACATCGACGACTCGGCGCACGGCCTGCACCGCTGGCGCAGCGTCGCGGGCAGCGGCGCCCTGGAGCCCGCTCTGCTGGCCGACCGGCCCGTCGAGGAACGGCTGCGTCCGTACTGGTCGGTGACGTGGGCCGTGCCCGTCGACGAGGACGGGGCGCCCCAGCACCCCCGTACGGCGCCCGTCGTGCACGCGCCGACCCCCACCGACGAACCTCTCGGCGTCCCCGCGCTGCTCATCGCCTCGCTGCCGCTCGACACCACCCGTCGGCACCCCGCGCCGGGACCGCTGACCGACTTCCTCGTGGAGCGCGCGGCCGACGCGTACGCCGAGCTGCTGGCCGGCTGGGAACCCCTCTCCGTGGCCACCATCGCCCTGGTACCGGGTGTGCTCGGCAAGGGGCAGCTCGACGGCGCGCTGCGCGCCGCGATCCTGGAACGGCTGCCCCGGGTCGCCTTCCTGGAGCCCGCCGCTCCCCGGGACCCGGCCGAGGCGGCGGCCCCGTGGGACGACTGGGACGGAGCCGGGGCCCCGCGCCCCGGGACGACCGCGCTGCGGCCGGTCGAGGCCGAAGTGGTCGAGGGCGTGGGTGACGCGACCGTACAGGTCCTCGCCGAGGTTCTGCCCTGTCTGCTGCCCGCCGGTCTGGAGCGCCGCGTCGAGCTGCGCGCGCTGGGCGTCGCCCGTGTCCCGCTGACCGAGGCCATCGACCGGCTGGCCGGGCTGGAGCGCGACCCGGACTGGTGGAGGCGGCTGTACGACAGCCTGGCCGGCGTCGACCCCGACCGGCTCTCCGGGCTGCCCGTGCCCCTCGCGGGCTCCGGGGACACGCCCCGCACCACCATCGGCCCCCGCCAGGTCCTCCTGCCGCTGCCGGACGCGCTGACCTCCCCCGTTCTCGGCCGCCTGGCACGGCTCGGGCTGAAGGTGGCCCACCCGGACGCCGCTCATCCCCTCCTGGAGAAGCTGGGCGCCCTGCCCGCCACCCCCCGCGCCGTCCTGACGACCCCGCAGGTCCGGGCCGCCGTCGCCGGTTCGCTGGAGGCGGGCGAGGTGTGGGACGAGGACGCGCTGGACGCCGACGAGCTCGCCGAGACCGTCCTCACGCTCGTGCGCGACGCCGACCTCGCGCCCGGCGACGAGCCCTGGCTGGGCGCGCTCGCCCTGCCCGACGAGGACGGCGAACCCGCGCCTGCCGGTGAACTCGTGCTGCCGGAAAGCCCGTTCGCCCAGGTGATGCGTGAGGGTGAACTCGCTCTGTGCGACGCGGAGCTGGCCGAGCGCTGGGGCGAACAGCCGCTGACCGCCTGCGGGGTGCTGGCCACCTTCGCTCTCGTACGGGCCACCGACGTGGTCCTGGACCCGGATGAACTGGAGCCCCGCGACACCGACTTCGCCGAGCCGGACGACGCCGGTCTGCTCGACGCCGTCGACGTGTGGTGCGAGGACGTCCTGGACCAGCTCCCGGACACCCCGGTGCCGCCGGTCGCCACCGAGATCGTCGCCGTACGCGACCTCGACCTCGTCGACGACGACGCCTGGCCGCAGGCACTGGCGATGCTCGCCCGCCCACCGCTGCGCGACGCGCTGACCCAGCCGGTACGGGTGCTGCTCCCGGACGGTACGACGCAGTCCGTGCGGCCCTACACCGCATGGTGGCTGCGCGATCACCCCGTGCTCGACGGCCGCCGACCGGCCGGGCTGCGCGCGGCGGGTGGCGACCCACGGCTGGCAGGCCTGTACGACTCCGCCGACGCGACGGGTTTCGACGACGCACAGGTGCTGCGCGCCCTCGGCGTACGGACATCGGTGGCCGCGCTCCTGGACGAGCCGGGCGGGGCGGCCGAGCTGCTGGGCCGGCTCGCCGACGAGGAGCGTCCCGTCGGTCCCGTACAGCTGCATTCGCTGTACACGGCGCTCGCCGAGCTGGATCCGGAACAGGTCACGCTGCCTGATGAGTTGCGGGCCGTCGTGGACGACGAGGTGCGGGTCGCCGACGCGGCGGACGTCGTGATCGCCGACGCCCCCGACCTGCTGCCGCTGGCCGGCGGCCTCCCGCTGCTGCCGGTGGCCCCCGCGCGGGCGGCCGAGCTGGCGGATCTGCTCCAGGTGCGGCGGCTCGGCGAGAGCGTCGAGGCCGTGGTGACGTCGGAGGGCGAGGAGCACCAGGTGCCGGAGTCCGTACGGATCCTGCTCGGTGCCGGGACCCCCGACACCTACGTCGAGCACGGCGAACTGCGCGCCGGTGGGGTGGAGCTGGACTGGCGCCGCACCCCGGACGGGGTGGTCCACGCGTCCACGGTGGAGGGCGTGGCAGCCGGCCTCGCCTGGGCGGCCGGCCAGTGGCCGCGCCGCTTCGAAGTGGCGGCCCTGCTGGAGGACCCGTCCCGTACGGAGGAGCTGGCCAGGGACCGCTGGTTCGACTGAACGGCCCGCCGCCCGGGCTCACAGCTTTCATGTAGGTGATCTTCACGAAAAAGTCACCCAGCGAGCACAACCTTTCACACCTGTTCGCTGTCTGTTCGTGCGAGTCACCAGACTCATCGACCAGATGGGACCTGCCGGGAGAGCACCACCCCGGCGGGTCCCCTGCTCCACAGGGGACCACATGCGTATTCGTGCCACCGTCGCCGCTGTTTCCGGCGCCCTGGCTCTGTCCGCTCTCGCCGTTCCGGCGGCGCAGGCGAGTGACCAGGCGGTTCCGAGCCTGGACAAGCCGACCGCCGCCGAGGTCTTCGGCTCCGGCGCCAAGGCCCCTCGCGCGGCGGCCCGCGCCGCTGCGACGACCCCGGTGATCTCGAAGGTCGTCATCAACGGCGGCAAGGACATCGTCGTCGGCACCACGGCCGCGAAGAAGATCACCGTCTCCGTCACCGCCTCCCACCCGTCGGGCATAGCCGACGGCCACATCGACCTGTGGCACGGGACGTCTTCCGAACTCGACGGGCTGCTGGTCCCGAACGAGGACGCTGCCACCTGCACGAACTCCAGTGCCACGACCGCCACCTGCAAGCTGACGATCACGATCCTCCCCGGCTACGACCTGTACAAGAACGCGCTGGCCGGTACCTGGAACGTGACCGCGGGCGCCCTCGCGGGTGATCAGAGCGACTTCGCGTGGAACGACTACCAGACCAAGGCCCGTGTCCAGCGCCTCTCGAAGCTGACCGTCAACGCCGCGCCGGAGCCGGTCAAGAAGGGCAAGACCATCACGGTCACCGGCAAGCTCTCGCGCGCCAACTGGGAGACCGGCACCTACAAGGGCTACACCGTGCAGCCCGTCAAGCTGCAGTTCCGCAAGAAGACCAGCAGCACCTACACCACCCTCAAGACCGTCAAGTCGAACAGCACCGGTGCGCTGAAGACCACGGCCAAGGCCTCGGTGGACGGCTACTGGCGCTACAGCTTCGCCGGCACGTCGACCACCCCGGCCGTCACGACCGCGGGTGACTTCGTCGACGTGAAGTAGACAGCTGACCGGTTAGGAGCGGAAGCGGCGGCCGACCACACGCCAGGCCAGTTCCAGGAAGGCCGCCGCTGCCGCCGCGATCCCCACCGCGGCCCAGGGCATCGTCGTGCCCACCAGCTTGAGCGCGAAGAAGTCCTGGAGCCGGGGCACCGCGAGCACGATGAGGAAGCACAGGCCCATCGTCGCCACCAGAGCGACCCGCCACCACGTGTACGGGCGGGCGATGATCGCCAGGACCCACATGGAGACCAGGAACAGCGTGAGGGTCGCCGCGCTCGTCTCCGCGTCCAGCGCACCCGTGCCGGCGTAGTGGTGGCGGGCGAGCAGATACGTGGTGAAGGTGGCCGCCGCCGCGATGATCCCGGACGGGATCGCGTACCGCATGACACGGCGTACGAAGTGCGGCTGGGCCCGCTCCTTGTTGGGGGCGAGCGCCAGGAAGAACGCCGGGACGCCGATCGTCAGCGTGGACAACAGCGTCAGATGCCGCGGCAGGAACGGGTAGTCCACCTGGGAGCAGACCACCAGGATCGCCAGCAGCACCGAGTAGACCGTCTTGGTCAGGAACAGGGTGGCGACCCGGGTGATGTTGCCGATGACCCGGCGGCCCTCCGCCACGACCGACGGCAGTGTCGCGAAGCTGTTGTTCAGCAGCACGATCTGGGCCACCGCGCGGGTCGCCTCGGAGCCCGAGCCCATCGAGACCCCGATGTCGGCGTCCTTCAGCGCGAGCACGTCGTTGACCCCGTCTCCGGTCATCGCGACCGTGTGCCCGCGTGACCGGAGGGCTTTGACCATGTCCCGCTTCTGCTGCGGGGTGACCCGGCCGAAGACGGTGTTGCGCTCGATCTCCGTCGCCATGGCGTCACGGCCCTCGGGAAGCCGGCGGGCGTCCACGGCGTGCTCGGCACCCGGCATGCCCAGCTTCTGTGCCACCGCGCCGACCGAGACGGCGTTGTCGCCGGAGATGACCTTCGCGGCGACGTTCTGGTCGTCGAAGTAGGCAAGGGTCTCCCCGGCGTCGGGCCGCAGCCGCTGCTCCAGGACGACGAGCGCGGTGGGTACGGCGCCGGAGGCGGCGTCCGGGGCGTCCAGCTCGCCCGGCACCCGGGCGAGCAGCAGGACCCGCAGCCCCTGTTCGTTGAGGTGGCCGGTCTCGGCGAGGGCCGGGTCGTCGGTGGACAGCAGTACGTCGGGGGCGCCGAGCAGCCAGGCGGACGCGGCGCCGTCGCCCTCGGTGAAGGCGGCGCCGCTGTACTTGCGGGCCGAGGAGAAGGGCACGGCCTGGGTGACGCCCCAGCGCTCGCCGTCCGGGCAGGCGTCGACGATGGCCTGGAGACTGGCGTTGGGCCGTGGGTCGGAGGCACCGAGGGCGCCCAGGACGCGGCGGACGTAGTTCTCGTCGGAGCCGTTCAGCGGGCGGACCTCGGTGACGTCCATGCCGCCCTCGGTGAGGGTGCCGGTCTTGTCCAGGCAGACGATGTCGACCCGGGCCAGGCCCTCGATGGCGGGCAGCTCCTGCACGAGGCACTGCTTGCGGCCGAGCCGGATGACCCCGATCGCGAAGGCGACCGAGGTGAGCAGGACGAGGCCCTCGGGGATCATCGGGACGATACCGCCGACCGTGCGGGCGACCGAGTCCTTGACGTTGTCGTCCTTGACGACCAGCTGGCTGATGATGAGCCCGATCGCCGTCGGCACCATCATCCACGTCACGTACTTGAGGATCGTGCTGATGCCGCTGCGGAGCTCGGACTGGACGAGGGTGAAGCGGGACGCCTCCTCGGCGAGCTGCGCGGCGTACGCCTCGCGGCCGACCTTGGTGGCGGTGAACGCTCCGCCGCCCGCGACGACGAAACTGCCGGACATCACCGGGTCGCCGGGCCGCTTGATCACGGGGTCGGCCTCGCCGGTCAGCAGCGACTCGTCGATCTCCAGGCTGTCGGCCTCGGCGACCGTGCCGTCCACGACGGCCTTGTCCCCCGGGCCGAGCTCGACCAGGTCGCCGAGGACGATCTCGGATACGGAGACCTCGGCGGAGGTCCCGTCGCGCCGCACGGTCGGTTTCGCCTCGCCGATGACCGCGAGGCTGTCCAGAGTCTTCTTCGCACGCCATTCCTGGACGATGCCGATCCCGGTGTTCGCGACGATCACGAAGCCGAAGAGGCTGTCCTGGATCGGCGCGACGGACAGCATGATCGCCCAGAGCACACCGATGAGCAGGTTGAACCGGGTGAGGACGTTCGCGCGGACGATCTCGGAGACCGAGCGGGACGAGCGGACCGGTACGTCGTTGACCTCGCCCCGCGCGACCCGTTCCGCGACCTCGGCGGTGGTCAGCCCCCCCGGCGGCGCGGTCGCGGAACGGGTCTGTGTGGGTTCCGGCTGCTCACCGAAGGAGTCGAGTGCCCGCTGCGTCATGATTCCGACCGTACGGGCGCAGGGCGTGATTCACCCGCCGGGCGCCGGAAGTTCCGACCAGGGGAGGACCGGAGCGGTCCCACGGTCGTACGTCAGGAACGCGCGGTGCCGGACGTCGTGGGCCCGGCGTCGGTGACAGCCGCCTCGGCCCGCGTCGCGGCCCGCTTGAGCGCGGCGTCCCGTCCCCGGACGTACCAGATGCCGATGAGGCCGAGTCCGGCTCCGGCCAGGCAGACCCAGATCCACCAGGCGTGCCCGCGGTCGTCGAACCAGCCGTAGAAGGGCACCTGCACGAGGAAGAGGACGAACCAGAGGACCGTGCCGCCGGTGATGGTGGCGACGACGGGGCCCTCCAGGGGCTCGGGTGCCTCGTGCTTCGGTGTCCACTTCTCCATGCGAACCAGTCTAGCCGGGGTGCGGCAGGCCGGTCGGCCCAAGGATCTACGCGCGGAGATAGCGATCTTCCACTTATGTATTCATACTGAATCTGCTTATGGGTGACTCGATTTATTCGTGTGAACATCCAAGAATGCCCCTCTTCATCCCCTCGCACGACTGAAGGTCACACATGTCCTCCTCGGCCACCGACCCGGTCGATCAGCCTCCGACGCCGCAGCAGCCTCGCGGCGTGCTCGACCGCTACTTCAAGATCTCCGAGCGGGGGTCCACGGTCGCCCGCGAGGTCCGAGGCGGTCTGGCCACGTTCTTCGCGATGGCGTACATCATCGTGCTCAACCCGATCATCCTCGGCAGCGCGAAGGACATGTACGGGCACCAGCTGGACGGGGGCCAGCTCGTCACGGCCACCGTGCTGGCGGCCGCGTTCTCCACGCTCCTGATGGGTGTCATCGGTAATGTGCCGATCGCGCTCGCCGCCGGTCTCGGCGTCAACACCGTCGTCGCCCTCCAGCTCGCCCCCCGGATGAGCTGGCCGGACGCGATGGGCATGGTCGTCCTGGCGGGCATCGTCGTGATGCTGCTGGTCGCGACCGGACTGCGTGAGCGCGTGATGAACGCCGTACCGCGCTCACTCCGCAAGGGCATCGCGATGGGCATCGGCCTCTTCGTGCTGCTGGTCGGGCTGGTCGACTCGGGCTTCGTCTCCCGCGTCCCGGACGCCGCGCACACCACGGTGCCGCTGCAGCTCGGCAGCGACGGCCACCTGAACGGCTGGCCGGTCCTGGTCTTCGTCCTCGGCACACTGCTGACCCTCGCGCTGATCGTCCGCAAGGTGCCGGGCGCCATCCTGCTCTCCATCGTCGCCATGACGGTTGTCGCGCTGGTCATCGAGACGGTCGCCGACCTGCCGGACGGTGCCTGGGGGCTGACCGTCCCGGAGTGGCCGGGGAATCCCGTCTCCTCCCCGGACTTCGGCCTGATCGGTGAGGTCAGCCTGTTCGGCGGCTTCGAGAAGGTCGGCCTCCTGACCGGCATCCTCTTCGTCTTCACCGTGCTGCTGTCCTGCTTCTTCGACGCGATGGGCACCATCCTCGGCGTCGGCGACGAGGCGAAGCTGATGGACAAGGACGGTAACTTCCCGGGGATCAACAAGGTCCTGCTCGTCGACGGTGTCGCCGTCGCCGCGGGGGGTGTGAGCTCCTCCTCCGCGTCGACCTGCTTCGTGGAGTCCACGGCGGGCGTCGGCGAGGGGGCCCGTACCGGGCTCGCGAGCGTGGTGAGCGGGCTGCTCTTCTCGGTGGCGCTGCTCCTGACGCCCCTGGCGACGATGGTCCCCTCGCAGGCGGCCACACCGGCGCTGATCGCGGTCGGATTCATGATCCTCGCGGGCAATGTGCGCGACGTGGACTGGGGCGACTACACGCTCGCCATCCCGGCCTTCCTGGCCATGCTGATGATGCCGCTCACGTACTCGATCACCAACGGTATCGGGATCGGCTGCATCGCCTTCAGCGTGATGCGCCTGGCGGCGGGCCGCGGCCGGGAGGTCCCGGCGGCCATGTACGTGGTGTCGGCGGTCTTCGTCTTCTACTACGCGATGCCGGCGCTCGGCCTCACGTAGGCACGGACGTCTTCACCGCCTCCACTCCTACGGGGCGGATCTCCGTCATGTGACCCGGTCCACCGGGTCCGGGTGACGGGGCTCCGCCCCGTAGAACTTCTCCGTCTCGTCGACGGACGCGTGGAAGCGCTCGTCGAAATCGTCGCGGACGAGCGTCCGGACCACGTAGTCCTGGACGCTCATGCCGCGTCTGGCGGCGTGCCGGCGGAGCCGGTCGAGCAGCTCACCGTCTATGCGCAGGCTGAGCACTGTCGATCCCATGCCAAGCAGGGTCGCGGCACCCACGGCCTTTTCGCGGCTCTTTCCGCCCCATACTCACTCGTTCGGGTGATCAGTTTCTCGCGCGTGTACCAGTGGCTGGTATTTAGCATAGCTAATGAGTTACGCTAAGGAACATGCCTGACCTGATCCACGACGGCGACAGTGCCGCCGCCGTGAGCTCCCTTCGCTCCGCCGTGATGCTGCTGGGCCGGCGCCTGAAACACCAGCGCGTCGACGAGTCGCTGAGCCCCACCGAGATGTCGGTGCTCGGCACACTGGCCCGCTGCGGTTCCGCCACCCCCGGTGAGCTGGCCCGCAGGGAGCACGTGCAGCCGCCCTCGATGACGCGCATCGTCGCGCTGCTGGAGGCCAAGGGTCTGGTCAGACTGGAAGCGCACCCCGATGACCGTCGACAGAAGATGGTCAGCCGGACCGAGCAGGCGGAAGCCATGCTCGCCGAGAGCCGCTCCAAGCGGAACGCCTGGCTGGCCAACCTCGCCGAGGGCCTGGACGAGGACGAGTGGGAGAAGCTGCGGGCCGCCGCGCCCGTGCTGGAGAAGCTCGCCCACCTGTGACCCGGCGGGGCGCGCGGGCGCACAGCCCGTGGCGCCCCGCAGTCACGTCCTCGTCAGCAAGAACGCCGTATACGCCCGAGGAGGCGAATCCTTTTGAGTACGGGATCCGGAGCAGACTCCGCCCCCGCACCGACTTCCACCCACGAGAGCAAGACCGGCGGGACCTTCTCGTCGCTGAAGATCCGTAACTACCGCCTGTTCGCCACAGGCGCCGTGATCTCCAACACCGGTACCTGGATGTCCCGCATCACACAGGACTGGCTCGTCCTGAGCCTCACCGGGTCCGCCGCCGCCGTCGGCATCACCACGGCCCTCCAGTTCCTTCCGATGCTGCTCTTCGGCCTGTACGGCGGCGTCATCGCCGACCGGCTCCCGAAGCGGCGTCTGCTCCTCATCAGCCAGGCCGCGCTCGGCCTGTGCGGCATCGCGCTCGCCGTCCTGACGCTCTCCGGCGTCGTGGAGGTCTGGCACGTCTACCTGGTCGCCTTCTCCCTCGGCATGGTGACCGTCGTCGACAACCCGGCGCGCCAGTCGTTCGTCTCCGAGATGGTCGGCCCCGCGCAGCTGCGCAACGCGGTCAGCCTGAACTCGGCGAACTTCCAGTCCGCCCGGCTCATCGGCCCCGCCGTCGCGGGTGTCCTGATCACGACGGTCGGCAGCGGCTGGGCGTTCATGCTCAACGGGCTGTCCTTCATCGCCCCGCTCATCGGCCTGGCGATGATGCGTACCAGCGAGCTCCACGCGTCCGTGACCGTCAAGCGCGCCAAGGGCCAGCTGCGTGAGGGCCTGCGCTACGTGTCCGGCAGACCGGACCTGATCTGGCCGATCGTCCTGGTCGGTTTCGTCGGTACGTTCGGATTCAACTTCCCGATCTTCCTGACGGCCTTCGCGGACGAGATCTTCCACGGCGACGCCGGGATGTACTCCTTCTTCAACATCCTGATGGCGGCCGGCTCCCTCGCCGGGGCGCTGCTGGCCGCCCGTCGCCGCTCCTCGCGGCTGCGGATGCTGGTGGCCGCGGGCACGCTGTTCGGTCTGCTGGAGATCGTCGCGTCGCTGTCGCCGTCCGTCTGGCTGTTCTCGCTGCTGCTCGTGCCGATCGGCATGATCGGCCTGACGACCAACATCAGCGCGAACACCAGTGTCCAGATGGCGTCGGATCCGGAGATGCGGGGCCGCGTGATGAGCCTCTACATGATGGTCTTCGCCGGGGGCACGCCGGTGGGCGCCCCGATCGTCGGCTGGATCAGTGACGTCTACGGTGCGCGCGTCGGAATGGCGTTCGGCGGCGCGGTCTCGATGGTCGCGGCGCTCGGCGTCGGCTTCATGCTGACGCGTGTCGGCGGCCTGCGCGTGAAGGTCGACCTGCGCCCAGGTCGCCCCCACGTGCGAATAGTTCCGCGCGAGCAGCTGGCCACGGCTGCCTGAGCGCTGCCCGCCTACGCCGCCCCCTCCTCGCCGGAGGGGGCGGCGTTCCCGTTTTCAGTCGCGGGGGAACCTGTCCGTCCGGAGAGCGAGACCGACGGGGGTGTCGGTCAGGTCGACCGGGGTTCCGAAGTCGAGGCTCAGCACGCTGCGGTACTCGGCGTCCTTGGGAATCGTGTGGAGATGCCACGTCCTCTTGTAGGGGTCGATGATCAGATACACGGGTACGCCTGCGGTGGCGTACGTGGCCCTTTTCGGACCGTAGCCGTTCGCGGCGGTGTCCTTGGAGATCACCTCGGCGACGAACTCGGTGTCCTGGTAGCGCCAGTGGCCCTTGGCATCTGCCGAGGCGCCCTCGCACAGAGCCACGACGTCGGACGCGAAGCCGTGGAGGCGGCCGGGAAAGTCGATACGCACGTCGGACAGCAGCTGCTCCTCCTGGTACGTGGCGAACAGCTGCCTGACGATCGAGAGGATGATCTGCCAGTGAGTGCCCCTTGGCGGCGACACGTAGACGTTCCCTTCGACGATCTCGACCTTGAGTCCCTCGGGGGCGGGCTCAAGCCACTCGAACATCATGTCCAAGGTGCGCTCGTCGCTGGTGTCGGCCGTCTCGATCCTGTCGTCGATGACGGTCATCGTGCCGCTCCTCCCCGCTGTCGCACGGCGCGGGCAGCCGCGTAGTGCAACGGCAGGCCCGGCCCCCCGGTCACGTCGGGACGCTGGGACACTCGCCGCATGAGCAGCCAGAGACTCTTCGCCGCCGTCCTGCCGCCGGAGCCCGCCGCCGACGAGTTGGCGAGGGCAGTCGCCCCGCTGCACCGGCTGCCCGGAGCCGTGAACCTCCGCTGGACCGCCCGGGCGGGCCGGCACTACACGCTGGCCTTCCTCGGGAACGTCGACGAGGAGCTGTTGCCCGAGCTGTACACCCGGCTGGAGCGGGCCGCGCGCCGGACCGAGCCCTTTCCGCTGCGGATCCATGGCGGCGGCAGGTTCGACGGGCGGGCGTTCTGGGCGGGGGCCGAGGGGGACATCGACACGCTGCGGCTGCTGGCGCAGCGGGCGCACGCCGCCGCGCGCAAGGCCGGGATCCCGATGGAGGAGCACCGCCACTACACCCCGCACCTCACCCTCGCCCGCAGCCGGGTCCCGGCGGACCTGACCCCGTACACGGCGGCACTGGAAGGCTTCGAGGGCATGCGCTGGGAGGCCGCCGAGCTCACTCTCGTACGCAGCAACCTTCCGGTCGACGGGGTGCCGGGGGAGCAGCCCAGGTACGAGGTGGTGCAGGCCTGGCCGCTGGGCCGGTGAGCGGGGCGGTTACGCTCGTCGGGTGGATCCGAAGACCAGAAACCGCATCATGGCCTCCGTGCTCGTACTGATGTTCATCGTCGTCGCGGCGGCCTCCGCCCTCGGAGGCTGACCCCCGGGGGGCGAAGGCCGCACGCGCGCCGCGTGGCTACCAGGCGAAGTTCTCCGGCGACGGGCCCGGGCCGGGGAAGATCTCGTCCAGCGCCGACAGCACCTCGTCCGACAGCTCCAGCTCCACCGCGCGCAGCGCCGAGTCGAGCTGCTCGCGCGTGCGCGGGCCGGAGATCGGGCCCGTGACGCCGGGCCGGGTGAGCAGCCATGCCAGGCCGGCCTCGCCGGGCTCCAGACCGTGCTTCTCCAGCAGGTCCTCGTACGCCTGGATCTGCGCCCGCACCTTCGGGTCGGCCAGCGCGTCGCCGGAGCGGCCGGAGATGGACCGGGCGCCTCCGCCGTCGCGCTCCTTGCGGATCGCGCCGCCGAGCAGCCCGCCGTGCAGCGGCGACCACGGGATGACGCCGAGGCCGTACTCCTGGGCGGCCGGGATGACCTCCATCTCGGCGCCGCGTTCCATCAGGTTGTAGATGCACTGCTCGCTGACCAGGCCGTAACTGCCCCGCTGCCGGGCCCGCTCGTTGGCCTGCGCGATCTTGTAGCCCGAGAAGTTGGACGAGCCCGCGTAGAGGATCTTGCCCTGCTGGATCAGGACGTCGATGGCCTGCCAGATCTCGTCGATGGGGGTGTCCCGGTCGACGTGGTGGAACTGGTACAGGTCGATGTGGTCCGTCTGCAGCCGCTTGAGACTGGCGTCGACCGCGCGGCGGATGTTGAGGGCGGACAGCTTGTCGTGGTTGGGCCACGCCTCGCCGTCGGCCCCCATGTTGCCGTAGACCTTGGTGGCGAGGACGACCTTGTCACGGCGGTCGCCGCCCTGCGCGAACCAGGTGCCGAGGATCTCCTCGGTGCGGCCCTTGTTCTCGCCCCAGCCGTAGACGTTCGCCGTGTCGAAGAAGTTGACGCCGCCCTCCAGGGCGGCGTCCATGAGTGCGTGGCTGTCGCTCTCGTTGGTCTGGGGGCCGAAGTTCATCGTCCCCAGCACGAGGCGGCTGACCTTGAGTCCGGTGCGTCCGAGCTGCGTGTACTTCATGGTTCCCAAGCCAACTCCTTCGAGCGCGCTCTAAGCAAGGGCGGACTCAGGCGCGCCGCGCGAAGCGGTCCAGCGCGGCCGGCACCGCCCGGGACGTCGCCGGGCCGCCCGTGTGGCCCGCGTCGTCGATGACCGTCACCTCGGCGTGCCGCCGGGCCCCGGGCCCGCACCCCGAGCCCGGTCCGCCGTGCACGACGAGGGCGGGTTTGCCGGCCGGGTTGCCGCAGACCTCCCAGTACGAGAGTTGCCGTCCCCCACATCCAGCATTCGCCGGTCGTAGGGCTCGATCGGCGGGTACTTCTCGTCGGGCTCCCGGTTCACCGCTCCTGCTGGGGAGGGCCGACGGGCAGCCGGCGCTTGTGGTCGGTGAGGCGGTAGCGGCTGACGATCGTGTCGAAGGTCTGCTCGTCCACCGGCTCGCCCTCCAGGAAGTCGTCGATGGCGTCGTAGGTGACTCCGAGCGCCTGCTCGTCCGCCTTGCCCGGGTCCAGCGTTTCCAGGTCGGCCGTCGGCACCTTTCCCACCAGCTCTGCCGGGGCGCCCAGCGCCTCCGCCACGGCACGCACCCGGCGCTTGGTCAGGCCGGTCAGCGGGACCAGGTCGGCGGCGCCGTCCC
Organism: Streptomyces sp. NPDC002911; assembly: GCF_053591835.1. Taxonomy (NCBI): domain Bacteria; kingdom Bacillati; phylum Actinomycetota; class Actinomycetes; order Kitasatosporales; family Streptomycetaceae; genus Streptomyces; species Streptomyces sp. NPDC002911. Next base: position 206,317 of record NZ_JBSFUO010000004.1, on the reverse strand, counting down.
CGAACTTGGTGAAGAAGCCGGAGACCGCCTCGGCCGCGTGATCCGTGCCGACGACGAGGCCGTTGTGCGCACCGGCCACCGCGTACTGGGCGATCATGCGCTGCCGGGCCTTGACGTTGCCGAGCACGAAGTCCTGGTGACGGGGGTCGCGGAAGGCCACGTCGCCGGTGAGCAGGGACTCCTGCGTGGCGTCCGTCGCGGGCTTGATGTCCACGGTCAGTACGTGGTCGGCCTGGATGAAGGACAGCGCGAGCTGGGCGTCGTGCTCGTCGGCCTGGACCCCGTAGGGGAGGCGCATCGCGTAGAACCGGGCCTCGTGGCCTGCGGCCCGGGCACGCTCGACGGCGAGCTGGCACAGCCGGCCGGCGGTGGTGGAGTCGACACCTCCGCTGATGCCGAGCACCAGGGAGCGCAGACCCGTCGAGGTCAGCCGCTCGGCGAGGAAGGCCGCGCGGCGCTCGATCTCCTGGTGGGCGTCGAAGGTCTCCGCGACTTCCAGTTCCCGGGCTATCTCCCGCTGCAGGGTGATGTTCGCCGGCTCGCTCACGTCTGCTCCTCGGTCCGGTTCCACGATGCCTGTCGCGCCCACCCTACCCAGGGCCGTTGCGTGTGCGGCCGTGGCGGTCAGCCCTGACGGCCACGTGGTACGCGGACTCCCACAGGGTTTCGCCGAGGCCAGGCCCACCACGGCGCGCACACTCCCGTCGGACAGGCGTCATCAGGCCTCGGCTTACGGAGGCCTACCGTCCGGCCGCAGAGCCTGTCCCTGAGCGCCGCAGCGTGCCCGAGGTCGTGGAAGGCCGTGGAAAACTGGGGCGGAGACCCACTTCGACCAGGTCCAAGAGGCCGGCGAGCGAGACGACGAGGAGGCCGAGCTGTGAATGCCGACCCGCAGGTCCTGACGGTGCTGGACGAGCTTCTCGCCTCCGCCGCTCCCGGTGAGCGCGGCGCCCTGTGGCATCTTGCCGAGCAGGGGCGGGAGTTGGACGCCAACCTCGTCCGTCTGCCGCCGGGCGCCGGGGTGGGTGAGCATCAGGAGGACGTCCTGGACGTGCTCCTCGTCGTCCTTGCCGGCGCCGGCAGCCTGCGTACGGGCGCCGGAGACACCCTGGAGCTCACCCCGACGACCGTCATCTGGCTGCCCCGCACCTCGCGCCGCGCACTGGAGGCGGGGCCGGAGGGGCTGACGTACTTCACCGTGCACCGCCGCCGCCCCGGTCTGGCGATCAAGCCGGCCGTGCGCGCTCCCGCGTACGAGGGTGGCGAGGCCCCCTGCATGCTGGACCTGGTGTGCCCGCAGTGCGGGCGGCTGTCCGCGGACCGGGCGCCGAAGTTCTGCAGCGCGTGCGGGGAGCCGTTCCCGGAGCGGTGACGGGGCGTGGCCACCGAGGCCGGTTAAGGAGGGACTTCACCTCGTCGGCCGGCCTGTCGAGTCGTATGGGTGCTCCCGCGTCGGGCGCATACCGCTCGTGGGCGCCGGCTCGACCGTGAGGTGATACCCCGGGGGCGTATCGCCCTTCGGGGGCTTCCCCCCGTACGGGGTGTACTCAGCGACACCCGGCACTCGGGGGCGTACGCCCAATGTGCTCGCCCGCTGCCGTCCGTAGCGTCGTTGACGTGGCGCAGGGTGCGTCCGACGAGCAGAGGGTGATGACCATGTTCGATCGCGAACGGCAGCCCACGAGCCGGGCCGCCGAGGCTCTGCGGCTGGTCTCGGTGACCAAGGTGTACGGAACCGGGGACAGTGCGGTGACCGCCCTCGACGGGGTGACCCTGAGCCTGCCGGCCGGAAGCTTCACCGCGGTCATGGGCCCCTCCGGTTCCGGGAAGTCCACGCTGCTCCAGTGCGCGGCGGGCCTGGACCGCCCCGACCGGGGGCAGATCCTCGTCGACGGCGAGGAGATGAGCGGCGGCAGCGAGGCGGCACGCACGAAATTCCGGCGGCACCGGATCGGCTTCGTCTTCCAGCAGTACAACCTGCTGCCCACCCTGACCGTCGAGGAGAACACCTCCCTGCCGCTCCGGCTGGCCGGCCGGAAGGCCGACCGGGGGAGCATCCGCGCGGTCCTCACACAGGTGGGACTCGGTGAGCGTCTCGGCCATCTTCCCGACGAACTCTCCGGCGGTCAGCGCCAGCGCGTCGCCATCGCGCGCGCCCTGGTCACCCGGCCGGGCGTGATCTTCGCCGACGAACCGACCGGCGCCCTGGACACGCGCAGCGCACGCGATGTGCTGACCCTGCTGAAGGAGACCGTCCGCCTGCACGGCGGCACCGTCGTGCTCGTCACCCACGACCCGGTCGCCGCCTCCTACGCCGACTCGGTGCTCTTCCTCGCGGACGGGCGGCTGGCGGGCCGTCTCCCCGCTCCCACCGCCGAGGCCGTCGCCGAACGCATGACGCACCTCGGGGACCGCGCAGCCGAACGGCGCGCGAACAACGGCCCCTTGATGGAGGTGTGAGCGATGCTGTTCCTGGCCATGCGCTCGGTCCGCAAGCGCCCGGGGCGCTTCCTCGCCACCCTGCTCTCGGCGTTCCTCGGTGCGGTGATCGTCATGACGTTCAGCTCTCTGCACGACACGGCGGCGGCTCCCGGAGTCGACGAGGTCAGCTCGGAGTCCATGACCGTCTCCGCGAGCGTCGTCGGCGGATACGGCTCCCTCCTCGTCTTCTTCGCCATCGCCTCCACCCTCACCGTCAGCGTCCGCCAGCGCGCCGAGGAGATCCATCTGCTGCGCTGCACCGGGGCCACTCCCGCCCAGATCACGCGCATGGTCGTCGGGGAGTCCGCCGTGGTGGCCCTGGCCGGCGCGGTGCTCGCCATCGGGCCCGCCGTGCTCGGCGGGCGGTTGCTGCTCGACCTGTTCCAGGACAGCGGCCAGGTCGCTCCGGACGTCGATCCGGCCTTCGGTGCTACGGCCCTGGGCTCGGGCTTCGGCATCGCGGTCCTCGCCTCCGTCGGCGCCGCGTTCCTCGCCGTACGCCGCGCCACCGAGGCCGCCGCCGGAACCCGCGGCCCGTCCGGCGGCCGGGGCCGCACGCGGGCGGGCTACGCCGCACTGGTGGCCGGGACCGGGGGGATCCTGACCACGTACGCCGTCGACAGCACGGAGGAGATGCTGATGGCGTTCCCCGTCTACGGGGCCGTTCTGCTCTCCGTCGGTTTCGCGGTCCTCGCCCCGTCCCTGCTGGACCGGCTCCTGGCGCTGCTGCAGGGCCCGTTCGCCACGATGGGCGGGGCGGGCGGCTACCTGAGCGCCCGCAATCTGCGGCGACGCGGTGCGGAACTGGCCGGAGTGCTGATGCCGGTGATCATCTTCACCGCCATGGCCACCGCCACCCTCTACATCCAGGCGGTGGAGAGCGACTGGGTCGCGGCGTCCGGCCTGGACAAGACCGTCGAGGACAAGAACGTGGAGACCCTGAACCTGGTCGTCGTCGGCATCATCGTCGTCTTCTCCTGCATCATGCTCGTCAACAGCCTTTACGCCGCCACCTCTTACCGCAGCCGCGAGTTCGGCCAGCAGCGCCTGGCAGGGGCTACCCCCGGCCAGGTCCTGGGCGTGGTCGGCTGGGAGGCGGCGATCCTCACACTGACCGGTCTGGTCCTGGGCACCGTCGCGGGGATCGCGGGGATCATCCCCTTCACGATGGTCCGCACCGACCAGGTCCTGCCCGACCAGGGACCTGCCACCTGGCTGGTCATCATGGCCGTCTCCACCGTGGGCACCCTCGGCACGAGCCTCGGGACGGCGCACAGATCACTCCGCACGCCGGCCATCGACGCCGTCACCGTGGCCGCGTGATCCCGTACGGAAGAGCAAGGGCGCCTCCGCTGCCATCGACGAAGGCGGCGACGTCGAGCGGGGTAGTTGCCGGAGCCGGTACGAACTGGCAGCCCGCCGGGGACCAGTGGTGGCCGTTGCTCGGAGCCCGGCCGATCCGGCACGGGGCGGACACCTGCCCAACAGCCCGTCGTCTGGCTATCCTTGGCTTCATGACTGCCCAGCCTCCGGAGTCCTCCGTGCGCCCTCTGCCCCCAGGCGAACTCCGCGCCTCACATGACGACCGGGACGCGGTGGTGGAGCAGCTGCGCGACGCGGCAGCCGAGGGGCGGATCGATTTCGAGGAGTTGGACACCCGTCTGGAGCAGGCGCTGACCGCCAGAACCCACGCCGAGCTGGCCGTCCTGACCGCCGACCTGCCGAGGCTGATTCCCGCCGAGAGTCAGCCCGCGTTGGTGCTCAAGGGCGGCATGCACGGTGCGTCCCGTGGCCCCGGGCGCTGGGATGTTCCCGGGCAGCTGGTCGCGCACGGTGGCGTGGGTGGCGTGCGGCTCGACTTCACCCGGGCTCAGTGCCGCCTCACCGAGGTCGCACTGGAGGCGTACGGGGAAATGGCCGGTGTCACGATCGTCATCCCTGACGCCTGGGCCGTGGACACCGGTGGCATGGACCCCGGCATCGGTGGCCTGAAGGACAAGACCACCCCCGACCGCCTCCCGGGGACGCCGCTGATCCGGCTCACCGGGGCCGGCGGCATGGCGGGAGTGATCATTCGCCACCCGAACCGTTGGGAACGGCGCAAGCTGCGCAGCAACCCGGCGCACGACTGAGTTGCAGGCGTTCGCGCCTCTCCGCATGCTTTCAGCCGTGCCTTCCGACGTACCCGAGGCCACCCGGGCGAATACCGTCCTCGACTTCGCAGGTGATCGCAGGCAGGCGGACACCGGCAAAACGTGAGCACAAGTACGGCCAGGGTGGGTGGGTAAGGGCGAAGCGCCTCATCATCGCTGAGCAGGCCGTTGATCTCGTCCTCGGGTGAGCTGAACGTCCTGCCCGCCGACGCCGGACGAGCCGTGCTGGAGCGCCTCTGACGGTCGGGCCAGGGGCGGACCGGGCATCGGTCGTCGGTGGTCACGGACAGGCGGAGTGGCGCACATCAGGCGGCTTGCCGTTCAGGGTCTCCGCAGGACCGCCGCTCAGTCGAGGGCCTCGGCCTGCCGGGTCATCGGCCCGCCGGCGTCGCCGGTGTTGACCGTCCCGGCCGGTTCGAGAAGCAGGATGGCGGCCTCCTCCTCGGCCACGGGGCAGTGCTCGACGCCCCGGGGGACGACGAAGAGCTCACCGGGGCCGAGCGTGACGTCACCGTCGCGAAGCTGGATGGTCAGCCGATCGGAGACGACCAGGATCAACTCGTCGGTCGCCTCGTGGGTGTGCCGGACGAACTCGCCTTTCACCGTGGTGAGTTGGACCAGGTAGTCATTGACGCCGGCCACGATCTTCGGCGACCACAGTTCGCTGAACTGCGCGAGCTTGTCGGCGAGGCTGACGGGAACGGGGGGTGTGGGCACGGCGAGTCCTTCCGTGCGGGGATCGGTCCGGGTCGGCTGCCGGGCACTGCCCCCAGCCTGCCGTGCCCGAACTCCCGCTGTTCGGTATGGGTCATGGGCCGTGACGGTGTACGTGGGGCCCGTCATGCCGATGTGGAGGGTGACGCAGTCCGCTGATCAGGTCGATTTTGTACAACCGTGCGAGCGCTCACCGGTACTGGGGGACTGTGCGCTCAGCGGCGCGGCGTGGGGCGCGCACTGCGTCACGGACCAGGACAATGGCGCACGCGCCGTCCAGGGGCGCCCGAGCCCTGTCCGGGGCAGACCAAGGAGGACCCATGGTGGATGTCCCGGTGGACCAACTGACCGGTGCTGTCGACGGCGTGCGTACGCGGGCCCGTGAGCAGCTCTTCGAGGCCGGCCTGGAGCTGTTCGGGGTGTACGGGTACGCGAATGCGTCGGAGCAGGCCCTGTGCGAGACGGCCGGGGTGCCGGAGGAGGTGCTCTGGGAGGAGTTCGGCTCCCGGGAGGGCCTGCTGATGGCCCTGCACAACGAGATCACGACCAGCGGACTGCGGGCGTCGGAAGCGGCCCTGCTCTCCGAGGGGATGGACGACTGTCCGGTGGGGAAGCGCTTCCGGCGGCTCTTCGACGCGTACGTGTCGGCGGTGACCCGGGACCTGCGTGCGGCGCGGGTGACGTTCGTCGAGGTGCTGGGCGTCAGTCCGGCGGTGGACGCGCACTGCAAACGGTGGCGTGACCTGTGGACCGACTTCCTGACCGGTGAGGCCGAGCGCGCGGCGGTGCGCGGGGAGGTGGAGGAACGGGACCACCGGGTCGTGGTGATGGTGATGGTCGGTACGGTCCACGAACTCATGGCCCACCATGCCCGCCGTCCGCGCAGGGCCCGGCCGGACGAGGTGTCGGAGGAGCTGACCCAGCTGGGGCTCGCGATGCTCGGGGTGGAGCCGACGGCCTGAGCGGGGCCGGCCGCTTCCGGAGCGCGGGGCCGGCTCCTGGTGCGTTCAGAGTCTGATGTCCGCCGCTATGGGCAGATGGTCGCTTCCGGTGGCGGGCAGCGAGCGGAGGCGGGTGACCGTCGCCGAACGGGTGAGGACCTGGTCGATCCTGGCCACCGGGAGCTTCGCGGGCCAGCTGAACGCGAAGCCGGGCTCCGGCGGGGTCATCAGCGAACTGACCGGTTCAAGACCGCGGTCGTCCAGCGTGCTGTTGAGGTCCCCGAGGAGGATCACCTGGTCCAGAGGCTCGGCGGCGATCGCCTCGCCCAGAAGGGCGGCGCTCTCGTCCCGCCGTCCGGAGGTGAGCCCGGTCGCGCCGATCCGTACCGAGGGCAGGTGCGCGACGTACACGGCGACTTCGCCGTGTGGTGTACGGGCCGTCGCCCGCAGCCCCCGGTTCCAGCCCTCCCCGACGTCCTTCGGCCTGATGTCCACCAGCCGTACGCCGGTGAGCGGGTACTTCGACCAGAGGCCGACCGTGCCCCGCGTCGCATGGTGGGGGTAGCCGGAGGCCAGCGCCGCTTCGAAGGCGGGCAGGGCCGGGGCCGTCAGTTCCTCCAGGGCGATGAGGCCGGCGTCCGTCCCGGCCAAGGCCCGTGCGGTGGCGGCGGGGTCGGGGTTCACATCGCTGACGTTGTGCTGGACCACGGTGAACGGACCGTCCGGTGCCTGGCTTCCGGCGGGCAGCATGGGCCCGAAGAGGGTGAACCAGGCGGCCACGGGCACCAGCAGCACGGCCGACGCCAGGAACGAGCGGCGCAGGAGTGCCAGGACCAGCAGGACGGGGACGGCGAGGCCGAGCCAGGGGAGGAAGGTCTCCAGCAGACTGCCCATGTGGCCGGGGGTGTTGGGGACCAGGCCGGGGAAGACGAGCAGGGCCGCCACCAGGAGGCAGAACAGGGCGACCACGCGGCCCCGCTTCCAGCTCCAGCCCGGTGCTCGGCCGCCCCGCTTCTTCATCTCTTCCTCACGCGCTCATGCTCCGTGCCGGACGCCTCCCTGCGAGGACCGGCTGGTGACGATGACGCGGGATCCCTCGATCCGGTTCCGCCCCGGGCCGCCGTTCCGAGCGAGGACCGGCGCCGGTTGTCAGCGGTGGTCCTCACCGTGGATGTCATCGGCGTGGCCGGGGCGGACGACCCCGTGACTGCGAGGTCCGCAGAGGATCAGGCCGCTACCAGCGCTCCCGCGTACGGGCCGCCTACGCCCCAGGCCTGGTGCATCGCATCGGCGAAGGCACCGGCCAGTTTGTGCTCACCGGTGGGGCCGGGGTGGGTGCCGTCGTAGGTGTCCGTGTGGATGTCGTAGCCCGTGGGGTGCGAGGCCAGCAGGACCGGGGACGAGGGGGCGTCGAGGTCGGCGACCACCGTCGCGAGCAGCGTGTTGAAGCGGTCGCACTCGGCGGCGAAGGGGGCGTCGGACTCCGCCCGGATGTTCGGTATGACGGGGAGCAGCACCAGCTTGATCCCGGGGTTCGCGGTGCGGGCGGCAGCGATGAACGCCCGTACGTTCGCGGCTGTCCGAGTGCTGTCCGTGTAGAAGCCGAGGTCTATCAGGCCGAGGGAGACCAGCAGGACGTCGGCGCGGGCCGCCGTGACCGTGTCCGCGATGACGGGGGCCATGTGGAGCCAGCCCTCGCCCCAGCCGGCCAGGTGCCGGCGCGCGGGCGCGGGGAAGGTGGCATCGCCGTAGGTGTGGGAGCACGGGGTGTCCGCCTCGGTGTCGTACAGCGCGGTGCGCGGGCCCGTGATCGCGTACCCGCCGTCGCCGAGGGTCGCTTCGAGGTGCTGCCACATGCGATAACGCCAGGTGAAGTCGCCGGAACGCCCGATGGTCATGGAGTCACCGACGAAGAGAAAGCGCATGGCGACATCATGGCCGATCACGGCTCCGGCCTGCGACGTGACGGTGGACACTTGTGCCATGAGATCGCTGCTGACCGTCTCCGCTGCCGCCGCCCTCCTGTTTGTGACGTGGACGGTGCCCGCCGTCGCGGACGACGGGGGCGAGGCGGATCAGACCTTCACGATCGAGGACACCCGCATCACCGAGTCCAGCGGTCTCGCCGCCAGCCGGATCCACCCCGGGGTCTACTGGACGCACAACGACAGCGAGGACGGGCCGTACGTCTACGCCGTCGACTCCCGGACCGGGAAGACCATCGCGACGATCACCATGGAGGGCGTGGGGGAGCCCCGCGACGTGGAGGCGATCTCGCTGGGACCCGACGGGAATCTGTACGTCGGTGACATCGGCGACAACCTCGACGGCTCCTGGGACCACGTCTGGATCTACCGCTTCCCCGAGCCGAAGCGGCTCGCGGACGCCACGGTGCGGGCGACGCAGTTCGACGTGACGTACGCGGACGGGGCGCGCAACGCCGAGGCGATGATGGTGCACCCCAAGACCGGGCGGGTGTACATCGCCTCGAAGAACGAGGACGGCGGCGGTCTCTACGAGGGCCCGGAGAGGCTGACGGCCGGCGGGGCCAATGTCTTCCGGCGTGTGGGCGAGGTCCCGTGGGTGACGGACGGGGCGTTCTCCCCGGACGGCAGGGACCTGGTGCTGCGCTCCTACTTCAGTACCCGGGGCTATGCCTTCGAGGACGGACGGCTCGGTGCCGACCGTGCGGTGAGCGTGCCGCTCCAGGGCCAGGCCGAGTCGGTGACGTACACGGTGGACGGCTCGGCGATGATGTTCGGCTCCGAGGGGGAGCGCAGCGAAGTGGTGCGTGTGGAGGTGGAGGGCGGCGACGAGGCACCCTCGCCGAACGGCGGGGGCGGCGGGACGTCGTCCGGGGCGGACGGCGAGGACGGGGATGCGAGGACGGGCACGGCGACGGGGGGCGCCGTGGCGGTCGTCGTCATCGTGCTGGCCCTGATCGCGGCCAGACGCCGCCGCGGGTAGAGCGGCCGTCCGGTGCGCACGACCGGCTCGCTCAGATGTCGTCGGTGATCGGCCGCAGTTCGTAGTGGAGTGTGCGGTCACGCTTCAGCCGGTGTGTGAGCGGGACGGCCACGCCCTGGAGCGCCGGGTACTTCCGGGAGAGTGTCCGGGCGGCATGGGTGTTCTCCTTCGTGTTCTGCTGCAGGAGCCGTGCCCAGGCCTTCACCGGTGGTCCGGTCGGCGCGCCCCGCACGGTGGACGGGGCGATCTCCACCACCGGGTGGTTGCGCATCCGGTCGACCTTCCAGGCCGAGGAGAACGTACGGATGTAGGCGTGGTCGCCCTCGACGGCGATGCTGACGGGGGTGCGGGCAGCTGATCCGTCCGGCCTGCGGCTGCTGAGCAGGACGGTGTACTGCTTCACGAAAGGCTCCAGTTCGGGGATCGTCTCCATGTATCCATGGTGCATGAAAACGGGGTGATCCGGGCCTTTCGGTTTACTCTTCCGCGCGCTGCCGGACCAGCGTCTCGAAGCCTTCGAGGAGGCGGCCGAGGCCGAACGCGAAGTGGTCGAAGTCGGATCCGAACGCGTCCTCCGACAGGGCGGCCATCTGCGGATAGTCCCCGCTCAGCATGGCCCGCTCCAGGTAGGGGTGCTGCCCGTTCCAGAAATCGGCGTCGCTCAGGCCCGTCTCCCGGGCTGCCTCCACCGCGTGGTTCTCGGTGCGGGCGAGACCCTCGACGAAGCTGTTCACCGTGATGATCACGCTGATCAGCTCGGGACCGGTGAGGCCCATGCCCCGGAGGCCGGTCAGTGCGAGTTCGAGGCTGCGCAGAGCGCTCGGGCCGAGGACCGTGCGCGCCTGGTTGATCTTGAGGAGCCATGGGTGGGCGTGGAGGGTGGCCCGGTAGGTGTGGGCCATGACGTCGACGGCTGTCCGCCAGTCCTCCGGCACCTCCGAGGCGTCCGTGGCGAGCGGTTCGCCCTGGACGCGGTCGAGCATCAGGTCGAGCAGTTCGGCCTTGCCGGGGACGTAGCGGTAGAGCGTCATCGTGCCGGTGCCGAGTTCGGTGGAGAGCCGGCGCATCGACAGCGAGTCGAGGCCCTCCGTGTCTGCGATCCCGACGGCCGTGGCGACGATCCGGTCGAGCGTGAGGCCGGGCTTGGGGCCGCGGCTGGGGCGTTCGCCGGTGCCCCAGAGGAGCTCCAGGCTGCGGGCGATGTCGCCGCTCCCCGTGGTGGTGCCGCCTGCCGGTTCGCTCTTCGTCATGGCCACAGGGTAAGCCTCTGTCGTAAAACTGAGTACGGCGTACTCGAATTCGGGTACGGTGTACCCAGTTGTAGGGGAGACGCGAAGGGGAGTGAACGTCATGTCCGCATCCGGACATGCGGTGCTGGCCGAGAGGGTCGTGAAGCGGTACGGGGCGAGGAAGGGGGCCGCGGAGAGACGCGCGCTCGACGGCTTCGACCTCGCGGTCCGCCCCGGGACCGTGCACGGGCTGCTCGGTCCGAACGGTGCCGGCAAGACCACCGCCGTGCGGGTCCTCGCGACCCTGCTGCGGTTCGACGGGGGCCGGGCCGAGGTCGCCGGGCTGGACGTGGCGCGCGAGCCGCAGCGCGTCAGGAGCCGGATCGGGCTCGCCGGGCAGTACGCGGCCGTGGACGAGGTCCTCACGGGCCGGCAGAACCTGGAGATGTTCGGCCGCCTCTTCCACCTGGGCGGCGGGGCCCGGCGGCGGGCCGGTGAGCTGTTGGAGCAGTTCGACCTGGTGGAGGCCGGGGGCAAGGGTGTCGCGGAGTACAGCGGAGGGATGCGGCGGCGACTCGACCTGGCCGCCTCGATGATCCTCGCACCCACTGTGCTGTTCCTGGACGAGCCGACCACCGGGCTCGACCCCCGGGGCCGGGGCGAGGTCTGGGGCGCCGTACAGGCACTCGTGGCCGGCGGTACGACGGTGCTGCTGACCACGCAGTACCTCGACGAGGCGGACAAGCTCGCCTCGCACATCACCGTCATCGACCGCGGGCGGGCCATCGCCGACGACAGTCCGGACGGGCTCAAGGACCGAATCGGGGGCGACCGGATCGAGGTCGTCGCCGTGGAGCCGGCCGACCTCCCGGCGGTGGCGAAGGCCGTGGACCGGGTGGCGGGCGGCGGGCTGGTGGTGACGGAAGTGGCGGATCGTCGCGTGCACGCCCAGGTCGCCGACCGCGTGGCCGCGCTGACCGAGATCGCACGGGCACTCCAGGACGGAGGGATCGCAGTGGAGGACATCGGACTGCGCAGGCCGAGCCTGGACGACGTGTTCCTGCGGCTGACGGGACACGGGGCGAAGGCCCCCACAGGAACGGAGGACGCGGCATGACCGCGCTCGGACTGCATGCCACCACCGGCCGCGAGCGGGGCCGTGCGTACTGGGCACTCGCCGACTGCTGGAACGTCACCCGCCGCAGCCTCACCCACTACCAGCGGCAGCCTCTCGCGATCATCTGGCAGCTCGGCTTCCCGATCATTTCCGTGCTGCTGTACGGCTATGTGTTCGGCAGTGCGATGAAGGTGCCCGGGGGCGGCGACTACCGGGAGTTCCTGATGCCCGGCATGTTCGCCACGACCATGGCGATGGGCTTCATGAGCACCGCGATGGCCGTGGTCACCGACGCGGGCAAGGGGGTCATCGACCGCTTCCGGTCGATGCCGATGGCCCCGTCCGCCGTCGCCGCCGGCCGCGGGGTCGCGGACCTCGTGGTGGCCTGCGCCGAGCTGGTGATCCTGGCGGCCACGGCGCTGGCGATCGGCTGGCGGGCGGGAGGCGGCCCGGTGGAGGCCGTAGGAGCGTTCGGGCTGCTCCTGCTGCTGCGGTTCAGCCTGATCTGGGTGGGGGTCTGGCTGGGGCTGCTCGTCCCGAACGCGGAATCGGCGGGCGGTCTGTACGCCGTGGCCTTCCCCGTCACGATGATCTCCAGCGCGCTGGTCGCCCCCTCGCTGATGCCGGGCTGGCTGGGCACGGTCGCCGCCTGGAACCCGGTCTCCTCCACCGTCACCGCCGCCCGGCAGCTGTTCGGCAACCCGGTGGCGAGTGGTGGCACCTGGGTCGAGGAACACGCGCTGCTGATGTCGCTGGTGTGGCCGCTGGTGATCACACTGGTGTTCCTGCCGCTCGCGGTGCGCAGATTCCAGCGGCTCAGCCGCTGACGCCGCATAGGCTCCGGCCCATGCAGGTCAACAAGGCTCCCGAGCCCTTCTCCACCGCCCGTCTCGACGCGCTCCCGCTCGACGTCGCGTACGCGGAAGAGATGGCCGCGGTCCTCTTCGACCCCGCCCTCCACGCCTACACGGGAGGCGCCCCGGAGGACGCCGGTGCCCTGCGCGCCCGCTACGAGCGCCAGGGTGCCGGCTCGCCCGACCCCGCAGAGCTCTGGTGGAACTGGGTGCTCCGGGTGCGTGGCGACGGTGGCCTGGCCGGTTATGTCCAGGCCACCGTGCGCGGGGAGCGGGCGGAGGTGGCCTGGGTGGTCGGGACCCGGTGGCAGGGCAGGGGATACGCGAAGGAGGCGGCGGTGGCCCTGGTCCGGCACCTGCTGGACCAGGGCTCCGTCCGGACCGTCGTGGCCCACATCCACCCGGACCACGCGGCCTCCGCCGCCGTGGCCGCCGCCGCGGGACTGCGGCCGACAGCCGAGCGGGAGGACGGCGAGGTGCGATGGCGGCGGGACGGGCCCCGGGAGACCGGGCCGGGGCGGGCGGCAGGCTCCGGGCGCGGTCTCTGACCGTCGCGGATCACGAGGGGGCGGGTGTTACGGGCCTTCGGCGAGCCCGGCCTGCTTCTCCTCGGCCCCCCTCAGGCAGGGAAACGGCCCCGCACACCGAGGTGTACGAGGCCGTCCCGGAGGCGTGAGCGTCAGAGCTTGTCGATCACGTAGTCGATGCAGGCGGTGAGTGCCTGGACGTCCGCCGGGTCGATCGCCGGGAACATCGCGACGCGCAGCTGGTTGCGGCCCAGCTTGCGGTACGGCTCCGTGTCGACGATGCCGTTGGCGCGGAGCACCTTGGCGACGGCCGCCGCGTCGATGCCGTCCTCGAAGTCGATGGTGCCGATGACCTGCGAGCGCTTCGCCGGGTCGGTGACGAACGGGGTGGCGTACTTGGACTCCTCGGCCCAGCCGTACAGGTGCTGCGAGGACGCGGCCGTGCGGCCGGTCGTGAAGTCCAGACCGCCCTGGGTGTTCATCCACTTCAGCTGCTCGTTCAGCAGGAAGAGGGTGGCCAGTGCCGGGGTGTTGTACGTCTGGTTCTTCAGGGAGTTGTCGATCGCCGTGGGCAGCGAGAAGAACTCCGGGACGTGGCGGCCCGAGGCGTGGACGCGCGCGGCGCGGTCCAGGGCGGCGGGGGAGAACACGCCGATCCACAGGCCGCCGTCGGAGGCGAAGGACTTCTGCGGGGCGAAGTAGTAGACGTCCGTCTCGGTGATGTCGACCGGCAGGCCGCCCGCGCCGGAGGTGGCGTCCACCAGGACGAGGGAGCCCTCGTCGGCGCCCGCGACTCGCTTGACCGGGGCTGCGACACCCGTCGAGGTCTCGTTGTGGGTGAAGGCGTAGACGTCGACGCCCGCCTCGGCCCGCGGGTCCGGGTGGGTACCCGGGTCCGCGGCGATGACGGTCGGGTCGGCCAGCCACGGGGCCAGCTTGGCGGCCTTCGCGAACTTCGACGAGAACTCGCCGAAGTTCAGGTGCTGGGACTTGTTCTCGATCAGACCGTGCGTCGCGACGTCCCAGAAGGCGGTGGAGCCGCCGTTGCCCAGGACGACCTCGTATCCCTCGGGGAGGGAGAAGAGGCTGCGCACGCCGTCGCGTACCTCGCCGACCAGGTTCTTGACCGGGGCCTGGCGGTGGGAGGTACCGAGAAGAGAGGTGCCGGTCGCGGCCAGCGCGTCGACCGCCTCCGTCCGCACCTTGGAGGGACCGGCGCCGAAACGTCCGTCGGCGGGCTTGAGGTCTGCGGGAATCTGGATGTCAGCCACGATCCGGAGCGTAGTCCCTCCGGAAGCGGCCGGGGACCGTGTCCGTCGGATGAGACGCGAGCTCCGGATCGTGGATGACCGGTGCGGGCCCGGATCAGCCCAGGTCGACCGGGAGCTCGTACAGGTCGTTCTGAGTCAGAATCGGCTTGTTCCGCAGTGCGGAGGCCGGTACCGCGAGGTCGAGCTCGGGGAAGCGCTCGTACAGCGCGGGCAGTGCGACCCCCGCCTCCAGCCGGGACAGCGCGGCGCCCGGACAGATGTGCGGACCGTGGCCGAAGGCGATGTGACGGTTCGGGGAGCGGGTGATGTCGAACTCACCGGCGGTCGGCCCGTACTGCGCCTCGTCGCGGCCCAGCGCGCCGAAGGAGACGATCAGGGCCTCACCCTTCGGCAGGACCTTGTCGCCGACCTCGATGTCCTCGGTCGCGAAACGGATCATCACGTGCGAGGTCGGGGTGTTCCAGCGCAGGGTCTCCTCGATGACGTTCTCCCACGGCACCTCACCGCTCAGCACGCGCTCGCGCTGCTCGGGGTGGGTCTGGAGCGCCTCGACGACATTGACGACCAGGCTGATCGTGGTCTCGTGACCGGCCGCGATGATCAGCTGCAGCGTGTTGACGATCTCCTCGTTGCTGAGGTGGTCGTCGTCCTCGGCGGCCGCGATCAGGGCGCTGGTCAGGTCGTCGCCCGGGTTCGCCCGCTTGTCGTCGACGAACTTCGTGAAGAGCGTGCCGAGGTCCGCCAGGATCTGCGGGACCTCCTCCGGTGGGGTCTGCGTCGAGAAGAACTTCTCGAACAGCTCCTTGAGCCGGGGGTGGTCGGCCGCGCCCACGCCCATCAGCTCGCTGATGACGTTCATCGGCAGCGGATAGGCGAACTCCGCCTTCAGATCGACCGTCTCGCCCCTGGGCATCGCGGCGAGCCGGTCCAGGGAGGCGTTCGTCAGGGCCTCGATGCCGGTCCGCAGCCGCTCCACCCGCTTCACGGTCAGCGCCTGTGCGACCAGACTGCGCAGTCTGCGGTGCTCGGCGCCGTCCACCGTCAGCATGGAGCGGCCCGGGTTGACGAGACCGATCAGCGGCCAGTCCATCGGGATCTCGCCGCGCTGCCAGGCGTTCCAGACGTTGATGTCCTTGACCACACGGCTGTCGGTGAGCAGCTGGCGGGCCTCGGCGTGATGCGTCACCGCGTAGCAGTGCACCCCGCCGGGGAGCTCCACCTCGGCCAGCGGGCCCGCGGCGCGCAGCGCGGCGCTCTCGGCGTCGAGGTCGGCGACTAAGGGATCGAGGGCGATTCGGGTCATTTCTGGCCTCCGAGTGCGGGTGCGGGCGTGAAGTGCACAGGCAGGTTCCTCAGGCCGCTGCGCCACGGGCTCGGGAACCGGCCGAGCTGGTTCTCGGGGACGGAGAGGTCCACGTCGGGCAGCCGGTCCAGGAGGACCTCGATCCCCGTGCGGGCGATGACTTCGGCGGTCTCCTGTGCCGGGAACGGGCAGCGGTGCTCGCCGTGGCCGAAGGAGAGGAAGGCGTTGTTGCCACCGGTCAGGGCGGAGCCGTCGGTGCGTACCTGCGGGTCGCTGTTCGCGGCGGCGATGCCGAGGATCAGCAGATCGCCGGCGCGGATGTGCTGTCCGCCGAGGCGCGTGTCGCGGGAGGCCCAGCGGCCGGCCGCGTTCTGGGCGGGGGTGTCCTCCCAGAGCACTTCGTTCATCGCCTCGGCGACGCTGTGCCGGCCGCCGGAGAGCGAGGCGGCGAAGCGGTCGTCGGTGAGCATCAGCCGCAGCGAGTTGCCCATCCAGTCGGCTGTCGGCTGGTGGCCCGCTGTGATGATCACCATGAGGTCCTCAGTGACCTCCTCGCTGCTGAAGCCGTCCAGGTTCTGGAGCATCCGGGTCGCGACGTCGTCGCCGGGCTCGGCGTGCTTGTCGGCGACCAGTTGCACCATGGACGAGCCCAGGTGCTGCTGTCCGGCCAGCGCGCGCTCGCCGCCGTCGATCATGTCGTTGATCGATACGACGAGCGCGGCCCCGACCTCGTCGCTGAAGCCGAAGAGCTTCGCGAGGACGCGGGCCGGGAGCAGCATCGCGTACTCGGCGATGATGTCGGCGCGGCCGATGGCGCAGAACCGGTCGATGAGATCGTCGGCGAACTCCTCGGCGTACCCCTTCAGAGCGAACGGGTCGACGGCCTCCAGCGCGTTGCTGATCATGGTCGCGCGGACGCTGTGCCGTTCACCGACCGTGTAGAGGATCGACGGCTGCTTGCGGCCGATCATCGGCAGCAGCGGCCAGCCCTCCGGGATGTTGTCCCACTGGTTCCACAGCTCCGAGTCCCGGCTGAAGAGCACCGGGTCGTTGGTGACCTGGTGCAGTTCGCGGTAGCCGATGATCAGCCAGGCGGGTATGTCGCCGTCGAGCACGACAGGGGCCACGGTGCCGTGGTCGCGGCGCATGGTCCGGTACGTCTGTGCGGGGTCGGTGTGGAACCGTGGCCCGGAGAGGGGTACGGAACCGTGGGGTACGGGGCACTGGGTCACAGCGTTGGCTCCGGGGTCTTTGCGGCCGCCGGGGCAGGGCTTCCTGCCAGGGCCGCGGTGGCGGCCTTCGTACGGGCGACGGAGAGTGCGTGGAGGTGCTCGACCAGCGTGATCAGGACGTACTTGCTGGAGGAACGGTCCCGGGCGTCGCACTCGACGAGCGGGACGTCGGGGGAGAGGTCGAGGGCCTCGCGGATCTGCTGCTCGCTGTGGAGCGGTCCGCCGAAGTCGTTGCACGCGACGATGAACGGCGTGCCGTGGTGCTCCAGCCGGTCGATCGCGTACCAGGAGTCGGCGAGCCGGCGGGTGTCGACGAGGACCACGGCGCCCAGGGTGCCTGAGAAGAGGCGGTCCCACAGGAACCAGAAGCGTTCCTGTCCGGGCGCGCCGAAGAGATACAGGACCGAACGCGCGTCGAGCGTGATGCGGCCGAAGTCGAAGGCGACCGTGGTGGACGTCTTGGAGTGCACACCGTCGAGGTCGTCGACGGCCTCGCCCGCGCGGGTCATGGTCTCTTCCGTGTTGAGCGGACGGATCTCGCTCACGGATCGGACCATGGTGGTCTTGCCGACCCCGAAGCCGCCGACAACGACGATCTTCAGTCCGTTGTCGGCCGTCGCCTGCAGGGCGGCACGGTCAGAGGTTGCGGAGTCCAACGAGCACCTGTTCCAGGGTGGCGGTGTCGGGGAGCCGGTCCTCGACACGGGCGTTACGGGGGTGGCGGGCGCTGATCCGGCCGGTGTCGAGCAGGTCGCACAGCATGATGCGGACGATGCTGACGGGCAGTCGCAGGGTGGCCGAGATCTCGACGACCGCGGTGGGGCTGTGGCACATCCGCAGGATCGCGACGTGTTCCGACTGCATCCCGGGGCTCGGTTCGCACTCGGTGACGATGAGTGTGACGAGGTCGAACGCGGCCGAGTCGGACCGGCTGCGGCCACCCGTGAGGGTGTACAGCCGGTCCGGGTCGTCGTCGCGTCCCGGGCGGGGGCGCGGGAGGGACGTCATACGGCCGCGGTTCCCGCGGCCGGGCCCGCCGCGTCTCCGGGCCCGGCGGGGTCGCGCGGCGGGGCGACGAGGTATTCGCCGAGCTGCTCGACGAGTTCGCTCATGTTGTGGCCGACGAGGCCGACGTCGGAGTCCTCCGCCGCCACGACCGCCAGGTGGGCGCCCGCGCCCGCCTCGACGATGAACAGCACGCCGCCGTAGAACTCGGTCATCGCGGACCGTACGCCGCCGGTGCCGTCGCCGAACTCGATGGACGCGCCGTGCGACAGACTCTGGATGCCGGCGGAGATCGCGGCCAGCTGGTCCGCCTGGTCGACGGAGAGTTCGGGCGTCCGGCACAGTTTCAGGCCGTCCCGGGACAGGACCAGGGCGTGCCGGGCGCCGGGCGTGCGTTCCAGCAGCCCCTCCAGCAGCCAGTTGAGCTTCTCGTCCGTGGTCGCGGTCATCGGGTGTTGCCTTCCGGGTGCGGGGAATTGGCTCGTACCGCCTGGCTGAAGGTGCTGAAGCGGGCAGCCTGCACCTTCGCGTCGGTGGTACGGGGCCGGGGGGACTCGGCTCCGCCGGGGGCGGCATTGCCGGTACGGGCTTCGGCGGCGGCCAGGGTACGGCCTCGGCGGCGCTTGGGGAGGCCGCTGTCACCGAACTGGGGGACGGAACCGGTGGATTCGGACGCGGAGTCCTGGTTCTCCGGGGCGGCGTCCGTGCGTGACACGGGCCCGGGGGAGTCCGCCGCCGCGGTGGCCGGGGCCCGGTTCTCCGTGTCCGGCGTCGCGTGGTCCGGCTCGGGCTCGGGGTGCCGGGTGGGCTCCGGGCGGGGAGCGGGCGTGGACGTACGGGAGATGAGCTCCTGCGGCAGCATCATCAGCGCGCCCGTGCCGCCGCGCGCCGACGGACGGAAGGAGACGGTGAGGCCGTGCTTCCTGGCCAGCCGGCCGACGACGGCGAGGCCGAGCCGGGTGCCGGAGATACCGGTGAGGTCCTGGTTGGCGGCGGACACGGCCCGCTCGGCGCGGCGCAGCTGCACATCGCTCATCACCAGGCCGCTGTCCTCGACGGTGACGACGATGCCCGCCGGGACCTCCTCGACGTACACATGTACCTCGGCGGTGGGCGGCGAGAAGTTGGCGGCGTTGTCGAGGAGCTCGGCCAGGGCGTGCATGACGCCCTCGGCGGCGTGGCCCGCTATCGCCACATCACTGGTCGAATGGAGGCGGACGCGCTGGTAGCCGCCGATGCGGCCCATCGCGCCGCGCAGGATCGACTCCATCACGATCGGCTTGGCCCAGCGGCGCCCGGAGCGCGCACCGGTCAGCACGGCGATGGAGTCGGCGAGACGGCCGGCCTGGGCCGTGCGGTGGTCCAGGTGCAGCAGATCGCCGAGTACGTCCTCGGCGGTGTGCCGGTGCTCCATCTCGCGCAGGTCGGCCAGCATGCTCGTGGCCAGGGCCTGCATCCGGCCCGCGGCGTTGGCGGAGGCGGCGATCGCCGCGGAGCGCTCGTTCTCGGCGCGCCGGGCGCGGGCGGTGAGCCGGGCGGCCTCGGCGGTGAGCCGCTCGGCCTGCTCGGCGGCCTCGACGGTGACCCGGGCGACCCGGTCGTCCGCCTCGGCGGTGACCCGGGCCGCCTCGGCGGAGGCGGCCGCTCTGATCCGGGCGGTATCCGCGGTGAAGCGCTGGGCCTCGGCGGCGGAGGTCGAGACGAGGCGGGAGGTCTCGGCGGTGAAGCGGTCGGAGTCGGCGGCCCGCAGGGCGCGGAGGTTGCGGGCGGTGGCGAGCGTGCGGACCGTGACGGTCACCGCGACACACAGCAGCACGGCGGCGGATCCCGCCCCCCACGCGAGCGGGATCCGTACCGAGGCGGGTGCGGCGGCGACGGCCCACAAGCACAGAGAACCGGTGACGGCTGCCGAGATCAGCAGGGCGAGTGCGGTCGGCCGGAGTGAAGGGCGCAATCGGAGTCCTCGGGGCGGACGGTGCGGAGGGCAGGGCAGGTAGGGCGAGAGGGGTAATCGGGATATTCCGGTGTGATGAGGGTGAAAGAACCACAAGTGGAACTGATCGTCCCTGATCAAGTCATCGCAACTATAAGAGAACTGACGACTTGTTTGGGAGGTCCTTGTGGCTACTTCTGCATGAGATTCGGCTGGAACTGACTCCAGTCGCGTGGTGCGGCGGGTGTTCCCCGGGGTGAGCGGCGGGTTGCGTGGATGGTTGGCGGCGTATGTGGCGCTATGCCCCCTGTGTGCTGCTTGATTTATCACCATCGTCGCCCGTGGGCCGGTGGCCAGCTAGTGTGAGCGCTTCGGTGCAGTCGGCCTGCCAGGTCGACAAGGCCGTACGACACACCGCGCGCCTTGAAGGGGGAGGCGCCGCGTGGCCCCGACGGAGGACGCAGGCAACCGTGGACGCGCAAGGCCGTGGGCGGGACGAGGGTATCGACCCCGCAGACCAGTGGGTACTCAACCCCGACACCGGTGATTACGAACTGCGACTGACCGCCTCCCCAGGGCGATCATCCGCGCCGACCGGTACGTCCGACGTCAGACCGCCCGCACCGCGCCGCAGGTCGAAACCGGAGACGACGCCGCCCGGCCGGGCCACCGTGCCCGGTCAGCGTGGTGGGCGCCGGGGTGCCGGTGGCGGACGGGACCGGGGCGAGTCGCGCAAGCAGGGGAGCCGGGCCGCCGCACCGGCGGCCACCGGGCGCCGCAAGGCGAAGCCCCAGAAGTCCGGCAAGAAGAAGGCCCTGGTGTGGACCGGCGGCGTGCTCGCTTTCCTGATGGTGGGCGTCGGCACCACGGGGTACCTCGTGTATCAGCACTTCAACGGCAACATCACCGCCATCTCCACCGACGGGGCGGGCACCGGTGGCTTCAGCAAGGACCGGGCCATCAACGTCCTCGTCATCGGGACCGACAAGCGGACCGGCGAGGGCAACGAGGGATACGGCGACGCGGGGAGCGTCGGCCACGCCGACACCAACATCCTCTTCCACGTCTCCAAGGACCGTACGAACGCGACCGCGCTGAGCATCCCGCGTGACCTGATAGCGGACATCCCCAAATGCCCGACGGAACTGGAGAACGGGGAGAAGAAGGACATCCCCGCGACCCCCGGAGGGCGCTTCAACACCAGTCTGGGACAGTCCGACCGCACCCCCAGTTGCACCATGCGCACCGTCACCGAGCTCACCGGCATCGAGGTCGACCACTTCATGGTTGCCGACTTCAACGCGGTCAAGTCCCTGACGACCGCCGTCGGAGGCGTGGACGTCTGCCTCGCCAAGGACATCAACGACAAGGACTCCCACCTCAAGCTGTCGCAGGGGGAGCACACCCTCAAGGGCGAGCAGGCCCTGGCCTTCCTGCGTACACGGCACTCCGTCGGATTCGGCAGCGACCTGAGCCGCATCGAGATCCAGCAGCAGTTCCTCGGCTCGCTGATGCGCAAGCTGAAGTCCAGCGAAACCCTGACCAGCCCCACCAAGATGTGGTCACTCGCGGAGGCAGCCACCAAGGCGCTGACCGTCGACGAGAAGATCGACGACATAAACCAGCTCCGCAAGCTGGGCATGGAGCTGGCGTCGGTCGACCCCAAGAACATCACCTTCACCACGGTCCCGGTACTGGACAACCCGAACGACGAGGCCACCGTCATCCTCGACGAGTCCAAGGCCCCGCAGGTCTTCTCGATGATGCGCGAGGACGTCTCGTTCACCGCGGTGGAGAAGCAGGAGAAGGCCGAGGCCAAGGCCAAGGAGCAGGCCAAGCTGAAGGGCGAGATGGCCGAGGCGGCGGACGTGCGGGTCGACGTCTTCAACGGCGGCGCCCCCGCCGGCTCCGCGCAGAACGCCCTGGACTGGCTGCAGAACGACCAGGGCGTCCTGAAGTCCACGAACCAGGCGAACGCGCCGGAGGACGTGAAGAAGACCCAGCTCGTCTACGCCCCCAACCAGGCGGATCAGGCCCGCCGGCTGGCGGACATGATGGGCCTGTCGGCCTCGGCCCTCAAGCCGACGACGACGGACGCGGGCGAGATGGACCCGATGAAGCTGACCCTGGGCCCGGACTACAAGACGGCGGGCAGCCCGCTCTCGGCCCCGGAGAAGGCGCCGGACGACATCCAGCGCGTGGAAGCGGACAAGGCGGTCTGCGCCAAGTAGGACCGACCGGCCCCGCACCATGTGCGGGGCCGCCGCCCCCAGGACCGGCATGCTGGGTCCATGCCCGCCCCGCATCCGCACCCCGACCTCACCCGAGCCCTCGCCCAGGCCGTCCGCGGTGACGTGGACTCCGGCGCGATCGTTCGCGCGCTGACGACCATGGACGCGTCCAACTACCGCCGCGTCCCCGGCGCAGTCGTCGCCCCCCGCGACGCGGCGGACGTCGCGGAGGCCCTCCGCGTCTGCCGGGAGCACGCCGCCCCCGTCGTGCCCCGCGGCGGCGGCACCTCCATCGCCGGGCAGGCCACCGGCACCGGAGTCGTCCTGGACTTCACCCGCCACATGCGGCGGATCACCGAGCTGGACCCCGGCTCCCGTACCGCCGTCGTCCAGCCCGGTGTGGTCCTGGACGACCTGCGGGCCGCCGCTGCCCCGCACGGGCTGACGTTCGGCCCCGACCCGTCCACCCACAGCCGCTGCACGCTCGGCGGGATGATCGGCAACAACTCCTGCGGCTCGCACTCCGTCGCCTGGGGCACCACCGCCGACAACGTCCGGAGCCTGCGCGTCGTCCGGTACGGCGGCGGCGAGAGCCTGCACCTCGGCCGGGGCCTGCCCGACGCCCCGCCCGGCCTCCACGAGTTCGCCGCCGCCCACCTCGCCCTCCTGCGCACCGGCTTCCCCGAACTCCCGCGCCGCATCTCCGGCTACGCCCTCGACGCGCTGCTCCCCGAGCGCGGCCCCGACCCCGCCCGCGCCCTCTGCGGCAGCGAGGGAACCCTGGCCGTCGTCACCGAGGCGACCGTCCGCCTGGTCGAGACACCGGGCGCCCGCGCGCTCGCCGTCCTCGGGTACGCCGACGAGTCGGCCGCCGCCGAAGCCGCCCCCGGGCTCCTCCCGTACGGCCCGCTCACCGTCGAGGGCATGGCCGCCGACCTCGTACGCGAACCGGCCGGACTGCCCCGCGGCGCCGCCTGGCTGTTCGTGGAGACGGGCGGCGCCACCCCCGCCGAGGCCCGCGCCCACGCGGCCCGGATCCTGCGCGCCGCCGACGCCCTGGACGGCATCGTGGTCACGGACCCCGCCGGCATGCGGACCCTGTGGCGCATCCGCGAGGACGCCGCCGGGACCGCGACCCGGATGCCGGACGGCACGGAGGCGTGGCCGGGCTGGGAGGACTGCGCCGTGCCGCCCGCACGCCTCGGCGCGTATCTGCGCGACTTCCGCTCCCTGCTCGCCGAACACGGCCTGCGCGGCACCCCGTACGGGCACTTCGGCGACGGCTGCATCCACGTACGCATCGACTTCGACCTGCTGACCGAGCAGGGCGTGGCCGGCTTCCGCCGCTTCTCCGAGGACCAGGCCCGCCTGGTCGTCGCGCACGGCGGCTCACTGAGCGGTGAACACGGTGACGGGCAGGCGCGGGCCGAGCTGCTGCCCCGGATGTACGGGGACGAGATGGTCGGCCTGTTCACGCGGTTCAAGGACCTCTGGGACCCGGACGGCGGCCTGAACCCGGGCATCCTCGCCCGCCCCGCACGCCTCGACGAGAACCTTCGCTTCGCCGTGCTCCCCGGCCGCCCCGTGGACGTGGCCTTCGGCTACCCGCACGACGGCGGCGACTTCTCCGCCGCCGTACGCCGCTGTGTCGGCGTCGCCAAATGCCGTACGGCGACGCCGGGGCCGGACGTGATGTGCCCCTCCTTCCGGGCGACCGGCGAAGAGGCCCACTCCACCCGGGGCCGCGCCCGGCTGCTCCACGAGATGCTCGCGGGCGAGGTGATCACGGACGGCTGGCGGTCCACCGAGGTACGCGACGCCCTCGACCTGTGCCTGTCCTGCAAGGGCTGCCGCACCGACTGCCCGGTGGGCGTCGACATGGCCACGTACAAGGCGGAGTTCCTCCACCAGCACTACCGGGGCCGGCCGCGTCCGGCCGCGCACTACGCGATGGGCGGGCTCCCTCGGTGGCTGCGGATGGCCGCCCCCTTCGCGGGCGTGCTCAACGCCCTGGCCCGGGTCGGTCCGCTCGCCGCCCTCGCCAAGCGGCTCGGCGGCGTCGACCCGCGACGCGGGCTCCCGGTCCTGGCGCGGCAGACGTTCAGGGCCTGGTTCCGCACCCGGCGGACACAGGCGGACGGGCCGTCCGTCCTGCTCTGGCCGGACACCTTCACCGACCATCTCGCACCCGAGGCCGGCCGGGCGGCGGTACGGGTCCTGGAGTCGGCGGGCCGGACGCCCGTTCTGCCCGGCCGGGGTGTGTGCTGCGGCCTCACCTACGTGTCGACGGGCCGGCTCGACGCGGCCCGCGCCGTCATGCGCCGCACCCTGGACCGGATGGGCGCGGGGCTGGGCGACCCGCTCGTCGTACTGGAGCCGAGCTGCGCCGCCGCCCTGCGCACGGACCTTCCCGAGCTGCTGCCCGACGACCCGCGTGCCGCCCGGCTCGCCGCGTCGGTACGGACCCTGGCCCAGTATCTGGAGGAGTACGCGCCGGACTGGACGCCGCCCCGGCTGGACCGCCGGGTCGCCGGCCAGACCCACTGCCACCAGCACGCGGTGCTCGGCGACGCGGCCGAGCGCAGGCTCCGTGAAAGGGCGGGACTGAGCGGTGAGCTGAGCGGCGGCTGCTGCGGGCTGGCCGGCAACTTCGGCTTCGAGAAGGGGCACTGGGACGTCTCGGCGGCCTGCGCGGAGGACCAGCTCCTGCCCGCTGTGCGGGCGGCGGAGCCCGGTGCGGAGCTGCTGGCCGACGGCTTCTCCTGCCGCACCCAGCTGGACCAGCTGGCCGGGCGGCGGGCCCGGCACCTCGCCGAGGTACTGGCGGAAGGGCTCGACGGCTAGGGGGTCCGAATTCTCCGACGGCTTCGCCCACCACTGCGGAGAGCCGCGCGCTCTCCGGGGCCCGCGCCGCCGTCACGGCGGGGCGCGGCTCTACGGTGAGGACGTGAACAGGTACCGTTCGGTGTCCTATCGTGAACTCCGCGGTGCAATCCAATAGACTGCACATCTGACGTGACTGGATGAAAGGCTCCTGGTGAACGACCCGCGTGCTGTCGCAGAGCCGGCCGCTGCCGTTGCCGTACCCGAGGCGGTGTCCGCCCTCGACGAGCCCGGTCACGGCCGCCGCGGCGGTCGCGGAGTCGCACTCGGGCCGGTCGCGCTGGTGGTGGCGGGCGGGCTCTCCGTCCAGTTCGGCGCGGCGGTCGCCGTCCTGCTGATGCCGAGGGCGGGCGCACTCGGCGTCGTCACCCTGCGTCTCGCCGCGGCCGCGCTCGTCCTGCTGGTCGTCTGCCGGCCGAAGCTGCGGGGGCACTCGCGCGCCGACTGGGGCACCGTGGTGGCGTTCGGCGTCGCGATGGGCTGCATGAACACGCTCTTCTACCAGGCCGTCGACCGCATCCCGCTGGGCGCCGCCGTCACTCTGGAGGTCCTGGGCCCGCTGACCCTCTCCGTCGTCGCCTCCCGCCGCCTGGTCAACCTCGTCTGGGCCCTACTGGCGCTCGGCGGTGTCGTCCTGCTCAGCGGCGGAGGCTTCGACCGCCTGGATCCGGTCGGGGCGGCGTACGCCCTGGGCGCGGGCGCCATGTGGGCGGCGTACATCATCTTCAGCGCCCGCACCGGCCGCCGCTTCCCGCAGGCGGACGGCCTGGCCCTGGCCATGGTGGTGGCGGCGGTCCTCTCGCTGCCGCTGGGCATCATGGAGGCGGGCTCGAAGCTCGTGGTCCCCTCCACGCTGGGCCTGGGCATCGCCGTGGCGCTGCTGAGCTCAGTCCTCCCCTACACCCTGGAACTCATCGCCCTGCGCCGGCTGCCCGCGCCCACCTTCGCGATCCTGATGAGCCTCGAACCGGCCATCGCCGCCACGGCGGGCTTCTTCATCCTCGACCAGGCCCTCTCCTCGACGGACGCCCTGGCCATCGCCCTGGTCATCGGGGCGAGCATGGGCGCGGTGCGCAGCCAGACGGCCCGCGCGGCCACACCGAGCCGGGAGCGGGCGCGGGAGGCACGATGGAAGGGAGCGAAGGAAGGAGGCACGCGCATGCAATCCGCAAAGGAAACCGATGAATATGCCGGGCTGTACTCGCACACCCCCTCGCAGGCCGAGGGCGAACGCGACGAGCCGGCCGTGCGCGGCCGGGAGTCCGAGACGCACCCCGATGTCCCCCGCACCGAACCCTCACAGGCGGAGGGGGAGCGCGGGGAGTAGGGCGGGCGGCTGCCGGGTTCCCGCGTCGTGAACGACGGTGTGTACGTGGGCCACGCGGAGAAGGACGCGGCGCTGGACCGCGGGTGGCTGCTCGGGCACTTCAAGGACCCCTCCGACCCGCGCCACAGTGAGGCCCTGGAGATCAAGTGGGGCGTTCACCCCCAGGGTGACGAACGGGTGCAGTGGGTGCGGGGCGAGGAGCGCACGGCGCTGCTCGTGCTCATCAGCGGACGCTTCCGGATGCGGTTCCCCGGGCGTGACGTCGTGCTGGAACGTCAGGGCGACTACGTCGTGTGGGGCCGTGGTGTCGACCACTCCTGGCACGCGGAGGAGGAGTCCGTGGTGCTGACCGTGCGCTGGCCCTCCGTCCCGGGCTACCGCGCCGACTGAGATCCGCTCTGTAGGGAAGCGTCGCGCGGGTCGCCCAATAAATCATGCAAGCATGCTTGCTTGTTTTATTGGGCGCTGGCATGCTCCGGGGCACACCGCCACGCCCCGAGGGGAGCGCACCGTGCCCGACGCATCGGCCGTGACCGCCGCCGTGCTCGACGACATGCGGGAGGAGAGCGACGAGCTCGACCTGCTGGTAGCGGGGTTGAGCGCGCCCGAGTGGGCCGCGCCGACTCCCGCCGAGGGGTGGACCGTCGCCCACCAGATCGCCCACCTCAACTGGACCGACGAGGTGGCCCTGGTCGCCGCCACCGAGCCCGATGCCTTCGCCGTGGAGGTCGAGAGGGCGCTGGCCGCCCCCGATACCTTCGTCGGCGACGCGGCCCAGGAAGCCGTCACCGCCCTGACCCCCGAAGCCCTGCTCGTGGAGTGGCGGGAAGGACGGACCCGGCTCCAGGAATCCCTCCGCGCGGCGCCCGCGGGGACGAAGCTGCCCTGGTACGGCCCGCCCATGAGCGTCGCCTCGATGGCGACCGCGCGGCTCATGGAGACCTGGGCCCACGGCCAGGACATCGCCGACGCGCTCGGCGTGACCAGGAAGCCGACCGCCCGGCTGCGGCACGTCGCCCGGATCGGCGTACGGGCCAGGGACTACGCCTACTTCGTACGCGGGCTGCGACCGCCCGCCGAGCAGTTCCGGGTCGAACTGCGCGCGGACGACGGTGCGCTGACCGTGTACGGGCCCGAAGACGCCGCCCAGCGCGTCACCGGGCCGCTCCTCGACTTCTGCCTGCTCGTCACCCAGCGCGCCCACCGGGACGACCTCGCCGTCGAGGCGGTCGGCCCGGACGCGGGGCAGTGGCTGGACATCGCGCAGGCCTTCGCAGGACCCGCCGGGCCCGGGCGTCCCCGGAAGGCGGACCGGTGACCCGGCCGCTGCGCATCGGCAACGCGTCCGGCTTCTACGGCGACCGCTTCGAGGCCGTGCGCGACATGCTCACCGACGGCCCGCTGGACGTCCTGACCGGCGACTACCTCGCCGAGCTCACCATGCTGATCCTGGGCCGCAGCCGCCTCAAGGACCCGAAGCGCGGATACGCGTCGACCTTCCTGCGGCAGCTGGAGGAGAATCTCGGGCTCGCCCACGAGCGCGGCGTGAAGATCGTCGCCAACGCCGGCGGGCTGAATGCGGCGGGACTCGCCGACGCCGTGAGGGAGCTGGCGGACCGGACCGGCGTACCCGTCCGCGTAGCCCACGTCGAGGGCGACAGCCGCCCCGTGCCCGACGGCTGCCTCACCGCCAACGCCTACCTGGGCGGCGGAGGCATCGCCGCCTGCCTGCGCGCCGGGGCCGACATCGTCGTCACCGGCCGGGTCACCGACGCCGCCCTCGTCACCGGGCCCGCCGCCGCCCACTTCGGCTGGGGGCCGGACGCCCACGACGCCCTCGCCGGGGCCGTCGTCGCCGGACACGTCCTGGAGTGCGGCACCCAGGCGACCGGGGGCAACTACGCCTTCTTCGGTGAGCACGACGTCCGCCGCCCCGGGTTCCCGCTCGCCGAGATCCACGAGGACGGAAGCAGCGTCATCACCAAGCACGACGGCACGGGCGGTGTCGTCGACATCGGCACCGTCACCGCGCAGCTGCTGTACGAGACGGGTGGCGCCCGCTACGCCGGGCCCGACGTCACGGCCCGGCTCGACACCGTGACACTGACGCGGGACGGTCCCGACCGGGTACGGATCAGCGGCGTACGCGGCGAGGCCCCGCCGCCCACGCTCAAGGTCGGGCTCAACCGGCTCGGCGGGTGGCGCAACGAAGTCGTCTTCGTGCTGACCGGGCTCGACATCGAGGCGAAAGCCCGACTCGTGCGCCGGCAGTTCGCCGACGCCCTGGATCGCGCGGGTTCGAAGCCGGCCGAGGTGCGGTGGGAGCTCGCCCGCACCGACCGGGCCGACGCGGCGAGCGAGGAGACGGCCAGCGCCCTGCTGCGGCTCGTCGTCCGCGACCAGGACGCCGAGGTGGTCGGCCGCGCCGTGTCCGGGGCGGCCGTCGAGCTGGCACTCGGCAGCTACCCGGGCTTCCACGTGACGGCCCCGCCCGGGAAGGGCGCGCCCTACGGGGTGTTCGAGGCCGCGTGCGTACCGGCCGGGGAGGTCGAGCATGTCGCTGTGCTGCCCGACGGGACCCGGGAGACCGTCCCGGCAGCCGGCCCGTACCGGGAACTCGAAGAGGCGGCGGAGCCGGGCCTGCCCGACCCGCTGCCCGCCGGACCCACCCGCAGCGCGCCCCTCGGATACGTGGCGGGCGCCCGCAGCGGCGACAAGGGAGGCGACGCCAACGTCGGGGTGTGGGTACGGAGCGACGACGCCTGGCGGTGGCTGGCCCACGAGCTGACCGTGGCCCGCTTCCAGGAGCTGCTGCCGGAGACCGCCGGGCTCACCGTCGTACGCCATGTCCTGCCCCGGCTGCGCGCCCTCAACTTCGTCGTCCACGGCCTCCTCGGCGAAGGTGTCGCCGCGCAAACGCGATTCGATCCGCAGGCCAAGGCGGTGGGGGAGTGGCTGCGGTCCCGGCACGTGCCCGTCCCCCTGCAGCTGCTGGACCGACCGGAGGTGAACGCATGACCGTCCTGCCCACCGCACTCGACACCACGGGGCCCGAGTACGCAGCCCACCGCGAGGCCATGCTCGCGAAGCTCGCCGAGCTGGACACCGAGCACGCCAAGGCCCTGGCGGGCGGCGGCGAGAAGTACGTGGCGCGTCACCGGAAGCGCGGCAAGCTCCTCGCCCGTGAGCGGATCGAGCTGCTGGTCGACCCGGACACGCCGTTCCTGGAGCTGTCCCCGCTCGCCGCCTGGGGCAGCGATCACGCGGTCGGCGCCTCGCTCGTCACCGGGATCGGGGTCGTGTCCGGGGTGGAGTGCCTGATCACCGCGAACGACCCCACGGTGCGTGGCGGCGCATCCAACCCCTGGACCCTGAAGAAGGCGCTGCGCGCCAACGAGATCGCCTTCGCCAACCGGCTGCCCTGCATCTCCCTGGTGGAGTCCGGTGGCGCCGATCTGCCCTCGCAGAAGGAGATCTTCATCCCCGGCGGAGCGCTGTTCCGCGACCTCACCCGGCTGTCGGCCGCCGGAATCCCCACCGTGGCCGTGGTCTTCGGAAACTCGACGGCCGGCGGGGCGTACGTCCCCGGCATGTCCGACCACACCGTGATGATCAGTGAACAGTCCAAGGTGTTCCTCGGCGGACCGCCCTTGGTGAAGATGGCCACCGGCGAGGAGGCCGACGACGAATCGCTCGGCGGCGCCGAGATGCACGCCCGCACCTCCGGCCTCGCGGACCACTACGCCGTCGACGAGCACGACGCGCTGCGCCAGGCCCGTCGGATCGTCGCCCGGTTCAACTGGCGCAAGGCGCACCCGGACCCGGGACCCGCCGAGCCACCGAAGTACGACGAGGACGAGCTCATCGGGATCGTCCCCGGCGACCTCAAGACCCCCTTCGATCCGCGCGAGGTCATCGCCCGGCTCGTCGACGGCTCCGACTTCGACGCCTTCAAGCCGCTCTACGGGACGAGCCTGGTCACCGGCTGGGCACGCCTCCACGGATACCCCGTCGGCATTCTCGCCAACGCGCAAGGCGTGCTGTTCAGCGAGGAGTCGCAGAAGGCCGCCCAGTTCATCCAGCTCGCCAACCAGCGCGACATCCCGCTCCTCTTCCTGCACAACACGACGGGCTACATGGTCGGCAAGGAGTACGAGCAGGGCGGCATCATCAAGCACGGCGCGATGATGATCAACGCGGTGTCGAACTCCCGGGTCCCGCACCTGTCCGTGCTGATGGGCGCCTCCTACGGAGCCGGGCACTACGGCATGTGCGGCCGGGCCTACGACCCCCGCTTCCTCTTCGCCTGGCCCAGCAGCAAGTCCGCCGTCATGGGCCCCCAGCAGCTCGCGGGCGTGCTCTCCCTCGTCGCGCGCGCCTCCTCCGCCGCGAAGGGGCTGCCCTACGACGACGAGGCCGACGCCGGTCTGCGCGCCATGGTGGAACAGCAGATCGAGTCCGAGTCGCTGCCGGTGTTCCTCTCGGGGCGGTTGTACGACGACGGCGTCATCGACCCACGCGACACCAGGACCGTCCTCGGGATGTGCCTGTCCGCGATCCACACGGCACCGGTCGAAGGCGCGCGCGGCTTCGGCGTCTTCCGGATGTGAGGCAACCGATGATCACCACACTGCTTGTCGCCAACCGGGGCGAGATCGCCTGCCGGATCTTCCGCACCTGCCGTGAGCTGGGCATCGCCACCGTCGCGGTGTACTCCGACGCGGATGCCGGTGCCCTGCACGTACGGGAGGCCGACACCGCCGTACGCCTGCCGGGGGCCGCACCGGCCGACACGTATCTGCGCGGCGACCTCGTCGTCGCCGCCGCGCTCGCCGCAGGCGCCGACGCAGTCCACCCGGGGTACGGCTTCCTCTCGGAGAACGCCGGGTTCGCCCGGGCCGTGCAGGACGCGGGACTCGTCTGGGTGGGGCCGCCGGTCAAGGCCATCGAGCTGATGGCGTCCAAGACCCGGGCCAAGGAGCTGATGGCCGCCGCCGATGTGCCTCTGCTGGCCCCCGTCGATCCCGGGAGCGCCACCACCGCCGATCTGCCGCTGCTGCTGAAGGCGGCGGCGGGCGGCGGCGGACGCGGGATGCGGATCGTACGCGAACTCGCGGCGCTGCCGGATGAGTTGACCGCCGCAGCCGCCGAGGCAGCCTCCGCCTTCGGGGACGGTGAGGTCTTCGCCGAGCCGTACGTCGAGCGGGGCCGGCACGTCGAGGTGCAGGTCATGGCGGACGGGCAGGGCACGGTGTGGGCGCTCGGCACCCGCGACTGCTCGCTCCAGCGCCGCCACCAGAAGGTCATCGAGGAGGCCCCGGCCCCGGGCCTCGACGACGCCCTGCGGCAGAGGCTGCGCGACGCGGCGGTCGCCGCCGCGCAGGCGGTGGGCTACCGGGGGGCGGGGACCGTCGAGTTCCTCGTATCGGCCGAAGGCCGCCCGTACTTCCTGGAGATGAACACCCGGCTCCAGGTCGAACACCCCGTCACGGAAGCGGTGTTCGGCCTCGACCTCGTCGCTCTGCAACTGCGTGTCGCGGAGGGTGAGCCACTGCCGGCAGCAGCGCCCCCACCGCCCGGCGGACACGCCGTCGAGGCCCGGCTGTACGCCGAGGACCCGGCCCGGGACTGGCAGCCGCAGACCGGGGCGCTGTCCACGCTGGAGGTGCCCGACGAAGCCGGCATCCGTCTCGACACCGGGTACACCGGCGGCGACACCATCGGAATCCACTACGACCCGATGCTCGCCAAGGTCATCGCCCACGCCCCCACCCGCACCGAAGCCGTCCGGCTCCTGGCGCGTGCCCTGGAGCGCGCCCGCATCCACGGCCCGGTCACCAACCGTGAGCTCCTCGTACGCTCCCTGCGCCACCCGGACTTCGTCGCGGGGCGCCTCGACACCGGTTTCTACGACCGGCACCTGGCCGCTCTGACGGCGGCCGGCACGCCCGGCGAGGGCTCCGCCCGGCGGCTCGCCGTCACCGCCGCCGCGCTCGCCGCGGCCTCGGGCGCGGCCGTCGGCAGCGGTCCGGGTCCTGTCCGCTTCGGCGCCTGGCGCAACCTCGCCTCACAGCCGCAGACCAGGCGCTACCGCGGCGAGCCCGGCGGCACCGAGCACGAGATCGCGTACCGAACCGGCCGGGACGGCACCCCGGTCCCTGACACCCGCGAGCGGGTCCTCGCCGTCAGCCCCGGCGCGGTCACCCTGGAAACCGGCGGTGTGACCCGGCACTTCACGGTCAGCACCCACGGCGACCGGGTCCACGTCGACACGGCCGCCGGCTCGTACACCTTCACCGCCCTCCCGCGCTTCACCGACCCCGCCGAACGCACCGACCCAGGCTCCCTGCTGGCCCCCATGCCCGGCACCGTCGTCCGCCTCGCCGACGGCCTCGCCCCGGGTACGGCCGTCGAGGCCGGGCAGCCCCTGATCTGGCTGGAGGCGATGAAGATGGAGCACCGCATCCTCGCCCCGGCCTCCGGCACCCTCACCGCGCTCCACGCCGCCCCCGGACTCCAGGTCGAGGTCGGCGCGCTGCTCGCCGTCGTACAGGACGCATCCGCGGACGCTCCCGCAGCAGTCCCCGCGCACCAGGAGGAGACGACCCCATGAGCACCGTCCTCGAAACCCAGGAGCACCAGGCCCTCCGCGCCGCCGTCGCCGCCCTCGGCAAGCGCTTCGGCCGTGACTACAGCACCGGCCTGGCCCGCAGGGGCGAGCACCCCCGCGAACTGTGGGAAGAGGCGGGCAGGCTCGGCTACCTCGGCGTCAATCTCCCCGAGGAGTACGGCGGCGGGGGCGCCGGCATGGCCGAGCTCTCCATCGTCCTGGAGGAGCTGGGCGCCGCCGGCAGCCCCCTCCTCATGCTGGTCGTCTCCCCGGCGATCTGCGGCACCGTCATCGCCCGCTTCGGCACCGAGGCCCAGAAGCGGACCTGGCTCCCCGGCCTCTCCGACGGCTCCCTGACCATGTCGTTCGGCATCACCGAGCCCGACGCCGGCTCCAACTCGCACCGCATCACGACCACCGCCCGCCGCGACGGTGAGGCCGGCTGGATCCTCAGCGGCCGCAAGGTCTTCATCTCCGGCGTCGACATCTCCGACGCCACGCTGATCGTCGGCCGCACCGAGGACGCGAAAACCGGCAGCCTCAAGCCCTGCCTCTTCATCGTCCCCCGCGAGGCCCCCGGCTTCTCCCGCACCCGGATCGACATGGAACTGCAAGCCGCCGAGAAGCAGTTCGAGCTGGTCCTCGACGACGTACGGCTGCCGGCCGACGCGCTCGTCGGCGACGAGGACGCGGGTCTGCTCCAGCTCTTCGCCGGACTGAACCCGGAACGCATCATGGGCGCCGCCTTCTCCATCGGCATGGGCCGCTACGCCCTCGACCGGGCCGTGGACTACGCGAAGACCCGCACCGTCTGGAAGGGCGCACCCATCGGCGCCCACCAGGCCATCGCGCACCCGCTCGCCCAGGCGCACATCGAGCTGGAACTCTCCCGGCTGATGATGCAGAAGGCCGCGAAGCTCTACGACGACGGCGACGACACAGGTGCGGGCGAGGCCGCCAACATGGCGAAGTACGCCGCCGCCGAAGCCTGTGTCAGGGCCGTCGACCAGGCCGTCCACACCCTCGGCGGTAACGGGCTCACCCGCGAATACGGGCTCGCCTCCCTGATCACGGCAGCGCGTGTCTCCCGTATCGCACCCGTCAGCCGGGAAATGATCCTGAACTACGTCTCCCACCAGACCCTGGGCCTGCCGAAGTCGTACTGACGCCGGTCGTGTCACGGGTCTCCCCATCCGCCCCGGCAGGGGCGATTCTGGCTCTCCACCCGCGTCGAAGGGGACCGAAATGGTGTTCCACAGCGAGTACGCAGACGTCCCGCCCCTCGAAACACCCATCCACGAAGCCGTCCTCAAAAACGCGGCGGACTTCGGTGACACCCCCGCCCTGATCGACGGGACCAACGGGATGAGCGTCACGTACCGCCAGCTCGACACCTTCCACCGGCGCATCGCCGCCCACCTCGCCGCGGCGGGCCTGCGCAAGGGCGACGTCCTCGCCCTGCACAGCCCCAACACGATCGCCTACCCGCCCGTCTTCTACGGGGCCACCCGGGCCGGCGCCACCGTCACCACCATCCACCCCCTCGCCACCCCCGAGGAGTTCGCCAAGCAGCTGCGGGACTCCTCCGCCCGCTGGATCGTCACCGTCTCCCCGCTCCTCGACACCGCCCGCCGGGCCGCCGGACTCGCGGGCGGCATCCAGGAGATCTACGTCTGTGACCAGGCCGAGGGCCACACCTCCGTACTGGACATGCTGGGCTCAACGGCCCCCGAACCCGACATCGCCTTCGACCCGGCCCAGGACATCGCCGTACTCCCGTACTCCTCGGGGACCACCGGCACCCCCAAGGGCGTCATGCTCACCCACCGATCCATCGCCACCAACCTGGAGCAGCTGCGGCCCTTCGTCCCCCTCGGCGAACACGACCGCATCCTGGCCGTGCTGCCCTTCTTCCACATCTACGGCCTGACCGCGCTCATGAACGGGCCGCTGCGCTACGGCGCCACGGTCGTCGTCCTGCCCCGTTTCGACCTCGCCCAGTTCCTCGAAACGATTCAGACCCACCGCATCACCGGCCTGTACGTGGCCCCGCCCATCGTGCTGGCCCTCGCGAAGCACCCGCTCGTGGGTGACTACGACCTCTCGTCGCTGAAGTACATCGTCAGCGCCGCCGCCCCTCTCGACGCCGGGCTCGCCGCCGCCTGCTCCACCCGGCTCGGCGTCCCCGCCGTCCGGCAGGCTTACGGCATGACGGAACTCTCGCCCGGCACCCATGTCGTCCCCCTCGCGGCGGAGAACCCGCCACCCGGCACGGTCGGCAAGCTGCTGCCCGGCACGGAGATGCGGATCGTCTCGCTCACCGACCCCGGCATCGACGTCACCACCGGCACCGCCGGCGAGATCCTCATCCGCGGCCCCCAGGTCATGAAGGGCTACCTCGGCCGCCCCGACGCCACCGCCGCCATGATCGACGAGGACGGCTGGCTGCACACCGGGGACGTCGGCAGGGTCGACGACGACGGCTGGCTGTACGTCGTCGACCGGGTCAAGGAGCTCATCAAGTACAAGGGCTACCAGGTCGCCCCCGCCGACCTGGAGGCCCTCCTCCTCACCCACCCCGAGATCGCCGACGCCGCCGTCATCGGGGTCTACGACGCCGACGGCAACGAGGTCCCCAAGGCCTACCTGGTCCGCGGCCCCGGAGCCGGGGACCTCACGGAGGAGGACGTCATCACGTACGTCTCCGAGCGGGTCTCCCCGTACAAGAAGGTCAGACGGGCCGAATTCATCGAGGCCGTACCGCGCGCCGTGTCCGGCAAGATCCTGCGGCGCGAACTGCGCGACCGGGAGAAGCGGGCCTGACACGTCGGCGGGCCGCTCCTCGCGCGCCCGCCGTACGCCGGTCTCACCGTCCGCAGCCCCCCGGCCGTGGCTAGGAGGCCCTGCTCAGGGCAGGATCGGTGCGCCAGACGAAGGCGAGTTCGGACAGGGGTACGCCGAGCACCTCGCTGAGCCGGACGATCGTGCCGAACGCGGGCGTCGGCAGCCGGCCGGTCTCGATCTTGCGGAGGGTCTCCGGTGAGATCCCCGCTTCCAGGGCCACTTCGACGGGGCTGCGTCCTGCCCGGGCGGAGCGCAACGCGGCCCCGAGGCGTCGGCCCGCCTCGATCTGTTCGGGGGCGAGCGGATGACGAACCATGCGCACATGCTAGAGCCGCACATGTTCGGGCGGCAACCACTCCACCCCCTGGTATAAATATACCTGTCAGCGCCCAGGAGGATCGAGGAACGCAGTGATCGAGCACAAAACTCCCCAAGACATCGAGCGTATGCGCGTCACCGGGCAGTTCGTCGGCCAGGTGCTGGCTGAGCTCGGTGACCTCGCCGCAGTAGGGGTCAATCTGCTGGACCTTGAGCATCATGCCCGCCGTCGGATCAAAAAGCGCGGCGCGGAGTCCTGTTACTGGGACTACGAGCCCTCCTTCGGCAAGGGCCCGTTCCGTAACGTGGTGTGCCTCTCGGTCAATGACGCCGTGCTGCACGGATTGCCGCACAGCTACAAGCTGCGCGACGGGGACCTGCTGACCATGGATATGGCGGTGAGCATCGACGGCTGGGCCGCCGACTCCGCTCACTCCGTCATCGTCGGCACCCCGGCCGAGGAGGACCTGCGGCTGATCGAGGCCACCGAGGTCGCCCTGGAAGCCGCGATCGAGGTCGCCCGGCCGGGCAACAGGCTCGGGGACATCTCGGCGGCCATCGGCGCGGTCGCCGCCCGGTACGGCTACCCGGTCAACCTGGAGTTCGGCGGTCACGGTATCGGCCGCACGATGCACGAGGACCTGCACATCCCCAACGACGGCCGTCCTGGGCGCGGTTGGAAGCTGCGCCCCGGCCTGACGATAGCGATCGAGCCCTGGTTCGCCGCCGGCACCAACAAGATCGTCCATGACCCGGACGGCTGGACGATCCGCTCGGCCGACGGCTCGCGCACCGCTCATTCCGAGCACACGGTTGCCATCACCGAGACCGGCCCGCTCGTGCTCACCCGGCGCCCTCAGAGCGACAAGGGGCTGGAAGGCCGACGGGAGTCATCGGTGACCGGACGCTGACGAGGGCCGATCGCCGACCACATGCGCACCGGGCTCGTCGCCCGTGTGGGCGTCCGGCCCGGCTGAGGGGATGGTGTGCGCGGCGGCGCCGGGGCCTCCGACGCCGGTCGCCCGGAGGGGATGCGCCAGGTCGTCAGGGCACCGTCATGTCACCGCCTCGACGGATCGTGGGTCCTGGGTGCCGGACGGCATGCCGTGTCCTCCAAATCATGCAAGCGTGCTTGATTGTTCTGGCGCCTGCTGCCACGCTCGACGCGACGGCTCGGCAGAAGGAGAGCTACCGGATGAGCCAGCTCGCCCCACCCGCCCACGAGCGGGGCATCACCACGCTCGCCCTCGACAACCCGGCCAAGCGCAACGCGCTCTCGGCCCGCCTCGTCGGCGAGCTCTCCGAAGCGCTGGCCGGCTGTGCGGCCGACGACGCCGTACGGGCCGTGGTCCTCACCCACACCGGCACCACGTTCTGCGCGGGCGCCGACCTCACCGCACCGCCCGATCCGCATGACCTCGTCGCCCTCATGCGGCGCATCGTCGCCATGCCCAAGCCCGTCGTCGCCAGGGTCACCGGGCACGTCCGGGCCGGCGGGCTGGGGCTGCTCGGGGCGTGCGACATCTCCGTCGCCGGCCCCGACTCCTCCTTCGCCCTCACCGAGTCCCGCCTGGGTCTCGCCCCCGCCGTGATCTCCCTGCCGCTGCTGCCCCGCCTCGACCCACGCGCCGCAGCCCGCTACTACCTCACCGGGGAACGCTTCGACGCCGCGGAAGCGGCCCGCATCGGCCTCGTGAGCGTCGCCGCCGAGGACGTGGACAAGGCGCTCGTACCGGTACTGGACGGACTGCGCAGAGCGTCACCGCAGGGGCTGGCGGCATCGAAGGAGCTGGTCACGGCTAGTGTGCTGCGGAGTTTCGACAGTCACGCCGAAGACCTCATCGCCCGCTCCGCAGCGCTCTTCGCCTCCGACGACGCACGGGAGGGGATGACGGCCTTCCTGGAACGACGGGATCCCGCATGGGTGCTGTGACGCCCCCGAAGCAGGACAGGAGCCGCGCCACGCGGCAGCGGCTCCTGGCCTCGGCGGTCGCCTGCCTCGCCGAACGCGGCTGGGCGGGCTCCACCGTCTCCGTCGTCGCCGAACACGCGG
Organism: Streptomyces sp. NPDC002911; assembly: GCF_053591835.1. Taxonomy (NCBI): domain Bacteria; kingdom Bacillati; phylum Actinomycetota; class Actinomycetes; order Kitasatosporales; family Streptomycetaceae; genus Streptomyces; species Streptomyces sp. NPDC002911. The sequence continues at coordinate 168,324 of NZ_JBSFUO010000004.1, read as the reverse complement.
GGGTCTCGCGGGGCGCCGCCCAGCACCACTTCCCGACCCGGGAGGACCTGTTCACCGGTGCCGTGGAGTACGTAGCCGAGGAGCGCTCCGCCGCCCTGCGCGCCCTCCCCGTCCAGGGCCGCACCGAGGTCGTCGCCGCGCTCGTCGACCTGTACACCGGGCCCCTCTTCCGCGCCGCCCTCCAGCTCTGGGTCGCGGCCTCGAACGAGGCCCAGCTGAGGCCCCGGGTCACCGAGCTCGAAGCGCGCGTGGGCCGCGAGACCCACCGCATCGCCGTCGAGCTCCTCGGCGCGGACGAGACCCGGCCCGGGGTGCGCGAGACGGTGCAGGGGCTCCTCGACATGGCCCGGGGCCTGGGTCTCGCCAACCTGTTGACCGACGACACCGCCCGCCGGGGCAGGGTCGTGGCGCAGTGGGCGGCTCTGCTGGACGAGGCGCTGGGCTGAGGGCGCCGGGACTCGCTGGGCAGTCATTGGGGGGTTTACGGGCAGATAGCGGCCCCATACATCCCATATGGATGTCCGTAACTCCCCAACGACTGGGCGGATCACGGGGCTCCGGGCGGGGTGAACTCCGGCTGGTCGAGCACCCGCAGCCAGCTTCCGTCGGGCTGTCGCCGGACGACCTGGGCGCGGGCTCCGGCCCCGTCCTTCGGCGGGGTCGACGTCAGGGCGATGCCGCCGCTGACCAGGGTCGGCAGCGGCGGCTCCTGCTCGAAGCGCGGGCGGTCGGCCAGTACCTTCTCCCACAGCGCGCGGATCGCCTCCCGCCCCACCGTCACCTCGCCGGGCGGGAAGGCCAGCACAGCCTCCTCCTCGTAGAGCGCGGCGACCCCGGCCGCGTCGCCGGCGTTGGACCGCTCGACGAACAGGCGGGTGATGTCCTCGGGGCGCAGAGCCTTCTCTTGCTCGGGCATGGGTTCCTCCTGGTCCGATTCCGATTCCTGTCCTTCCAGCGTGGTCGGCCACTTTCCAGAAGTCCAACAGATGGTTCTGATGGAAACTAGAATCTGTGGTCATGGACCTGAGGCAGCTGGAGTACTTCGTCGCCGTCGCCGAGGAGCGCAACTTCACCAGGGCGGCCGAGCGGGTGCACATCAGTCAGTCCGGTGTGAGCGCCCAGATCCGCCGGCTGGAACGGGAGCTGGGGGCCGAGCTGTTCGACCGGTCGTCGCGCACCGCCGCCCTCACCGTCGCCGGCAAGGCCGCGCTCGAACACGCCCGCGCCGCGCTGGCCGCAGCCGAGGCGGTGGGGCAGGCGGTGGGAGAGGTGGCCGAGCTGATCCGCGGCCGGCTCACCGTCGGGATGGTCATCGGCTGCACCGTCACCCCGCTGTTCGACGCCCTCGCCGCGTTCCACCGTGCCCATCCCGGGGTCGGGATCGCGCTGCTGGAGGACAACTCCGACCGGCTCGTCGAGGGGGTACGCACCGGCGCCGTCGATCTGGCCCTGATCGGGACCGCTGCTCCCGTCCCCGAAGGGCTGGGATCCCTGACGGTCATCAGCGAGCGGCTCGTCGCCGCCGTCCGGGACGGGGACCCCCTCGCGCGACAACAGCGGGTCACGCTGCGCGACCTGACGGCCCGCCCCCTCATCTGCATGCCACCCGGCACCGGCCTCCGTACGCTCCTCGACCGTGCCTGCGCCGCCCAGGGCCTCCAGCCCGTTATCGCGCTGCAGGCCAGTGCGGCGGACGCCGTCGCGGACCTCGCCGCGCGTGGGCTGGGGGTCGCCGTCCTCAGCGCGTCGATGGCCGCGAGCTACGATGACCGGCTCACCGCCCGCCTCATCGACGACGTCGAGACACCGGCGCTCCTCGCGCTGGTGTGGAGGGGCACGAACAGCCCGGCGCTGCGCGAGCTGCTCGTACACAGCCGACGGGCGTTCGGCGCCTCCCCAGGCGGCGGGGACAGCCGTGGCGATGACGATGTGTGAGCGGGCGTTGTCGTCACCGGCTGGTAGAACAACGGGAGTTGTTGACGCAAGCCCACCGAAGGACGACTGTGATCGATCATGTGGAGCACTTCCACGGCCTGCCCGCCCTCACCTTCCCGCCGTGCACCCACAGCGCGGGCCTGCCCGCCGCCGGGGCCGCGGCCTGGCGTCTCGAGCTTGACGACACGGACGGCGACGAAGCGTCGGACGACTACTGGGAGCGCTTCCTCACGACCATGCCGGCCCAGGACGTACGCGCGCTGATCATCGGCTACCCCTGGTACACCGAGTGGGGCCTGGGCAGCATGACCGAGGAGGTCGCGGAGGCGAACTCCCGGCTCGTCAACCTGGAAGCGGTGTTCCTCGGCGACGTCATATCCGAACAGTCCGAGCTCTCCTGGATGGAGCAGTCCGACGTCACCCCTGTCCTGAAGGCCTACCCCCGGCTCCGGGAGCTCGCGGTGCGGGGCAGCTCCGGCCTGGCGTTCCCGCCCGTGCGCCACGAGGCACTGCGCACCCTGCGCTTCGAGTGCGGCGGACTGCCCGCCGAGGTGGTGCGCGGCGTCCTGGCCTCCGACCTGCCGGCCCTGGAACACCTGGAGCTGTGGCTGGGCGACGAGTACTACGGCTGTGACACGACCCTGGAAGACCTCGCGCCGCTGCTGGAGGGCACACGGTTCCCCGCGCTGCGGCATCTGGGGCTGCAGAACAGCCAGTTCCAGGACGAGATCGCCGCCGCCGTGGCTCACGCACCCGTCGTCGCCCGCCTCGAATCGCTCAGCCTGTCGTTGGGGACGCTCGGTGACGTAGGGGCACAGGCGCTGCTGAACGGGCAGCCGCTCACCCACCTGCGCTCGCTCGACCTGCACCACCACTTCGTGAGCGACGCCATGATGCTGCGGATCCGGGAGACTCTCGAACCCGCAGGCGTACGGGTCGACCTGTCCGAGCGGGAGGACGACGAGGACGACGACGGCGCGCGCTACGTCGCCGCCGCCGAATAACTCCCTCCCCGGACACCGCTCCCGCGAAAGGCCTTCCGTGTCGCACACCTCCGACGGCTTCGACCCCGATGCCCAGCTCCTCACCAGCGCCCACCTGGACCGCCGTGGCCCCTGGCTGGACCCCACCGGACCCGTGCCGCCGTACCACCTCCTGCAAGCGGCGCTCACCACCGGCCGCAGCCCCGCCGAGGCCAGGGACCGGTTCGCTGAGCTGGGCTACCAGGTGCCCACGCCCGAGGAACTGGCCGCGCTCCCGGCCGATGCCGTGAAGCTGGTCAGCTTCAACCTCGACGGCGCTTTCCCCTGGGTCCGGCGCCCCCGGACCCCGGTACCGCGCGTCCTTCCCCGAATCGTCAGCCGAACGGCACGATCAGCAGCGGGATTCGGCGTACGTCGCTCAGGGTGAGCGCGAGGCCCGCCAGGGCGCAGGCGGCACGCATGGTGATCAGCCCGTCGGCCTCGCCGGGCTCGAAGTCCTCCGTCCCGACGGTGCCGGCGGCCTCGAACGCCGTGCGCAGTTCGGCGGGCATGGCGGGGATGTCCTTCTCCGTATCGAGGTCGTCCACGTTGACCCACTCGATCTGCTCGCCGTCGACGGCATAGGTGAGGCTGGCGTCCCCGTTGATGGTGTACACGCTCATGGCCGCTGTCCGCCCATCGGCGGACAGCGCCTTCGTCATCGTGTCGTCGTCGCAGGTGAACCCGGAGTCGTCGTAGACGAAGGTCCACTCACCGACGCGTCCCGCCAGCAGTGCGGCAGAGGTCCCCGGTCGGATACCGAGAGCCGCACAGGGCAGCGAGGTCCACTCGTCCGGCCTGCTGTCGGGCAGCTCGCAGGACCGGATCAACCCGGGCTTGGCGCCCAGCACCTGCAGCGCTTCCGCCGGTTCGACGCCGCGCACGACGTGCAGGATGTGGTTCGGGTCGTCGTTGGCCAGCTCGCTGATCCATATCGGCGTTCCCTCGGAGTCGAGCGTGCTCGGCGGAAAACCAGGGGTGGGCATCATCGGCCTCTTTCGTCATGGGCGCGTGCGGCACCCCCGGCAGCGGTGCCGCGGGTGAGGGGGCGCCGGTGGGAGTGCTGTCACCGGCGAACGCGGGTGACATGTCCGGCGACGTGCGGCGGGACCGCGTTCGGTGACGTGTCGGACGAGGGTGCCGACGCCGGCACGGGCGGATGTGTGGCGGGGGCGTGCCGGGAACACCGGGGTGGACGTACCGTCCTCGGCGTCGCGTGTCAGGGCCCTGTGGCGCAGGCGGTGGAGCGTCCGCCCGCACCGCCTCCGGCGCCGGTTCGATCGCCACGCCGGCCCCGCCCTTCCGTCGCTGCCGCAGGTCGCGATGATCACGATAAGGGCTCCGACGCGCCAACTACGGTGCTCACCATATGCTTGACGGCTCATCAGATGATGAAGGCCGGATCGGCCGGCCACGGAGCGCGATCGCCACCACCTCTGTCCGTCGTACCACCGGCCCTCACGGGTGCTGCGGCCCCGAGCGTGTCGCGGCGCCACGAGTCCGTTCGCCGTGGCCGGTGCGAGTACGGCGCCTTCCGGTTCGGGAGTCGCCGTCGGCTCAGCGCGACCTCAGCAGTTCGCGGACGTGACCCGCACGGGCGCGGACGTCGGACTCGGTGAGCCCCCCGGCCGGGAGGTCCACCGGCTCCGGGGGGCCAGGCCGGTGGCAGGGGCGGCAGAGTCCGTCGGGGAGGGCTTCCGGGCGTCCGGGCACACCGCACTTGGTGCACTCCGGCATCGTGCGGTGGACGGGCCCGCCGGGCGCGGGCGGTGCGACGGCGGGGGCCACGCGCGGCGGGATCTTGTTGTCGAGGCGCCGTCGGACGAACCCCACGGGTGAGCCGACCTGCGGGGGGAGCCCGGAGGCGAGGGCCTGGGTCAGGTACTCGGTGCTCACGCCCCGGGCCAGCCACTCGGCGGCCCGCGCCTCCAGGACCGCGCAGTCGGCGGCGGAGAGCGCCAGGCGGGGGTCGACGCGGCCGAGCTGCGCCAGGGCCAGATAGGCGGGCGAGGGGGCATCCGGCGCCGGGGCCCGTTGCCGCGGTACGGCCGGTGCGGCCGGTGCGGCCGGTGCGGCCGGTACGGGTTCCGGGGCTGCGGGCGAGGTGTCCGCGGGAGCGGGTTCCTCCACGGGGACCCAGGGAGGCGGCGGCGGGGGCGTGGTGTCGTCCGGCGCCGCCTCGCGGCCCTCGGCGACGAGGTGGGAGGCCCACCACTCGTTGTCACGGGCGGTCCGGGACCAGAACGTCCGGAAGACCCAGCGCACTTGGTCACCCTCGCCGACCAGGCACCGTGCGCGCCGCAGATGACCGGCGACGGACAGGGCCCGCAGGGCGGAGCCGACCGCCTGCTGGCCGTGGAGCGGCAGCTGCTTGGCCAGGCTCTTCACGTCCATGGCCGCACCGTCGGGGAGATGGTCGACGAACCCGGCGACGTACCGCTCGCGCTCGGGCAGGAATGCGAAGTCGTGAGCACTCGGCTGGGGTTGGCCCGGCATGGACCGCTTGCCGTAACCGGGATTGGCCATCGGGTACGGGCGGGAGAGCGCGGGCGCGCCGGGGGCGGGACTAGGGTGCTGGGTAACCACGGGATCGCTGCTTTCGATCTTGAGGTGAGACCCCGGCCGGTGCGTCAACACCGCGTCGGGGTCGTTCGTTCTGTCGCACCGTAAGCAGCCGTGACGCTTCGCGGCAAGTCGGTCACGAATAGTCATACTTGCTGGCCGTGACGGGTAAGGGGGGTGGGGGAGGTTTTCCCCAACCTTCTTTTCCCTACCGGTTGAAAGAAGGCGCTCGGGTCTCGGAACTCGCATCCCGACGCCCGGATCCCGAAGCTCAAGCTTCGGGCGCGGCCTTCTCCACGTACACCCGGAAGAGTGAACCGAACCTTCCCGACGCTCGGGTCCCGAGATCCGAGCGCCGAGCTTCGGACGCATCCCGCACCGGCAAGCACTTCACGCTCAGGAAGCGTCCGCTGACCCGCGCGGACCTCGACGAGTTCATCGAGGCGTACGGCCCGGACCGCCCCCGCTCCGAGCGGGTGGCGCCCGAGGACCCCAACGGCCACTTCAAGGTCAACCTCGACATCACCTGGATGAAGGACCCGGCCCTGGACGACACGGACAGTCTCCTGGCACCGGAGGTCATCGCCCTGGAGGTCGTCCAGGACCTCCAGGCGGCACTCAGTGAGTTCGCGGCCATCGCCGAGTCCCGCGGAGGGGAAATCCCGGCCGACCCGAGGTGGAATAGGAGACTTCTCCCAGCACCGCCCGCCACCACCGACCGAACGGACACCGCCCCCATGTACGTCAGCCGGGTTTCCGTCCAGGACATCAAGTCGTTCAACGGCCCGCGTCAGGTCGACCTGCGCCTGACCCGCCCGGACGGTACGCACGCCGGATGGACGGTCCTGGCAGGGCGAAATGGTGCTGGGAAGACGACCCTGTTGCGGGCGATCGTGTTCGCACTCAGCGGTCCGGTGGCCGCCCGTGGCCTGGTCCTCGGGTTCGGCAACTGGGTGGCGCACGGAGCCACCGAGGGGCGCATCGAGCTGGAGATCACCCGGGATACCGAGTACGACCGGTTCACGCACGGCCGTCCGCCTGCCGGCTCGTTCAAGGCCGGGCTCCGGTGGAGTGTCCCCCGTGAGGGTGGACCGGACGGCAGGCCGACCGGACGGCGCGGGGTACAGCCCTCACTCGAAGAGATCACCTACACCGGAGCGCTCAGCAGCAACGCCCGGCGGGGTCCCTGGGCGGACAACCCTGTCGGCTGGTTCTGCGCCGCGTACGGGCCGTTCCGCAGGATGGCGGGCGGGTCGGGCGAGGTCCAGCGGCTGATGCTCGCCTCCGGTCCGGCGGCGCGGCAGGCGAGCCTCTTCCATGAGGACGCCTCGCTCGCCGAGGGAGTCGCCTGGCTCATCGAACAGCACCTCCGGGCGTTGGAGGGCAGAGCCGGAGCAGCCGTCCTGAAGAACACCGCTCTCGCGATCCTTCAGGACGGGCTCCTGCCCGACGGGTACCGCATCATCGACGTCGACTCGGAGGGACTCTGGGTGGAACGGGACGGCATCCGCTTCCCCCTGCGCGAGATGGGCGACGGATTCCGGACGGTGGCCGCGCTCGTCGTCGACATCCTCAAGCAGATCCACGCCACCTTCGGTGACGCACTCGTGGCGGACGCCGACGAGGGGCTGCTCTTCCACCGGGTTCCGGGCATCGTCATCATCGATGAGATCGACGCCCACCTCCACGTCTCCTGGCAACGCCGCATCGGTTCGTGGCTGACCACGCACTTCCCGAACATCCAGTTCATCGTCACGACGCACAGCCCGTATGTCTGCCAGTCCGCAGACCCGAGCGGGCTCATCCGGTTGCCCGGGGTCGGCGAAGAGGAGCGCCCCGAGGTTGTCGGAGGAGACCTGTACGAACGCGTGGCGGAAGTTCACCCGGCCGCCGAGCTGTCGTTCGGTGGTGGGGGCGACGTGTCGGGACCGCTCCGCGATCCGGCCCTGCTGAGTGCTGGGTTTCTCGGCTGAGTTGCTGTCAGGCGTCGAGCGAGCCGTTCCTGACGGCGGTGACGAAGGCCGACCAGCTTCCCGCGGACATCACCACGGCCGGTCCGTGGGCGACCTTGCTGTCCCGTACGGGTACGGCGTCGTAGCCACGAGCCACTTCAAGGCATTCGCCCTGACTGCCGCCGCTGTAGCTGGACTTGTGCCATCCGACGAGAGTGGATGAGTCGGAGACGGTGTGCTCAGTGCTGCCCATGTGCGTGTTCCTCCGCTGCCGCCCGGACGGCGATCAATGATTCTCGGCGCGACATCGCGTCACTCAGCGCAAGAGCGTAAGCGGTTTGACTGGTGCTCACCAGTGAGGGATCGTCCAGAAGGTTTCCCGAGAGGAAGCCTTCGACATACGCCACGGGCGCGGAGTCCTGGAAGCTCATGAGCGTAAGCAATCCCTCCTGGAGTGCGTACGCACCGGCTCCGAACGGCAATACGTGTAGCCGAATGCGGCCGGAGGCGGCCATATCCGCGATCTTTTCGAGTTGCTCCGCCATGACCTGAGGCCCTCCCACCTCACGGCGGAGCACGGCTTCGTCGAGGATCGTCCAGACGACTGGCTTGAACGGTCCGTCAAGGATCTGGGAGCGCTCTGTTCGAATGACGACGTCTCTGTCAAGTTCTGCAGGCTGGTGGTTCGGCCTGTATGCGGAGAACAGCGCACGGGCGTAACCCTCGGTCTGGAGGAGCCCGGGAACGAGAGCGGGGGCGAACTGCCGGATCTCGATCGCCTGCCGTTCCAGTTCGGCCACCGCCGCGAAGTGGTCGACGAACTTCGTGTCCAGATCTTCGAGCCACCGGGCGAAGAACCCGTCCGTGGCCAGGGCCCGGTCGATCCGCTGGGCGTCATCCGGGTTGGGCAGCCGACGGCCGGCTTCGAAGTGGCTGATGAGCGTCGGCGAGCACACGATCTGCTCGCTCAGCGCCTCCTGGGTCAGCCCGGCCGTCGTGCGCCTGAGCCGCAACTCCTCGCCGTACTTCGCTCGTGCCGTGCGCGGCCTGTGGTGCGACGCCATGCGGCCAACTCCCCGGGATGACAGGCGCGCTGTCATGCGCGAACCCCTGGCAGCGTAGCGAAAAGCGACCTCATGCTGTGGATGATTCGTCACGGAGTGCAGTCATTCGCTCCTTCGTGTGGCGTGTCCACGAAACGCGAGGAAGGCAGGAAGACATGAGGGACCGCATCGTCGGGCTTTTCGGGCTGCTGGTGAGAAGGCCGGTGCCGGAAACGGAGCATCGCCCCGGCGGGATCACGGCACGCCGCACCGGTGAGCGTCCGCCGCGCGGCGAGGACAGCCCGCTGGTGCGTCCGTACTACGTGGCCCACGAGAGGGAACGGCTCGCAGAGCTGAGGCTGCGGCGTGTGCTCGTGGTCGCCCGGTGCGGATGGGGGGCGGCGGCGTGAGGGCGGACTCCGGGGAAGCGCGGCTGCTCCCGTGGACGACGGCGGACGGCAAGCCCTGCTATCTCCTCGGGGACGGCGCGGGCACGGTGTCGCGGATCGCGGACCGGGTGGAGAGGGCCCAACTGTCCATGGCCGGGGACCTGCTCGGCCACGCTGCGGACCTTCTGGCCGACCGCCGGTCGACCGGCGTCCAGGTGCACTACCTCGCCTGCCGCCTGGCCGAGTCGCTGGGCGACGTACGGCGTGTGGCCGAGAGCCGGGGTCGAAGGCTGGGCGAGGGCTCGAACGCCGACGGACCGGATGAGAGGTGATCGGCCGTCAATCTCCTTGACCACCTGTTGCGGCATGCACATGCTGATCGAACCGATCACGCCGTACGTCACAGCACGAGGCCCCCGTGGCCATTCGCAGGCTGAACACCCACCAGCTCGAAGCCTCCACTGCCAACCTCGCCTACGCCAGGAAGACGGTGAACGCCGGCAAGTACCTGACCCCCTTCCGCTCACCGGAGATCGATGTCGACGACTTCTACTGTGCTGCCTGGGTGCAGGCGGTCGCCGCCATCGATCACCGGTTCCGCGAGGAGCTGTTTCACCGGGTGGGCCTGTCGGCGGAGAAGGCCTGCGGACCATCGAGGCCGCCGCCCACCCGGCCCTGGAAGTCATGTCCCTCCGCCCCGGGGACGGTTCGCCGTACAGCCTGCGCCCCCTCGCCGGGCTGCCCCGTCTGCGCACCCTCGTCGCCGGCCCGGGCACACTCGCCGACCCGCTGGAGATCGCCCGGCTCACCGGCCTGGAGTTCCTGGAGCTCGGACCACGGGAGTGGAGAGTGCTCCTGGACGCCGGAGCGGTCCCGCGCACCCTCTCGGCGGCCGCCATCGGGGGGCGAAGCGAGCAGGGCGCCCCGAACATCGCTCTCGCCAACGAGCTCCTGGCCCTGTGGGACCGGCCGCTGATCTCCCGAGCCGTTCTCGAAGGAGACCTCGGCCCGTGGTGCAGGGCGAGGATCACCTGGGCCTGCGTGCTCCCAACCTCCGCGCCCGGCACGGCGGATGGGGCCCCTTGCATGAGCCCGGCGGCCGTTGCGGTTAACTGTCTCCCTCCGTTCACGCTCAGACCTCGGAAGGACCTTTTGTGAAGTCATGGATCACGCGCGCCGCGGTGGCCGGCGCCGCGGCGGTGGCCCTGGTGGTGGGCACGTCCGGTACGGCCAGTGCGGCCGACACCACGCTGTTCCTGTCCGACATCGACGGCCGTTCGCTCGGCACGATGACCCACCTGGACCCGGACCCGGACACCTTCCGGGTCTGCGACACCCGCGCCGACGGGCACGGCGTCACCGGGAAGCTGTACATCTACATCGGGGGCTGGCAGCTCAAGGAGACGCAGGCGGACGGCGGCGACGCCGGGTGCGACTACTTCGACTACGACGTCGTCTCGTACACCGCCAAGTACCTGATGAAGATCTGCTGGAACGGCCCCGGTGAGATCTGCGCCAAGAAGGAATTCACCGAGGACTGACGAGTCGCCCCCGCTCCGGTCCGGTGACCACGCCGACGGGTCCCGGGCCGTGCACGGCGGCAGGCGCCCGCAGGCCGGGTGGCCGTGGGGAGCGGTCCCCACGGCCACCCCGCGCCGTTCAGTTCGCCAGGTCCGCCAGCTGTTCGTAGCCCGCGATCGAGCGCGGGTCGCGGGTGCCCGGTCCGACGTACGTCGCCGAGGGGCGCACCAGGCGGCCGGTCCGCTTCTGCTCCAGAATGTGCGCCGACCAGCCCGCCGTGCGGGCGCAGCTGAACATCGACGTGAACATGTGCGCCGGGACCTCCGCGAAGTCCAGCACGATCGCCGCCCAGAACTCGACGTTCGTCGCCAGGACACGGTCCGGCCGGCGGGCGTGGAGCTCCTCCAGGGCCGCCTTCTCCAGGGCCTCCGCCACCTCGAAGCGCGGGGCGGCCAGCTCGCGGGCCGTGCGGCGCAGGACGCGGGCGCGGGGGTCCTCGGCACGGTAGACGCGGTGGCCGAAGCCCATCAGGCGCTCGCCCTTGTCCAGCGCCTGCTGCACATAGGCCCTGGCGTCGCCCGTCCGCTCGATCTCCTCGATCATGCCGAGTACCCGGGACGGTGCCCCGCCGTGCAGGGGGCCGGACATCGCGCCCACCGCCCCGGACAGCGCCGCCGAGACGTCCGCGCCGGTCGACGCGATGACGCGGGCGGTGAACGTCGAGGCGTTCATGCCGTGTTCGGCGGCCGAGGTCCAGTAGGCGTCGACCGCCTTGACGTGCTTCGGGTCGGGTTCGCCGCGCCAGCGGATCATGAACCGCTCCACCACGGACCCGGCCTTGTCGATCTCGCTCTGCGGCACCATCGGCAGCCCCTGGCCACGGGCCGACTGGGCGACGTACGACAGGGCCATCACGGCGGCCCGCGCCAGGTCGTCGCGCGCGGTCTCCTCGTCGATGTCGAGCAGCGGCTTCAGGCCCCACACCGGAGCCAGCATGGCGAGCGCGGACTGCACGTCGACGCGGATGTCGCCGGAGTGAACGGGGATCGGGAACGGTTCGGCGGGCGGCAGGCCGGGGTTGAACGCCCCGTCCACCAGCAGGCCCCAGACGTTGCCGAACGACACATGGCCGACGAGGTCCTCGATGTCCACGCCACGGTAACGGAGCGCGCCGCCTTCCTTGTCGGGTTCGGCGATCTCCGTCTCGAACGCGACGACTCCTTCAAGTCCGGGTACGAAGTCGGACATCGGGCGGCTCCCTCGACTCGGCGGCTGTATGACGGCCACGAAGGCCTGGCCACGATACTGGCGGGTTACCACGACGCGGGGAAGGGTGACGTCCGGCACAGCCTCACGGCTCGCGGACCGGCGGTCGCTCCCCCTCCCCCCGGGGAAACCGGCCCGCTGCGGCAGGATGGCCCCGTGCCCACAGCTGATGCCACTCCGTCTTCCGCTTCCGCCTCCTCTCGCGTCCCGTCATCCGATTGCACCACCGATCCGGCCGCGATGCGCGAGCAGTACCGCTCCGAGGACTTCGTCGAGAAGGATCTCGCCGCAGACCCCATGGACCAGTTCGCCCACTGGTTCCGCCAGGTCGCCGGGGGCGGCGCGCTCCACGAGCCGAACGCGATGGTGGTCTCCACCGCCGACTCCCGAGGCCGTCCGTCCTCCCGGACGGTGCTGCTGAAGCACTACGACGACCGCGGCTTCGTCTTCTTCACCAACTACGGCTCGCGGAAGGGCCGCGAGCTGACGGCCAACCCGTACGTCTCGCTGCTCTTCCCCTGGCACCCGCTCGCCCGCCAGGTCGTCGTCACCGGCACCGCGGCCCGCGTCGGACGGGAGGAGACGGTCGCCTACTTCCGCACCCGCCCCCACGGCTCCCAGCTGGGCGCCTGGGCGAGCGACCAGTCAACGGTGGTCGGCTCCCGCCAGGAGCTGACCGCCCGCTACGAGGAGCTCGCCGCCCGCTACCCGGAGGGCGAGAAGGTCCCCGCCCCGCCGCAGTGGGGCGGCTTCCGCGTCGTGCCGGACGCGATCGAGTTCTGGCAGGGCCGGGAGAACCGGCTGCACGACCGGCTGCGGTACGTCCGGGACAGCCCGGCCGACGGCTGGCGGGTGGAGCGGCTCTGCCCCTGACCTGTCAGGGCGCCTCCCCGCCGGACGGCATGGGAGGCGACGGCAGGAGACGTACGAGGTCCAGGAGGCCGGCCTCGGCCGTCTCCTGGCCGAGGAACACCGTCCGGTAGACGAGGTAACCGACCCAGCTGTCCACGACCGCTTCCAGTGGCATGCCCTGGGGCAGCTGGCCCCGCGCCACGCCGGCCCGCAGGAGCTGCGCGGCCGGTCCGGCGTGGGCCTGGAGGAGGTCCCGCAGCTCGGCCCGCCCGGGCTCCCCGCGCTCGGTCAGCGCACCCGTCACCACACTGGGGTCGCCGAGCAGGGTCAGGGTCCGCACCAGGCCGCGCAGCCAGAGCAGGGCGTCCTCGCGTACGTCACCGGTGTCGGGGGCCGGGCCCGGGGCGAGCCGGTCCGCGACCGCCTCGGTGATCACCGCCGCCTTGTTCGGCCACCAGCGGTAGACCGTCATCCGGGCCACTCCGGCCCGCGAGGCGATGCGCTCCATCGTCACGCCCTTGTATCCGAGCTCGGCCACCAGCTCGCGCGCGGCCGCCAGAACGGCCTCGTGGGCCTCCGGGTCGCGGCGGGGGCCACGACGGGGGCGTGAGGCGGCGGCAGGGCGGTCGTCCATGGGACCTCCGGTCCGGGGCGGTGGGCACAAAGCCGGAATATCTAGACTGTACGTACTGTCTAGTCTAATGCCATCCGGCACATCTCAGCGTGGAGGTTCAGTCATGGAAGACCGGTTCAGCGGCAAGGTCGTCCTCATCACCGGCGGCGGCTCCGGTCTCGGCCGTTCGGCGGCCGTACGGGTCGCGTCCGAAGGCGCCAGGCTGGCGCTCGTCGACGTCAGCGAGCAGGGCCTCGCGGACACCGCGGCAGCGGTGGAGAAGGCCGCGCCCGGCGCGGAGGTCCTGCGGATCACCGCCGACGTCAGCTCCGAGACGGATGTGCGGCGGTACGTCTCCGCCACGGTCGAGGCCTACGGACGTATCGACGGCTTCTTCAACAACGCCGGCATCGAGGGCAAGCAGAACCTCACCGAGGACTACGGCACCGAGGAATTCGACCGTGTCGTGTCGATCAACCTCCGCGGCGTGTTCCTCGGCCTCAAGTACGTGCTCCCGGTCATGAAGGGCCAGGGCGCCGGCTCCGTCGTGAACACGGCCTCCGTCGGCGGCATCCGCGGCGTGGGCAACCAGTCCGGTTACGCGGCCGCCAAGCACGGCGTCGTCGGCCTCACCCGGAACTCCGGTGTGGAGTACGGCCAGTTCGGCGTATCCGTGAAGGCGATAGCACCCGGCGCCATCATGACCCCGATGGTCGAGGCCTCGCTCAAGCAGATCGACGCCGAGAACTGGGAGGAGGCCGGCGAGGCCTTCGTCAGCGTCAACCCGATGAAGCGCTTCGGCAGGCCGGAGGAGGTCGGCAACCTGGTCGCGTTCCTGCTCTCCGGGGAGTCCGGCTTCATCAACGCCACGGTCATCCCGATCGACGGCGGCCAGTCCGAGCAGTACTGACGGCGAGGGGCTCCCGGCCGCGAACGCCCCAGGCCGCCGAGGATCGCCCCGGAACGCAGGAACCCGCAGGCTCTGGTCCCCCTTGCGGAGGAGCCGGCCGGACTTACCGGCGAGCCTGCGGGTCGGTGACTGCTCGGGTTTCGGCAGGCAGCCTGCCGAGGTGCACGGTGTGCGACGACGGGCTGTCAGCCCGCAGCCACCTCACGAATCCGATAAGACTGCACTTTTCGGATCACCTCCTTTCAGCGTGTGCCCACAGCCTAGGAACCGCCCCGCGGCCGCACAAGCGAATTAACGGAGCGCAGGTGGACACCGGATTTCCGGGAAGTGGCTGTGTGGTGGCTCACGTTCGAGTTCAATGGTCTGACGTGCGGCAATGCGGAACGCGAAGCGGAACACGCCCTGCGGGAGGTACGGAGTGAGTGCGTCCAGGAGCACCGGCACCACCGACGCGCTCGGTCCCGACGAGGACCCCGAGCGGGAGCCGTCGGCGGCGGCGATTCCGGGGTCGCGGCTCCTCGCCGCGCTGCTCGACGGGATGGACGCCGCGCTCTGCGCGTTCGACGCGCACGGCACCATCACCCACTGGAACCGTGAGGCCGAACGCATCCTCGGCTGGACCGCCGCGGAGGCCGTCGGGCGACGCGGTTTCGCGGGATGGGCCGTGCGGAGTGCGGACGCGGAGGACGTGCAGGGGCGGCTGCTCGCCGCGATGGACGCACCAGGCAGGCAGGTTCACGAGTTCGCGCTGCTGCGCAAGGACGGCGGGCGGGTCCTCGTACGGACCCAGTCGTCGGGGGTGCGTGGCGAGGACGGGAAGCCCGCCGGGGTGTATTGCGCGTTCAGCGAGGTTCACGCGCAGATCGATCTGGAGCGGTCCATCGCGCTCAGCGAGGCCCTGTTCGAGGACGCGTCCTGGGGCGTGGTCCTCGTCGACGTCGACCTGCGCCCGACCATGGTCAACGCCTACGCGGCCCGGGCGCTCGGCGGCGGGCGCACCGCGCTGCTGGGGCGTCCGCTGGGTGAGCTGATCGTGCTCGGTGTGGAGGATCTCGAGGGCGCGCTGCAGCATGTCCTCGCCGAGGGCGCGCCGCTCGCTCCGGCCGAGTTGTGGGTGACGCTGCGGACCTCCGAGGGTGAACGGCGGCGCTGCTGGCGCAGTGGATTTCTGCGGCTGGCCTCGCCGTTGGCGGAGGAACCTGTTCCGCTCGGGGTCGGCTGGCTGTTCAGGGATGTCACGGCGGCGAAGCTCGCGGAGCAGGACGCGGACCGGGTGCGTTTCCGTGCGAACCAGCTGCACCGGGCGGCCCGCCAGGCGTCGGAGTGCGAGGACCCGATGGAGGCGGCGACCACATCGCTGGACTATGCCCTGGCGGGGTTCGCGGACCATGTGGTCGTCGATCTGCTGGCGGATCTGGCGGCGGGGGAGCGGCTCGTACGGGCCGCGGCCACGCCGTACGACGCGCCGGGCCCCTGCCTGCCGGTCTCCGGTGGCTCGCTCCCGGTGCGGTACGCGCCGGGGCACCCGGCCCTCCAGGCCGTGGAGCGTACGGGTTCCGTCCGGGCCGCCGCGCCGGCGGGCGCGGGCGAGGGGTGGGCCGTTGAACAGCAGTGGCCGGGGGACTCGGTGCACGCCCTGTGCGCGGTGCTGCGGAGCCGGGGGCGGACGCTGGGTGTGGTGACGTTCCTGCGCGTGGCGAACCGTAGTGCGTTCGAACGCCCCGACGTGATGTACGCGGAGAGCGTGGCGGTCCGGGTCGCCTCGGCGGTCGACCTGGCCCGGCTGACGGCCGGGCCGGGAGCCTGAAACCGAAGGGGCCCCAGCGCGGCCGGGGAGATGCTCAGTGCCGGTAGAAGATGCGGTCGCCGTACTCCCGCATCACGCGCCCGTTCCACTCGTGCCCGCCGTCGACGTTGCCCGAGCGCAGCAGCGGCGGTTCGATCCCCCGGGCGACGAGTTCCTCCGCCGCGGTGGCCATCATGGCCTGCATCAGAGCGCTGGTGACGACCGTGGACGCGGGCGCGAACGGTGCCTCGACGCCCTCCGCCGTCAGCTCCGCGTCGCCGATCGAGATCTTGCTGTCGAGCACGATGTCGCAGTGGTCCCGGAGGAAACCGCCCGAGGCGTGCCGGGACTTGGTGCCCGTCGTGTACGCGACCGAGGTGACCCCGACGACCGTCAGCCCGAGCGCCCGCGCGTTCTGCGCCATCTCCACGGGCAGCGCGTTCCGCCCGGACAGGGAGATGATCACGAGGAGGTCGCCGGAACGGGCCGGGCCGGCGTCGAGCACGGCACTCGCGAGACCGTCCACCCGCTCCAGCGCGGAGCCGAGGGTGGCCGGCATGACGTCGACGCCGAGGGTGCCGGGCACGGCGAGCAGGTTCATCAGGGCGAGTCCGCCCGCCCGGTAGACGACGTCCTGCGCGGCGAGCGAGGAGTGCCCGGCGCCGAAGGCGAAGAGCCGGCCGCCCCCGGCGACGGTGTCGGCGATCGCGGCACCCGCGGCGGCGATCGCTCCGGACTCCTCGTCGCGCACCCGCTCCAGCAGGCCGATCGCTGCGTCGAAGTACTGACCGGCGAGCTTGCTGTCGCTCATCGAGGAGGCCTTTCCTGCGGGGTGAGGGCCCGTGCGGTGCCCGTGTCGCGGATCACGTTGCGGTCTGGACCAGTGGGCTGTCAATAGCGTTCGGAGGCCGGCCGTCGGGCACGGACTCGTGACGGCGTGGCACGGTTGCCGGTGCTATGCGTCAGAATTGGTGGAGGGCCATCGCACGACGACTTCAGGTCACTGCATCGAGGGGCACGAATGTCCGGACTGATCGATACGACGGAGATGTATCTCCGCACCATCCTCGAGCTCGAAGAGGAAGGCGTGGTCCCCATGCGCGCCCGGATCGCGGAACGGCTGGACCAGAGCGGTCCGACGGTCAGCCAGACGGTGGCGCGCATGGAGCGGGACGGGCTGGTCCAGGTCGCGGGCGACCGTCATCTGGAGCTGACCGAAGAGGGGCGGCGCCTCGCGACGCGGGTCATGCGCAAGCACCGGCTCGCGGAGTGCTTGCTGGTCGACGTCATCGGCCTGGAGTGGGAGCAGGTCCACGCCGAGGCGTGTCGCTGGGAACACGTGATGAGTGAGGCCGTGGAGCGCCGCGTGCTGGAGCTGCTGCGGCACCCGACGGAGTCGCCGTACGGGAATCCGATCCCGGGCCTGGAGGAGCTGGGCGAGAAGTCCGAGGCCGATCCGTTCCTGAACGAGGGCATGGTGAGCCTGGCCGACCTCGACCCGGGCGCGGAGGGCAAGACCGTGGTGGTGCGCCGGATCGGTGAGCCCATCCAGACCGACGCACAGCTGATGTATTCGCTGCGGCGGGCGGGCGTGCAGCCCGGCTCGGTCGTCAGCGTGACGGAGTCGGCCGGCGGGGTGCTGGTCGGCTCCAGCGGGGAGGCGGCCGAGCTGAACGCCGAGGTCGCCTCGCACGTCTTCGTCGCGAAGCGCTGAACCGCGCTCGATCCGTGCTGGGCAGGGCCTGAGCAATGCCTGCGCGCAGCGCTGAGCGGTACTTGCGTGCGCACCGACACCGTGGTCGCACGTGCAGTCGTTGGTGCGGATGCACATGCAGATCTGAGCGGGTAAGCCCGCTTTCTGTTTTCCGCCCGGAATCGCAGCGCCCGGGCGAAACGCGTGCCAGGCTATGGCCAGGCATGTGACCTGAGGGTGCCGGCGGAATCTGCCGTGCGGTCGGGAGGGAGCAGGAAATGCGCCCGTCGTACTGGCACGCGCACCGTGAGGTGGTTGCCGGGCTCTCCGAGGTCCTCAGGCTGTCCGGGGGCCTCGCGCTCTCCGACGCTTTCGTGGCCGTACGGAGTGTTCGCATCGCCCCGGTGGGCCTTCGTGGCGCGCCGGTGGTCCGCCATGGGTGCGGACCCGTGTGTTCCGGAACAGGGGACGGCCCCGGCGCCCGAAGGTGCCGGGGCCGGTCCTCCCCTGCGCTGACCCGGAGCCCCGAGCTCTCGAGGTCAGTCCCCGCGGACCCCTGTCCCCGAGTGGTCCGCTTCCCGGAGAAGATCTCCCCCGGGAGGCCGTCGTCAATCCTGAACCGTTGTCACTCAAACGTGGGATGTTGCGAGCCAGAAGCAGGTGTTCGAATAAAGGTTCGATAGTCTGGCGTGCGCGAACACACGGTGATCGAGGACCAGAAGGGGGTGCCAGAACCTATGGTGCGGCGCATCGATGTGACCGGATCGGACGGCGTACGCCTCGCGGCCTGGGAGTTCGCCGATCCGCCCAAAGGGCGTGCGGAGGACGCGCAGGCCCCCGGGATCTTAATGCTCCACGGACTGATGGGCCGGGCAGCTCATTGGGCCTCCACCGCCCGCTGGCTCTCCGAGCGCCACCGGCCGATCGGCCTCGACCAGCGCGGTCACGGGCGGAGCGGGAAGCCGGCCGACGGCCCGTACACCCGCGACGCCTACGTCGCGGACGTCGAGTCCGCGATCGAACAGCTCGGCCTCGCCCCCGTCACCCTCATCGGGCACTCGATGGGTGCGCTCACCGCATGGCAGCTCGCCGCGAAGCGCCCCGATCTCGTCAAGGCGCTGATCATCTGCGACATGCGGGCCTCCGCGCCCGGGGCGGCCTCGCAGCGTGAATGGGAGGACTGGTTCAAGGCCTGGCCGCTCCCCTTCGCGACCCTCGCCGAGGTGCGGAAGTGGTTCGGCGAGGACGACCCCTGGGTGGAGAGGCCCAACCCCTCCCGCGGCGAGTTCTTCGCGGAGGTGATGGCCGAGAGCTCCGACGGCTGGCGGCCCGTCTTCTCCCAGGAACAGATGCTGACGTCCCGGGCCACCTGGGTCTACGACGCCCACTGGGAGGAGCTGGCGCAGGTGCGCTGCCCCACCCTGGTCCTGCGCGGGATCGACGGGGAGCTGGGCAGGGCCGAGGCCCAGGAGATGGTCCGCGTTCTGCCGCGCGGGCAGTACGCGGAGGTGGAGGACGCCGGCCATCTCGTCCACTACGACCGGCCGGAGGGCTGGCGCAGAGCGGTGGAGCCCTTCCTGGAGCAGCTCGCCGAGGGCTTCCGGGACGACCGGGAAACCGTCAGCCCCTGAAGCCCGTCAGTCGTGAAGCCCGTCAGCCTCTGAAGTCCGGAGGCCCACGGACCAGGAAGCCCCGCTCCCGGAGGTCCGGACGCCGGAGCCTCGCGGCCCGTCCGCTCAGCCCTTGCTGACCGCGGCGAGGATCTCCGGGAGCCGGTCCGCCGTGCGCGGCGCGGCCAGCCGTACGCCCAGCCACCCGATGAACGCCCCGTACACCGCTCCCACCGGAAGCAGCAGCCACAACTGGCCCTCATGGTCCGCCACGTGCAGCCAGACCGTCAGCCCGATCACGGGCCCGCTGAGCACCGCGGCCGCCACCATGCCGCCGAGGATGGAGATCCAGGCCAGCCCGGCCTGCCCCGGCACGACGTTCTTGAACGCCCCGTCCTGCGGGATCGAGTACGGGAACAGCGCCGAAGCCAGGGCGCCGGTCGCCAGCATGGCGCCGAGCAGGGCGAACGACAGCCCCATGACCCCCGGCAGCGCCGCCCAGTCCCCGAGCACCGCCGCGGTCACCACCGTCACCAGGACCGTGTACGGCAGGGTGATCAGAAGCAGGGCCAGTGCCCGCGCCCGCAGTTCGAGAAAAGCGTCCCGGGTCGTGGAGACCGACAGCGCCACCATCCAGAAGGCCGAGGTGTCCTGCCCGAACTGGTTGTACATCTGCATGCCGAGCACCCCGGCCGCGAAGCACGCGACGTAGACCGACCCCGACCCCTGCACCGCGTTGAGCACCGGCACGATCAGGCCGATCGCCAGCGCCGACACCCAGGCCGCCTTGGTCTTCGGATCCCGTACGACGTACCGAAGACTCCGCTGCATCACCGCCGTCGTATGCCCGTCGGGGAGCAGCGAGAAGAGCCCGGAGCGGTCCGCGCCGGACCGGCCCGCCGACGGTTCGGCGGCGGCGACCGTGGAGCCGTCCGGCGACGTCATCAGCTTCACCAGGCTCCGCTGCCACAGCCACAACAGGCCGACCAGGGCGAGCACCGACATCAGCAGCTGCCCGAGCGCCGCACCGTACGCCCCGTCGGAGGCGGAACCCACGGCCCCGAGAGCCGAGGCCGGCGGCAGCCAGCGCACCACGTCCGCGACCGGTTCCAGGGACGACAGCCCGCCCGCCCGGCCCAGGCGCTGCGCACCGAAGCTGACGAACTGGATGCCGACCGCGATCACCAGCCCGCTGAGCACCGCGAGGTCGCGGCCCTTGCGCGAGGTCAGCAGCCGGATGTTGGCCGTGGCGACGGACCGTGCCAGCGCAGCACAGACGAGCAGCGTCAGCGGCACGGCGATCACCGCGAACACCACGGCGGCGGCGCCGTGCGCCACCGCGATCACCGAGCCGAGGGCCAGAGCGAGCGTGAAGAGCGGGCCGATGCCGATCAGCGAGGCCACGAGCAGTGCCCCGATCAGCGGGCGGGGCCGCAGCGGCAGCATCACCAGCCGGCTCGGGTCCAGGGTCTCGTCACCGCTCGGGAAGAACAGCGGCATGACAGCCCAGCCCAGCGCCACCACCGCGGTCAGCAGCACCACCAGGGTGCCCGCCTGCGCGTGGCCGCGTAGGGCGACCAGGCCGATCACCTGACCCGCCGCGAGCAGCAGGGTGACCACGAGGGACGCGACATAGGCGGCCCGCCGCCCCGACGACTGACGCAGCCCGTTACGCAGCAGCGTCAGCTTGAGCCGTACGAAGACGGGGACGAGGCTCTGACCGCGCACGACCGGAACGGCGGACCCCGCGGGGGCGTCCAGCACCGTCATCGGGCACCGCCCAGCCAGTCCAGGGTCTCCCCGGTGTCCCGGGCGCCCGCGCCGACGAGTTCGAGGAAGGCGTCCTGCAGGGAGGCCGCCTCGCCGCGTACCTCCGTCAGCGTGCCCCGGGCCCGGATCCGTCCGGCCGCCATGACGGCCACCCAGTCGCAGAGGGACTCCACGAGCTCCATGACATGGCTGGAGAAGACCACGGTCGCGCCGGAGCGGGTGTAGCGCTCCAGCACCCCGCGGATGATCTGCGCGGACACCGGGTCAACGCCCTCGAACGGCTCGTCGAGGAACAGGACTTCGGGGTTGTGCAGCAGCGCGGACGCCAGCCCGATCTTCTTGCGCATCCCGGTCGAGTAGTCCACGACCAGTTTGTGCTGGGCCCCCGCGAGATCCAGGACGTCGAGGAGCTGGGTGGCCCGCTTGTCCACCTCGGCGCCCGGCAGCCCGCGCAACCGGCCGGTGTAGCCGAGGAGTTCACGCCCGGAGAGCCGCTCGAAGAGCCGCAGCCCCTCCGGGAGCACCCCGATCCGGGACTTCACCTCGACCGGGTCCCGCCACACGTCGTGGCCGCCGACCTCGATCCGGCCCATGTCGGGCCTGAGCAGCCCGGTCACCATCGACAGCGTGGTGGTCTTCCCCGCGCCGTTGGGGCCCACCAGGCCGATGAACTTGCCTGCGGGCAGCTCCAGATCGATACCGGCGACCGCCACCTGTTCCCCGAACCGCTTCCAGAGCCCCTCCACCCGCACGGCGGGCGGTGGCGTCGGAGCCGCACCCGCCGTGTCCGTCCCGCCCGAACTGTCCGCCTGGTCCGGCATGGCACTGCCTTTCGATATCCCCGCGTGTGGGGACCACCCTACGAAAGACGTGTCCGGGCGTCGGCCGCTTCCCTGGCGCAGGCGTACGCGAGCGGGGTGATCAGCTCGTCCGCTTCGGGCAGCCACAGGTTGGTGCGGGACGGCCGGCGGGCCCACTGCACGGCGCCGCGCCCGCCGACCCGGGTCGGCGGCGCGGCCACGTAATCGCCCTCGCCGCGTCCCACCAAGCCGATCGCTTCGGTGTCCCAGCCCAGTTGGCGTACGAGCCCGGGGGCCTTGGCGGCGGCGCCCGGCAAGGAGAGGAACAGCATGCGGCGGTCCGGAGTGCGGGTCACCGGGCCGAGCGTGAGGCCCATCCGCTCCATCCGGGCCAGGGCCAGGAAGCCGGCGGACTCCGGTACGTCCAGGGCGTCGAACGTCCGGCCGGCGGGCATGAGGACCGATGACCCGGGCTGCCCGGACCACATCCGGCGGGCCGCGGCAGCGCTGCCGGTCGCCTGGCCCGCCCAGTTGGGCCGGGTGGGGTGGGCTCCGGGAGCGGCGCAGCCGGCGTCGCCGCACGAGCAGCGCTCCGTCCCGCCGACGGCCTCGAGCCAGGTGCCCGGGAACACGTCCCAGTGCCGTTCCTGGGCGTACCAGGCCGCGGCCTCGAGCAGCTGTTCACCTCGCTGTTGGGGGACCTGGGGGGCTTTCGTCACTCCGATGGTCTCTTCCACGCCCCACTCAACTGCCGGCGTCACCTGGGGTTACGGGCGCGCAGGCGCCCTTCGCGGCGGATCGATCCTGCATGCGGGGCGCACGGATGCATGGGCGGGGGCGCGTGGGAGGAAGCGCATCGATGTACGGGTAACGACTTGCAGGACTGCATCAACTCACCACCGCCCATACCAGATACAGATGAATATGCGCATTTCTTGTGCCGTGCCGGGCAGTGATGCCTTCTCCGAATCACTGCGGTCCCAGGGGGAAAATATGGCAGCCAGACCTCTCGTCGCCCGCCAGCCGAACGAACGGCTCCAGACGCTCATCCAGGAGGCGGCGTGTTCCAACGCCGGCCTCGCACGACGGGTCAACATGGTCGGGGCGGAGCGGGGGCTCGATCTCCGCTACGACAAGACCTCCGTGGCCCGCTGGCTGCGCGGACAGCAGCCACGCGGCAGGGCACCGGGAATCATCGCCGAGGCCATCGGGCGCAAACTCGGCCGCACGGTCACGATCGACGAGATCGGCATGGCCAACGGCAAGAGCCTGGCCTCCGGCGTCGGTCTGCAGTTCGCACCCACGGTGCTCGGCGCCATCGAGCAGGTCTGCGAGCTGTGGCGCAGCGACGTCGGCCGCCGCGACCTGTTGTCCGGATCGGCGGTGGCCGCCTCCGCCCTGGTCGAACCCAGCCGCGACTGGCTGATCACGGGCGCCGACCCGCAGGTGGCACGGACGGCCGGGAGCCGGGTCGGCATGCCGGACGTGGCGGCGGTGCGGGCGATGACGGCCGCGCTCGTCGACCTGGACCACCGCTTCGGCAGCGGACACGTGCGGCCCGTCCTGGTGCACTACCTCAACAGCGTGGTGTCCGGGCTCCTTTCGGGGTCGTACCGCGAATCAGTCGGCCGCGAGCTGTTCGGTGCGGCCGCCAGACTCACCGAGCTCGCCGGGTACATGGCCGTCGACACCGGTCAGCCGGGGCTCGCCCAGCGGTATTACATCCAGGCGCTGCGTCTGGCCCAGGCTGCGGGAGACCGGGCGTACGGGGGCTATGTGCTGGCCGCGTCGATGAGCCATCTCGCGGCCCAGCTCGGCAATCCGCGCGAGATCGCCCAGCTGGCGCGGGCCGCCCAGGAGGGTGCGCGGGGGCGGGCCACCCCGCGGGCGGAGGCGATGTTCCACGCGGCGGAGGCCCGGGGCCATGCCCTGATGGGCGATGCCCGCACCTGCCAGACCGTGGCGGGCAGGGCGGTGGCAGCGCTGGAGCAGGCCGACCCGGAGAAGGGCGACGACCCCGTCTGGATCGCCCACTTCGACGCGGGTTATCTCGCCGACGAGCTGGCCCACTGCCACCGGGACCTGGGCCAGGCCGAGCCGACCGCACGCCGGGCGAAGGAGGCCCTGGCGGCCCTCCCGGAGTCCCGGACCCGGCGCCGGGGCATCGGCCTGGTGTTGCTGGCCACGGCGCAGGTGCAGCAGCGTGAGGTGGAGCGGGCGTGCCACACGGGGCTGCGGGCGATGGAACTGCTGGGGACGGTGCGCTCCAGCCGGGGTGCCGAATATCTCGACGACCTCCAGCAGCGGTTCGAGCCGTACGCGAACGAGCCGGCGGTCCGGGAGTTCGGTGCCAGGCTGGAGCTCCAGGCCGCCTGACCGGCCCCGGATTCGACGCGGTCCCTGGGCGAGCCGCCCATGTACAGCGCCGTGGGCGCCCCACGTGTTACCACCGTCCTCACCGGCGGTGTGAAGGGGTGGTGCGCGCTTCCGGGCGCTTGGCGCCGGGCTCCGGGCACCCGGTAGCGTGAGCCGACGATTCCATAGGTTCACACGTAGGAGTCCCGGTGACGCAGAGCGGACAGGGTGACGAGCCGCAGCTTCCCGCTGTACGGCCCGCACACGAGGGTGTCGTGCTGCCCGCGGAGGGTGGTGCCCCCTGGAACGCGGGGGAACCGGCGGGCGGGCAGCCGGACCAGGCCGCCCCCGCGGGCGGGCAGCCGTGGGGCCGGCCCTGGGGGCCGCAGGCCACGGGCCAGGACGGCCCGCCGCCGGGACACCTGCCACCGGAGCAGCCCCGGCAGGGGGCTTACCAGCAGCCGCAGCACGGGCAGTACCAGCCCTCGCAGCAGCAGTACGCGCCTCCCCAGGGCGGTTCGTACCAGCAGGACCCGTACCAGCAGCACCAGCAGCCCTATGCCCAGCCCCTGCCGTCCGAGGCCGGTCCCATGGGCCAGGGCCAGGGCCAGGGCACGGGGCAGGGCGGGGACGCCGACGCCACGCAGTACATCGCGCCCGTCCCCGGCGGGCCTCTCCCTGGAGGGCTGCCGCCCGAGCACCCGGCGGAGTCCGCCCGGTACCCGGGGCAGTCCGCCGCCCCGGCGCAGCCGTCCGACGCGGACGCGACCCAGTACATACCTCCGGTGCCCGGCGGTGCTCCGTACGGGATCCGGCCGGGTGCCCCGGGGGACCGGCAGCCGCCCGCGGAGTTCGACAGCCTCTTCCGCAGCGAGGAGCCGGCGGCCGGCACCCAGCAGATGCCGCGCTTCGACGGGCCTCAGCAGCCGCGGCCCCACCAGCCGCGCCAGCCGCGCCAGGCCGCTCAGCCGCCGCCGCAGGGCGCCCAGCCCTACCCGCCGGGCCCGCAGGGCCTCCACGGCGGACAGGAGCCGGACCAGGACCATGCCGCGCCGCCGCGCAGACGGTCCGCGGCTGTCCCGCTGATCGCGGCCGTCGTCGTCGGCTGTGCCGTCATCGGGCTCGGCGCCGGGGCCCTGATGAGCGGGGGCGGCGAGGACGCCTCGGACGACAAGCAGTCGGTGGCCGCGCAGAGTTCACCCGCGGGCGACGCGGCCGGGCAAGAGCCGGACGACCCCGCGAAGCTGCAGGCCGAGGCGCTCGACAAGCTGCTCGCCGACAGCAACGACAGCCGCTCGGCGGTGATCAGCGCGGTGGAGAAGATCAAGAGCTGCCGGGCCCTCGAACAGGCGGCCACCGACCTGACGGGCGCGGCGGAGCAACGCCGAGGGCTGGTGACCCGGCTCGAGGCGCTGAGTGTCGACCAGCTGCCCGGCAACGCCGAGCTGAAAGCCTCCCTGACCAAGGCCTGGCAGGCGTCGGCGGAGGCCGACGACCACTACGCCACGTGGGCCGGCCAGGCCAAGAACGACAAGAAGATCTGCAAGGGCGGCACGGCCCGCTCGACCGGAGCGACCGCTCAGGCCGGTGTGTCGAGTAACGACGCCACCATCCAGAAGCGCAAGGCCTCGGGGCTGTGGAACAACATCGCGCGGAAGTACGAGCTGAGCGAGCGCGCCGCCACGCAGCTCTGACGCAGTGGTTTCCGGCTCCCGGCGTCCGCCCATGGCCCGGGGGCCGTTGCGCGTGTGTCAGCCGCCCGCGCGGGCGTTCACGAGGGTCTCCGTGACATCCACGAAGCCCTTCTTCTCGGCGGTGAGACGCCCGTCGCGGACCACCTGGAACGTCACCCGCCCATTGACGATGCGTCCGTAGGCGGCCGTGCCGACCATGTCCTGGAAGCGCCAGCGCAGGACCGGGGTGAGGCCACCGGTGTCCACCTCGACGCCTCGGTTGAGGCTGACGGAGACCCCGCCCGACGTGATGTCCGGCCGGTCCATCGCCTCGACGACCGCCTTGAGCGCGGTGTACGCGATCCAGGTCGTCTGCACGCCCGTGTCCGACGGATCGATCCGGTCGTCCCCGAAGGCGTACTCCCTGATCACCTCGCGCATCTCGTTCCAGCGGGCGTCGCCGGCCTCCGGGTACCAGCCGGTGACGAGGGCCCCCTCGAAGGGGCTGGCGGGCCCGCCCGTACGGTCGATGAGGTTCTGGCTGACGCTGCCGAGCACCGACGAGATCCGTACCTCGCTGCCCTCGGGTTCGAGGCGGCGGAAGGAGTCGAAGAACGTCTCCGTGCTTTTGCCGAGCACCGCGGTCACACAGCCGTCGCCCGCCCGGGCGAGGGCCTTCGCCGCGTCCGCGTCGTACGAGGTGGCCTTCTCGGCGGTGCTGATGTCGTAGGACGCGGGGCGCTTGCTCCGGCTGAGGCTCGAGTCGAGGAGCCCGGGCATGGAGTCGCCGACCAGGGTGTCGGGGCGCACGAGCGACACCCGCTCGCAGTTGCCCGCCAGCTGCTCGCCGTTGCCCGCGACGAGGGCCGGCTGGCCGCCGTTGACCGGGTAGGAGAGGTAGCTGGTGAATTCGTCGGCGGAGGCACCGTACCCGCCGATGTACGGGATCCCGGCCGCCTCCAGCGGAGCCAGGAACGCCCGGCCGTACCTGCTGTACGAGCCGACGACCGCGGCCACGTCCTCGTCCGCCGCCCGCCGGGCGCACTTCGAGGCCCCGGCCGCGGTGTCCTGCTCGTTGCAGGTGAGCACCCGGAGCTCATGGCCGTCGACCCCGCCCTTCTCGTTGATCCAGCGGGCGTAGGTCCTCGCCATGGCCGGCATGCCCGCCATGTTCACCGCGTCGGCTGCGGTGGTGTCGGGCGCCCAGGTCATCACGGTGACGGGCTCCCTGGAGTCCCCCGAGGCTCCGGGGAGGACCCCGCAGCCCGAGATCAGCAGTGCCCCGGCCGCCACCGCTGTGAGGAGCCTGCAGGGGCGGGGGGAGGTGAGGCGTCGCCATCCGGTCATGGGTAGGAACTCTCGCGGTTCACGGGTAACGCCACAGCGTGCTCCGGTCAACGCGTGGTGGCCTGAGGGTGAATTGCGGGGGGCCGCGCACGGGCGTCCGGAAGGAACGTACGATCGGCAACCGTGCAGCAAGGTTCCGAGAACACTTCCCGTCGCGGCCGTCGCTCCTCCACCATGGGCGGCATGCCGCTCAATGACATGCCGTGGTGGCGCTGGCGCAGCAACGTGCGCTCGGCGCTGCACATGCTCTCCGACCCCGTCTTCCATCACGAGTGCTGGCTGGCCGGCCGGGAAGGGTACGGGGACGTCACCGACGCCGTGTACCGCCTGGTCGAGGACACCTGGCTGGACAACTGGTCCGCCGAGAAATACGTGGGGACGATCTTCCGCGACTCCGCCGAGGCCGCCCTCGTGGACGTCGCCGCCCTGCGGGTGCTGCGCATCATGCACCAGATAGGCGCGGACGCCCCCGTATCCGCCTACCTGGAGCATTCGGGCTGGCAGGAGGCGGTCGTGGCGGCCCGCGAGGCCCATGTGATGCTCGCCACCAATGACGCCGAGGATCCCGACACTCCGCCGCGGTCCCTGGACGTGCTCCGCATCATGACCAGATCGGCGTGAACGGCGGGCGGTGTGGCACCCTACGGGAATGACCGCGCCGCAGCCCGCCGAACCCGCATCCGCTGCCTCGGACACCGTCGCCGAGCAGTACGTCCTCACGCTTTCCTGCCCCGACAAACAGGGCATCGTGCACGCCGTGTCGAGCTATCTCTTCATGACCGGCTGCAACATCGAGGACAGTCAACAGTTCGGTGACCGCGACACCGGTCTCTTCTTCATGCGCGTCCACTTCTCCGCGGACGCCACGGTCACCGTGGACAAGCTGCGGGCGAGCTTCGCCGCGATCGGGGACTCCTTCCGGATGGAGTGGCAGATCCACCGGGCGAGCGACCGGATGCGGATCGTGCTGATGGTCAGCAAGTTCGGGCACTGCCTCAACGACCTGCTGTTCCGCTCCCGCACCGGGGCCCTGCCGGTCGAGATCGTGGCGGTGGTGTCCAACCACACGGACTTCGCCGAGCTCGTCGCCTCGTACGGCGTTCCCTTCCGGCACATCCCCGTGAACAGGGAGAACAAGGCGGAGGCCGAGGCCCAGCTGCTGGAGCTGGTCCGTGGCGAGAACGTCGAGCTCGTCGTCCTGGCGCGTTACATGCAGGTGCTCTCGGACGATCTCTGCAAGCAGCTGAGCGGCCGGATCATCAACATCCACCACTCCTTCCTGCCGAGCTTCAAGGGCGCGAAGCCGTACCACCAGGCCCATGCGCGCGGTGTGAAGCTGATCGGCGCGACGGCGCACTATGTGACCGCCGACCTCGACGAGGGGCCGATCATCGAGCAGGAGGTCGAGCGTGTCGGGCACGGCGTCACGCCGGACCAGCTCGTCGCCATCGGACGCGACGTGGAGTGCAGGGCGCTGGCCCGCGCCGTCAAGTGGCACGCGGAGCAGCGCATCCTGCTCAACGGCCGCCGTACGGTCGTCTTCGCCTGAGGGCCGTGCTCACAGCCGGCTGAGGGAGGCCGCGGCGGACAGGACGTCGCGGATCGCCTCACGGTCGCCCTGCTGGCCGGCTGCGGCTTCGGCCGGCGGCACGTGGCCGGCGACCAGTCTGCAGAACTCCATCCCGTCCAGCGCGACCTGCGCGACCGTGTGGGCGGGGGAGCCGAGGGCGGCCGGCGAGTCCAGCGCGATGTACCAGTCGCCGCCACCGCGCCCCTCGACCTGCAGATGGAGGGAGCGGCCCGGGGACCCCGCGGTGACCAGGTGACGGGCCGGTGCGGCCAGCCCCGTGCGGCGGCGTCCGGCGAGGGCGGCGGGCAGCAGCCGGGCCGCCAGATCGATCATCCGGTGGAGATGGGCGGCGGCGGGCGGCTCGTAGGGGTAGTCCACCGCGTCCGCGATGTCACCGCCGTGCACCCAGCACTCGAAGGACCGCTCCAGGAGCGAGTCCTGCAGAGGAAGGGCGAAGTCCCCGTACCGGACGGAGCGCTCCGCGAGGCCGCGACCGGCGAACGACACCGTACGGATGAGGGAGTGGCTCTGATCACGCCAGGGCTCCCGCACGGCCCGGGTGAGCGGCCGGGCGGCGGCCGACCAGTACGTCGCGGTGCGCTCGGTCGGCGCCACGGGCCGGTCGCCCTCGCCGAGCGGGTCGTCCAGCTCGAGCGCCCTGGACACCAGGCCGTCGACGGCCATCAGATGGCCGATCACCCCGGCGACCGTCGTCCTGCGGTTCACCTGCCGGTCGACCTCGAACCACTTCAGACGTACCGGCGCGTGCCACTCCGCATCGCCGATGTCCCGCAGCAGGGCGTCGAGCCGTGCGGTCTCCGCGTCGTACGGCGCGGCCCAGGACGGGACGGGGATGCGTGCCGGGCGACGGCCCAGACAGCCCTCCAGGACCCGGGACCGGAGCATCGGGTCCAGGTCCAGGGTGCCGTCGGTGTGCAGCAGCCCCACGGCGTCGCGCAGCCGCAGCGCCTCCGCGGCGCAGGGCGCGCACGAGGTGAGGTGCTCCTCGACGGCGGCCGTCTCCTCGGCGGAGCAGGCGGCCAGGGCCCAGGCGCCGAGCAGGGACGTGAGCACCTTGTGGGGGAGCGGAGGGGCGGGCGGATCGGGCGGCTCCGTGCCCCTGGACAGGACCGGAGGCAGCTTCTCCCGGTCGTCCGCGGCCGCCCGGGGCCCGGGTATGCGGCGCTCGACCGGCGGTTCCCCGTCCTGGCCGTCGCCGCCGCCCCCGCTCATGGTGTCGGCCCGAATCCGGGAGGTGCCGGGTCCGCCGACGGCCGGGTGTTCGCGGTGGAGAGCAGTTGCAGGCCGAGCCGCAGCCGGCGCCTGGCCTCGTCCCCGGTGACGCCGAGGCCTGCCGCGGTCTGCCGGTAGTCCCGGCGCTGGACGTACGCGAGCTCCAGGGCGGCGCGCAGCGGTGCGGGCATGGAGGCGACGATGTAGCCGGCGCGTGCCGCGGCGGTTGCCTTGAGCACCCGGTGGTCCAGTTCCTCGGCCCGCGCGCCGGCGTCGGGCCCGTGGGCCTTCCCGTGGATCCTGCGGAGCCGCTGCACGGACCGGCGGTGGGTGAGCCGTGCCACCCAGGAGCGCATGGAGCCGTGCCGGGGGTCGTACGCGTCGGGGTTCTCCCAGACGTAGCCGAAGACCTCGCGCGTCACCTGGTCCGCATCGTCCTCGTCCTCGAGCATGCGGTGGGCCTGGCTGTGCACGAGGGCGGCGAACCGGTCGTAGAGTTCGCCGAGCGCCGCCGCCTCGCCGCGTGCCAGCCGCTGCTGCATCCGGCGGTCCCAGCGCGGTGGTGCGTCCTTCGCCATCCAGCCCCCAGCCCTGTGCCTCTCGTCCCCCCGAATGTAGTCGGCCCCTAAATTCGAGCACGTACCTTTGCGGCAAGTACGTCCCTGGAGTGGCGCCGAATGATAAAGAGTGCTTCACCCCTTGCATTTTCCTGATCGCATAAACGATCCTGACGTGATCGTTTCTGGGGCAATCCTGTGCCAGGCCGATGGGCAGAAGGGTGTTTCACGGGCTGGTGCGCGGGAAGCCGCGAGGAGGAACGGAAACTTCCGGATTTTCCGGAGCCCCGGGACGAGAGGCCGAGTCGCGTGACGCTGAAGGTGTACGAGACCGAGCAGGACGCGTGGACCGTGCTGCGGGTCCATGGCGAGCTCGACCTCGTGAGCTCCCCCGTCGTGCGCCAGTCCGTCCACGGGGCGGTGGCCGCGGGACAGCACGACGTCGTCCTCGACCTCTCCGGCGTTCTTTTCTGTGACTCCAGCGGCGTCGGAGTCCTGATCGCCGCCCGCCGCCTCATGAAGTCCTGCGGCGGCCGGCTGCGGCTGATCCTCCCCGCCCGCGGCGCGGTCGACGGCTCGCACGTCAACAAGGTGCTCGGCGCCCTGGGTGTACGACGTCTGTTCGACGTCTACCCCGACGCGGACGCGGCCACCGATGACGCGTCCCGGCCGCTCACCGCCTGACCCGCCGGATCGACGCGAAGTTGTCACACTGCGGAAGACCCGTAGTGACACGTGAAGCCGCCCGGCGTCGTACGCTCCCCGCATGGACAGCGCAGAGTACGAGCGCAAGATCGCCCACCGCTTCGCCGCCTTCGACCAGGACGGCAACGGCTATATCGATCGCGCCGATTTCAATGCCGCCGCAGCCCGTCTGCTCACCGAGTTCGGTACGACGGCCCGCTGCGACCGGGGCCAGTCGCTCTACACGGGTGCCGAAGCCTTCTGGCAGGGCATGGCGGGCATCGCCGACGTGGACGGGGACCAGCGTGTCACGCGGGAGGAGTTCGTCGGCGGGGCCGTGAAAAGGCTGCGTGACAACCCCGAACGCTTCGCGGAGATCGCGCGCCCCTTCCTGCGCGCGGCGATCGCCGTCGCCGCCGGCACGGGTCCCGAGGGCACCGCACCCGCCTCGGCCCCGGTCGCCGCCGTGGAGCGCGCCCTGCGGGTGCTGGGCGCCCCGGGCGACATCGCGAGCGTCGCCGCCCGGAGTCTGGACACCGACCAGGACGGCCGGATCGCCGAGTCGGAGGCGGTCGCCGCCCTCTCCGCGTACTTCACCGTGATCGAACCCGACGCGTAGTCACCGCCGTCGCGCGTCAACACGCCGGTCGGCATGAGCGGTTCACGCCTTCCCGCGGCCCGGCCCCGGCGGTTCTCGGGCCGGGCCGCGGTGCCGTGTCCTGGGTGGCCGCGGCCGGCTGGGGGGCGTGCGGCCGTACGCCGCGGGTCACGGAACGCATCCGGAGCTCGGGTGCGCCCCTGGAGAGCCCGTCACCGGGCGGAGTCGGCGGCCCCTGCTCGGGTACGCTCCGTTGGATGCGAGCGGTACGGGAACCGGAGGATCCGGGGGCGGCCCCTGTGGCCACCCCAGCCGGTCTGCGGTGCCCCGCTCATAACCCACGGAGCTGCGACGGGCCTGACGGGGCAGCGGTCCCCCAGGCGTCGGCGGGCTTCTGTTCGACTCTCCGCAGCGCGCGTCGCACAGTATGGACCACGCGTACTCCTTCGCGATGGAATATGCCCGAAGCGCTTGTTGCGGTGACTGTACGTCAACCATGCTCTCCCGCAGAGGAGTCACGTTCCGTGATCCCGAGGAGGCGCTAGGCGATGTGTCCGCCGGTTCGGATGGTGTGAGCGGTGCAGGTGCTTCAGGTTCAGATGGAGGTCGGGCCGGATCCCGCGGAGGTGGGAAGGGCCCGCAGATGGGCGCGGTCGCGGCTGGCCGGGTCCGGGCTGGGGGACGACGAGCCGCTCGCCGAGACGCTCATCCTGCTGATCTCGGAGCTCGTCACCAACGCGGTGGTCCACACGGGCTGCCCGGCCGTGCTGCGGATGCTGTTCGGTGCGGCGGACCCGGCCGGTTCGGCGGGGACGGTGCGCGTCGAGGTGGCCGACGCCAGCTGCCGCCAGCCGCAGCCGCGTCACGCGGGAGGCGAGGACACGGGCGGCCGTGGTCTGGAGCTGGTGGACGGCCTGGCGGACCGCTGGGGCTGGCAGCCGGAGGGTGCCGGAAAGCGAATCTGGTGCGAGGTCGACCGCGGCGGACCGGTGATGGTCCCGGTGATCCAGGAGCAGCCGGGCGAGCGGCCCGCCTCTGAGGGTGCCCCTCAGCGCCCCGCGACCTTCGAGCGCAACGTCCGCCGGTAGACCGTGGGCGAGACCCCCGGTGCTGCCTCAACATGCTGTCGATCGACGGGTCGGTGGATTCCAGCAGGTGCCGCGCCCGTTCCACCTCTGCTGGGCGAGCCACTGCCCGGGGCGGATGCCCACCTCCTCGCGGAAGC
Organism: Streptomyces sp. NPDC002911; assembly: GCF_053591835.1. Taxonomy (NCBI): domain Bacteria; kingdom Bacillati; phylum Actinomycetota; class Actinomycetes; order Kitasatosporales; family Streptomycetaceae; genus Streptomyces; species Streptomyces sp. NPDC002911. The sequence continues at coordinate 135,358 of NZ_JBSFUO010000004.1, read as the reverse complement.
GGCGGGTGAAGGTGCGCACGCTCATCGACTCCTGGCCCGTGGCGAGCGGATTGGGCGGGACCGGGGGCGGCCTGATAAACGTACCGGCCATGAAGGAAATGCAGACCGTCCGCTCGCCCGATCCGCACGCCGCCGTTCCCGGCGCATCCGCTCCCCGCACCGCCGTCGTCAGGGCGACGGCCGTGGTGGCGGCTCTCGTGACCGTGGCGGCGGGTCTCGGCGTCCGCGCGGCGGCGGGCGGGGACGTGACGAAGTACGCGGGCGACGCCCTCTACACCGTGCTGATCCACACGTTGGTGGTCGTCCTCGTGCCCCGGGTGCGGCCGCTGACGGCCGCGGGTGCCGCACTTGCCTTCAGCTGGGCGGTGGAACTGGCTCAGCTCACGGGCGTACCGGCCGACCTGGCGCGGCAGAGCACGGTGGCGCGGCTGGTGCTCGGTTCGACGTTCAACGCCCCGGACCTGCCCTGGTACGGGGTGGGGGCGGCCCTGGCCTGGGCCGTCCACACCCGCCTGCGGTCCCGGCGCCCCCTCGCGCGCCCCTGACCGTCCTGGGAAGGGTGTCCGTCCAGCCGCTCGTCCGGGATCGGCTGCGGGCCGGATGCTGGGCGGCGTGACCCGGACGACCGACAGCGCGACCACGGGCAGCGCGACCAGCGGGCGCATCCCTCGCCGCTGTGGCCCCGGGCGAGGCGGCGCCGGTGGCCGCCCCCTGAAGGGGCCGGGGTCAGTGCTTCGCCCTGGCCAGGCGGGCGGCTATCTTCCGGGCGTCCAGGGCCATTTCGCGGAGCATGCCGCTGATCGGGTTGGTGAAGCCGGTGAAGTAGAGGCCCGGTGCCCCGTCCGGGGTGCGTGCGCCGTGCACCACCGGGCGGCCCCTCGGATCCAGTACGCCGAGGTGGCCCACCAGGCCCTCCAGGGCACGCTCGTATCCGGTCGCCGCGACCACGGCGTCCGGGGTGAGCCGCGTTCCGTCGGCCAGCAGCACGGCGTTCCCGTCGAACGACTCGACGGCCGCCACGGGTATCACCCGGCCGCTCTTCACCGCGTCGATCAGCCCGACGTCCTGGACGGGGATAGCGCCTTCCCGGACCCGGGAGTACAGGCCAGTGTCCGGGCGCGGGAGGCCCTGTTCCGCCAGGTCGGGGACGGAGATGCGGCACATCAGACGCCCTGCCCGGTCGACGAGCCGGACCGGCAGTCTGCGGACCAGGACGGCGGTCAACTGGGCGGGCCAGCCGGCCGTGGAGCGGCGCACGATGTGCGGAGCCGTGCGGACCGCGATCCGCACCCCGGACGCGCCGCCCTCGACCAGGTCCACGGCGATCTCCGCCCCGGTGTTGCCGATCCCGACGACGAGGACGTCCTTGCCGGCGTACGGGGCGGGGCCGCGGTACTCCGCGGCGTGCACCAGTTCGCCGGTGAAACCCTCACGGCCGGGCCACGGGGGGATCCGCGGGGTGTGGTTGAAGCCGGTGGCCACCACCAACGCCCGCCCGGTGAGCACCCGGCCCCCGGTCGCGCTCAGCTGCCAGCCGGAGCCGTCGGCGGTCCGGTCGATCCGGGACACCTCGACGCCCGTCACCACTTCCAGCTCGTGGTGCTCGGCGTATTTCTCCAGGTAGCGCACCATGTCGTCACGCGACACCCAGCGCCCGAACCGGCGGGGCATCGCCAGCCCCGGCAGCGCGGACCAGCGGCGGATCGTGTGCAGGTGCAGCCGGTCGTAATGGCGGCGCCAGGACGCTCCGACGCGGTCGGACTTCTCCAGCACCACCGCCCGCACGCCTTGTTCCCGCAGTGCCGCCGCTGCGGCGAGACCGCCCGGGCCGCCGCCGATCACATAGACCGGCCGGCCGTCGGTGCGGTCGATGGAGGCGGGAAGGGCGTCGCCGGAGGCGGGGGTGGATTCGGGCATGCTTCGGAGCGTAATAGGACATGGACATGATGGGTCCCGGTCCGGGCGGGAATCGGTTGCGAAATGATCACGGAAGGCATCCGGGCCCGCTCAGAGACCGGGCGCGCCCCACACCGGGAACCAGCGGGCGAGGTCGGCCTCCACCCGGAGGTCGTCGCCGAGCACCGCCCGCACCTGGAGCTCCAGCTGGTTGTCGCGTTTCTCCCCGCCGCCCGGAGCCGGGGCGAACGGATAGAACGTGCCCCGCTTGTAGAGGTAGACCAGGGCCAGCGAGCGCACCTCCGGATTCCGGAAACCGATCAGTGAACACAGCAGATGCGGGCCGAAGCCGCCGTCCTGGAGGAGGGTATTGACCGCGTGCAGGTCATTGACCAGGGCGGCCACGCCATCGGCACCGGTCTCATGGCGGGCGAGCAGCCAGGTGTATCCGTAGGTGTCCCGGCTGAATTCGACCGGGATCCCGCCCCGCCCCGTGTCCGCGTCGAGCAACTCCCGTACGTCCTGCTGGATACGGGCGAACGTGCCGCCCTCCACCCCCGCGAAGCACACCGAACCGAGCCCGGTCGGTGTGAAACCGGTGCCGGCCTGGAGGGTGAGCGCGGCGGACGGCACAGTGAAGAGCTGGTCGAGATCGGGGCGGACCGGCTTGCTGCGCCCCAGGATGCTGTCGAGCAGGCCCACAGGAGCTCCTTACGGGTGGGACAGGCCGGCGGAGATGCGGGCCAGCTGGTCCAGACGCTGTTCCAGGGCCGGGTGGGAGGAGAGCAGCCGGCCCAGACTCTCCTTGGCGGCGAAGGCGGGCACGAAGTAGAAGGCGTTGTACGGCTCCGCCTTCCGCAGGTCCTCCGTCGGGATCCTGGCCATCTGTCCGCTCACCTTGGTGAGGGCGGAGGCGAGCGCCGAGGGGCGGCCGGTGAGCAACGCGGCCGTGCGGTCGGCGGAGAGTTCGCGGTAGCGGGAAAGGAGCCTGGTCAGCAGGAAGCTCAGGGCGTACACGACCGCGCTGATCAGCGGGATGAGCATGATGATGATGCCGGCGGGGTCGTTGCCCCGGCTGCTGCGGGCGAAGCCGCCCCACAGGGCGACGCGGGTGATGATGCCGGCGAGGACCCCGAGGAACGACGCGATCGTCATCACGGCCACATCGCGGTGCGCGACGTGTGACATCTCGTGGGCCAGGACCCCTTCGAGTTCCTCGGGCTCCAGTCTGCGCAGCAGTCCGGTCGTGGCGCAGACCAGCGCGGTCTTCTCGCTGCGGCCGGTGGCGAAGGCGTTCGGCACGTCGCTGTGCGCGATGGCCACCCGGGGCTTGGGCATGTCGGCGAGGGCGCAGATCCGGTCGATCGCGCCGTGCAGCTCCGGCGCCTGTCGGCGAGTGACCTCCCGGGCGCCCATGCCGTACGCCGCGATGCGGTCGCTGAACCAGAACTGGGCGATGAACATGCCGCCCACCACGACCAGGATGACGGGCCAGGCGCCGCGCAGGACAGCCAGCAGTACGCCGACGAGGACCACGTACAGGAGTCCGATGAAGAACATCGTGCTCACCATGCGAGTGGTCAGGCCGCGGTCCGGGGCGTAGCGGGAACGGGTTCGTGCCATGGATGCCTCCAGCAGCTCACCTGACTCCCATAATGCCCCTTTCCTTCAGAAAGGGGGTAAAGCGCGGGTTCAGGGCCAGAGGAGCTCGCGGGCCCAGCCCGCACCGTCCCGGCGGTAGCGCAGCCGCACGTGCCGGCGCCGGTCGTCGCCCTGGAAGAACTCCACTTCTTTTGGCTCGACCACATACCGCGTCCAGGTCCCCACCTCGGCGTCCGGCTCCGCCCCGGCCCGCTCCCAGGCCGCCTCCGAGGCCCGTACGAGGTCCGCGCGGGCCGGCAGCACCTCGCTCTGCGACCCGGTCAGTGCGGCGGCCAGTGCACCGGTGGACCTGGCTCGCAGATCGGCGCGGCTCTCCTCGCGGCTCGCGGGGCCGGCGGTGCCCCGTACGCGCACCTGGCGGCCCTGCGCGGGCCAGTAGAAGCCGAGCGCCGCGTACGGGCGGGCAGCGAGCTGGCGGCCCTTCGCGCTGGTGGCGTGCGTGGCGAAGTGCCAGCCGCGCTCGTCCGCGTCGTGCAGCATCAGCGTGCGCACATCGGGCCTGCCCTCCGCGTCCGCCGTCGCCAGGGTCATGGTGTGCGGTTCGGCCTGCCCGGCCGCCACTGCCTCGGCGAACCAGGTGTGGAAGAGCGGGAGGGGTGCGGCGGGTGCGGCGGACGGGTCGAAGCGGGGGAGGGGTACGTCCCAGACGCGCTGGGCGTGGAGCAGGTCGCGGAAGTTCGTCTGTGCATCGCTCATGGGTCCATTCCACAGCGTCCTGCCCCGGTGCGTGAACGCCGACGGCGGACCACAGGGGTGGTCCGCCGTCGGTGAGACAGGACGTGGAGCGCCGTGGGAGGGCGCGGCACCCGGCGCGTGCGGGGGAGGCGGGGCTGCCCGGGCTACCTGGCCGGCTTCTTGCCAGTGATGCCCAGATGGACCAACAGGGCGAGGGTCGGCCGGAGTTCGGCCTGCTTCACGCCCCAGGTGGTGAAGCCCTTCTGGTGCGAGGCGACCCCTGACAGCATGACCACCAGGGAGCCCGCCACCGCTGCGGGGCTGACATTTTCGTCCACCTTGCCCTTGGTCTGGAGCTCCTTGACCGCGTCCGTCAGGGAGTTGGTGACCGAGTTCAGGACCTTCATGCGGATCTTGTAGAACCGCTTGTCGCCCTCGGCCGCGCCGAGATCCACGACACGGAGGATCGCGTCGTGACGGCGCCAGAAGTCGAGGAATCCCTCGACGAGTTCTTCGGATGCGTGCCAGCCGGCTTTGCCGACCCAGGAGCGGCCGCCGACCAGTTCGGTCAGTCCGGCACCTTCCTTGGCCATTTCCTCGGCGAGTTCGAGAACGGCGCCCTCGACGTCGGGGAAATACTGGTAGAAAGTCGCGGGTGAAGTCCCCGCCTTCCGAGCCACGTCGATGACTTTGACGTCCCGGTACGGCGAGGAGCTGAGCATCTCGCTGAGGCAGTCGAGCAGCTTCTGCCGCGTCGCCTGACCTCGCCGACCAGCCACGCGGCCGTCGACGGTGCGCACTTGTCCTGTCATGCCGTCAGCTTACCGAGGGGTGATCCGAGCGCGATCTGACCGACTGCAAATGGGGAACGTCCCAGCGTGGGCGGGGTGAACAGCGCAATTCCCGGTGATGGGTGCGTGCTTTTCGCGCGGGGCGTGAGTGTAGGGGGAAATTGCTCTTCTGTCCGTGCCGGGTGCGCTCCGGGGTGAAGTTGTTATCAACAGCCTGTGGATAACTTCGGTGGACAACCCGCGTCCACCCGGGTCGCGAGGGATTCACGATTCGGGCAAAGGTTTCATTCGGCCCCTCGGGGCGCGCCGGGAGGCACCCGACGTTACGTTGAGTGTGACGGGCGTCACGGCTGCCCCGGCGCTGGGATCCGCAGTCATCCACAGCGCCACCGCCGCAGGGCTGTCGAAACGCCATCGCGACCTCGCAGCGACGGAAGGACCCGGGCCATGGCCGTATTCGCGCAGTCCGCGCCGTGCTGGGTCGATGTGCGGCTCTCCGATCTGGATGCCGGCAAGCGCTTCTACGGCGGGCTCTTCGGCTGGACCTTCCGCGCGGGTGACGGCATGCCCTTCGCCGACGCGTACAGCGAAGGCGCACTCGTCGCCGCCCTCGCCGCGAAACAGGACGGCCGTATGCCCACGACCTGGGGGGTCTACTTCTCCACCGACGACATCCGCGCCTCCGTCGCCCTGGTCCGCAAGGCGGGCGGCCAGGTGATCACCGATCCGGTGCGGGCCGGCGCCGCCGGGGTCCTCGCCCAGGCCGCCGACCCCGGCGGCGCGGTCTTCGGCCTCTGGCAGGCGGGTGAACGCGCGGGCTTCGAGAAGCAGAACGCGCCGGGAGCCTTCTGCTGGACCGAGGTCCACACCCGGCAGCCGGAGCGGGTGGACGCCTTCTACGAGGAGGTCTTCGGCTTCCAGGGGATGGACGTCGAAGTGCAAGCACTGCCGGGCGCTCCGCGCGACGACGGGACCGCCGTGCCGTTCCGGACCTGGTCCCCCGCCGGGACCGAACCGGGCGAGGACACGGCGGTCGGCGGGAGGGCGGTCATCACGGACGCCTTTCCCGCGATGCTGCCCAGCTACTTCCTCAGCTACTTCGCCGTCGCCGACTGCGACCGCGCCGCCGGGACCGCCGCACGCCTCGGTGGCCGGATCACGGCCCCGCCCCTGGACATCCCGTACGGGCGGATGGCGGTCCTCCAGGACGACCAGGGCGCGGCTTTCGCCGTGCTCCAGCCGGCCGGGCGGCTGCCGTAGCCGTCGTCCCGGGGCGTCCTGAAAGGGATGGAGTGACACACAACACCCCGATCCGCCCCCGGGTTCGCAACCAGGCCCCCGGACAGGAAGAATCAGGGTGCGCACCGCCAAGTGGTGCCCAGTGGTGAGACGCTGCACAGGGCGGGATTTCGCGGGCTTCTGTTCCTGAGGTCCGTACGGGGAGGTGGCAGGCAAGTGGAGCAGCTGACGCAGCATGACCCGAGGCGGATCGGCCCGTTCGAGGTGCTGGGACGGCTCGGGGCCGGCGGCATGGGACTGGTCTATCTGGCGAGATCGGCATCGGGCCGACGGGTGGCGATCAAGACGGTCCGTACGGAACTGGCCGAGGACCAGCTGTTCCGGGTCCGCTTCACGCGTGAGGTGGAGGCCGCCCGCGCGGTCAGTGGTTTCTACACCGCGGCGGTGGTCGACGCCGATCCGAGGGCGGCTGTGCCCTGGCTGGCCACCGCCTATGTTCCCGCCCCCTCGCTCGAGGAGATAGTGAGTGAGTGCGGGCCGATGCCGACGCAGGCCGTGCGCTGGCTGGCCGCGGGGATCGCCGAGGCCCTGCAGTCGATCCACGGGGCCGGCCTCGTCCACCGTGACATGAAGCCGTCCAACGTCCTCGTGGTCGAGGACGGGCCGCGGGTGATCGACTTCGGTATCGCGTCGGGCGTCTCCAACACCCGGCTGACGATGACGAACGTGGCGGTGGGCACGCCCGCGTACATGTCGCCGGAGCAGGCCCGCGACTCGCGCAGCGTCACCGGCGCCAGCGATGTGTTCTCGCTCGGCTCGACCCTCGTCTTCGCGGCGACGGGCCACGCGCCCTTCCACGGGGCGAATCCGGTCGAGACCGTGTTCATGCTGCTGCGGGAGGGCCCCGACACCGAAGGGCTGCCCGACGATCTGCGGCCGCTCATCGAGTCCTGCATGCAGATGGACCCGACCCGGCGTCCCAGCCCGGCGGATCTCCAGTCCCAGCTGGCCCCGCACCTGTTCGCCTCCGGCGGTGACGACAGCGGCACGGCGTCGGCCTGGCTGCCGACGGTGGCGACCGCGATGATCGAGCACCGCCGCGGCGGTGGCCGTACCGTCGCCGTCGCGCCCGCGCCCGTGGTCGTACCGCCGCCCCCGCAGCAGCCCCCGCAGCAGCCCCCGCCCGGGACCGACTGGGCCCGGGCCTGGCGCAGCGGCGGCGATCTGAGGACCGCGCCGGCCCCCGCGCCGGTGTCGGCACCCGCCCCCGACGGCGGCCCCGTGCGGCTGCCCGGCACCCAGGTGCCGATCGGCCCCGGGCCACGCCCCGTGGACGTACGGGGCCCCGCCGCAGCGCACGCCGACCCGGCGACCGGCTGGGTGCGCGCGCCCGGCGGACACACCTCTGCCGTGCCGACCGCTCCGGTGCCGGCCCCCACGCAGGCCCCGGACGCGGCGCCCGCCGCGCCGGACCGCTGGCGGCCGTGGCGGTTCCGTATGTCGAACGACGTGTGGGGCACGCCCGTCGTGGTGGGCGATCTGCTGTACGTGACGTCCTTCGAGGTCCACGCCTTGGACGTGGGTAACGGGCGCCGCCAGTTCAAGACCCGCGACGTGGCCTGGTCGATGGCCGTCGACGGAGGCCGCATCCACGCCTCGGACGGGCCGTCCCTGTACGCGTTGGACGCGGCGACCGGTGCCGAACAGTGGCGGCTCCAGACCGAATCCTGGGTGTACTCCCTCAAGGCCGAACGGGGCACCGTCCTGACCGGGACGCGAGGCGGCGGCGTACAGGCGTGGGAGGCGTCCAGCGGCGAGAAGCTGTGGGAGACCGGCGGTGTCCAGACGGACTTCGAGACGCCCGAGGCCGGCCCCGTCATCCACGACGGGACGGTGTATCTGTGGCAGGACGCCCGGCTGCGTGCCGTCGACGCGCGCACCGGCACGGAACGCTGGTCGTACCCCATCGGCGACGCCGCCTCCTGCGGCGGGGTGCCGGTCCGGGTGACCCCCGCGTCCGACGGCTTCGTGTACGTCGCGGCGGGGACCCGGGTGCTGGCCGTGGACACGGTCTCCGGCCGGGTGCGCTGGCACTTCGAGTCACCGGCCGTCTTCCTCTCCCCGCCCGCCTTCGCGCCGGGACCGGCGGTCACGGGCGGCGGGGTGTACCTCGCGGACTACCTCGGCACCGTGTACGCCCTGGACGCCTCGACGGGCAAGGACCGCTGGAGGATCGCGACGGAGGCCCGGCAGTCCATCGAGCCGGTGCTGGTGGCGGCGGGCAACGTGCACGTCGGCAGCGGCAGCGCGCTGTACACCCTGGACTCGGTGACCGGCACCCCGAAGTGGCGTTTCGCGGCGGGCGGCGAGGTGGTCGGCGCACCGGTGGTCGCGGACGGCCGGGTCCACTTCGGTTCGGCGGACCACGTGCTCTACACCCTGGACGCTGCGGGCGGCCAGCTCCGCTGGAAGCTGGCCACGGGTGGCGAGATCACCGGCTCCCCGGTGGTGCAGGCGGGCGTCGTCTACGCGTGCAGCAAGGACCGCTGCGTGTACGCCCTGGACGCACTGAAGGGCACGGGCACGGGGAACAGGGCCCGGGCCTGACGCCCGCCTCACGGGTGGGGCGGGTGATACCGGTCCCGGTCCTGCTGCTCCTCCCGCGGGGGACGGGCGTCCTGGTCCTGGACGGGGTACTGGGCGGTGTCCTCGTCGCGGGGGGCTGCCCGGTGCCGGCCGGGCCCGGTGTACGGATCCGCCTCGGGTTCCGGCCAGGGGGAGGTCTGCGCGGCAGGACCCGGCTCCTGCGTCGGCGGCCAGGTGTCCGGGCGGTCGTCCGGCGGCACGGGGTACGGCTCGGCGGTACGCCGCGCCCGTGCGCTGCGCCGCCCCGACATCAGCAGCGCGCCCAGGAGGAGCAGGACCCCGCCCCCCAGCGCCTGCGCCACGCCCCACCGGAGCCCGCCCCCGTCACCGTCGACTGTGAGGCTCCCGGCGTCCTGCCCTTGCCGGACCATCCACAACACGGTGAAGCCGAGCACGATCAGACCGGCGACGGCCACCACCCAGCGCGAGCGGACCACGATGCCCACGAGGGTCACCAGCGCGGCGAACATGAACGGCAGCAGGATCGACCCCATCACGGACGACGAGGCACCGCTGATGCCGTTGAACAGGTCCTGGATGCGGTAGTCCCGCCCGAGGCGGTCGTCGAACCAGCTGTGGAAGGGGCTCTGCACGGCCGCCGCCGCTCCTGCGAGTGCGACGACGGAGCCGAGGACATTGCGGATCATCGACAGCCTCCTGGGCCATGGCGCGCCGCTGTGCGCACCGCTCCCCGCGCCCGACGCTACGCCCGGCCGATCTTCCCTGCCATTCGGAGACCATGACCAGACTGTGACAGGGTCATGACGGGCCTACGGGCAAGGGCCCGTCATGCTGTGCGTTACGGTGTCGCGCGGCCGTGCGGGCCGTGCGGGGCCGGCCTGGCCCGATTACGACAAGGGGGGCTGCATCGATGGTGCGGCGACAGATGAGGTTCGCGGCGGTACTGGTCGTGGTGGTGCTCGCGCTCACCGGATTCTCGACGTCCAGCCATGGCGGCAAGAGCGGGAAGAGCCGCAGCAGCAGTGGGTCCGGCGGCGGGGGATGCTCCAACTCCGAGAAGAGCAACGGCGGCTACCGCGACTACGACGACGATGACCACGGCGACACGTCGGACTCGTCCGCCGGCGGCTCCACGTATGCGACGCCGACGCCCACGGCCTCGGACGCCCCCGACATCCGCGTCATCCGGTGCGCCCAGCCCAAGAAAGGCAAGCGCAAGGCGGTGACGTCCTCGACGATCGAGATCCGCTCGACGGCTCCCCTGACGCACACGTACGAGGTGGACGTGACGTTCATGGACGCCCAGGGCCGCGCCGTGGACACGGGCGAGGCCACGGTCGACCTCGAGTACGGCGAGACCAGGACCCTGACGGTGCGGATGGACAGCCCGCGCTCGGTCTCCCGGGTGAAGCGCTGCCTGGTGACGGCGGACATGCGCTGATGACCCCGGCCGGCACGGCCGGCGCCTACGCCACGCACGCCCCGCAGCGTCGGCGTGAGCAGGGCCGGCTGGGCGAGCCCCTGGCGTGGATGCAGGAGAAGGACGGGCCGTCGGCAGAAGCCGGGTGAGCGCCGGCGGAAGCTGCGCCGTCGAACCAGGGGTTCGAGGGCCGCGAGTGCGGGGCTCGCGAAGGCGACGACGGCTGTGTGACGCCTGAACCGTTGCCCAGGACGCGGACATGCAGCGGCCGCGACGGCTCCCCCTCCGCGCCGCCGCGGCCACTCCCCCCGTCCCCGCAGAGTGAAGGTCTACTTGGCCGGCTTCAGCGGCTCGGACGTGGCGTGCTGGTCGCCCGTCGCGTGCTGGTCCTGCGTGGTGATCGGAGTCTCCGGCTCACCAGTGGCGTGCTGGTCGGCCGGCTTGAAGATCGGGTCCTGCTTGCTGGCGTCGGCCACGATGGTCAACTCCCTCTCTGCGTCGCTGCGTGATGGGTCCGCGAGGCCCGTCCGGCTGTTCCCCCGTGGACTGCCGGACGGGCCTCGCGGGGCCGCTCACCCTAGTGGTACGGCCACTGTCGCCCCGCCTGCCCCCCGACGCGACGGATCGACAGGCATGAGCATGCAGGGGGGCGATAAACGAACGATGAACGCCCCGTTCTCAGACGGCTGCCGCAGGTGACAGCAAGGACCGGACCGCTTCCGCTTCCGGGGAGGCGAGTTCCTCGTAGAGAGCGAGTGCCTCCGCCCAGCAGACCTGGGCGCGGCCGGTCTGCCCGATTCCGGAAAGCGCCCGGCCCAGGACGGTCAGCACATTGCCCCGGCGCCAGTCGCCACCGATGCCTCGGAGGACCGTGAGTGCCAGCTCGGCGAACTGGGCGGCCTGGGCAGGACGGCCCGAGCCGAGGTCGACCTCGGCGAGGCGGAACAGCGCCATGCCCTCCCACAGCCGCTGCCTGCTGTCGCGGAAGATCGCGAGGGCCTCGTTCAGCTGATCCGCGGCCGCTTCCGGCTTCCCACTCTGGGTGAGCGCCATGCCGAGGGCGTACCGGCCGTTGGCGCCGCGCAACGCGTGGCCGAGGGAGTCGTAGATCTCTATACCCGCCGTCGCCAGGGTGATGGCGCTGTTCGTCCGCCCCGTCGCGAGGTGGATGCGCGACAGATTGCACAAGGCGCTGGCTTCGCCGGGGCGGTTGTCGTCGCTCCGGAATGCCTCGATCGCCTGGTTCAGGAACATCTCACCGTCCGCGTGACGGTTCTGGTACAGCGCGATGATGCCCCGGGCGTTGGACGCCCAGCACGCGGGGAGCCGGTCATCGACGGTGCCGGCGAGTCGCAAGGCTTCCTGCGCCTCACGATCCGCGTGGTCGAACCGTCCGGCCAGCTGGTGCACGTTGGCCAGTGACATGACGGCACGCCCCTCGGCCCGTGGGTCACCGCATGCCCTGGAGGCCTCTCTGACGGTCACCGCCACTGCCTCGTACTGTTTCGAGTTGGCACCCGACTCGCCCAGGTCGAGGGCGGCGTAGAGAAGGTCGACAGCGCGGGCCAGGGTGGCGGGGCGCACCGACTGACGCACGCAGGCCAGCAAGTTGGTCGCCTCGGCATACAGCCAGTCCAGGGCGGAGTGCCGGTCCTCGAACGACAGGCCAGGGTGCTCCGTCGGTTGGAGGTGGTCCACCAGCCGGTCTCCCGGCCGCTCCAGCGCGTACACCCCCGCCGCCGTCGCCAGGTAGAAGTCCAGCAGCCGCGACAGCGCCAGTTCCCTTTCCGCCGACGGCTGTTCGTCACGTTCGGCGCATGCACGCGCGTAGAGGCGCACCAGGTCGTGGTAGCGGTAACGGCCCGGAGCCGCGGATTCCAGGAGGCTGGTGTCGACCAGGATCTCCAGGAGGTCCTCCGTGGTGTGGTGGTCCAGGTTCAGGAGGGCGGCTGCCGCGGCGAGGGATATGTCCGGTCCGTCCGCCAGGCCCAGGAGGCGGAAGGCGCGGGCCTGGGCCGGTTCCAGCTGGCCGTAGCCGAGCTCGAAGGTGGCCTTCACGGCGAGGTCGCCGGCCTGGAGTTCGTCGAGGCGGCGGCGTTCGTCGGCCAGCTTCGCGGCCAGAACCGAGACCGTCCAGGTGCGGCGGGCGGCCAGCCGGGAAGCGGCGATGCGGATGGCCAGCGGGAGGAAGCCGCACGCGGCCACCACGTCCAGGGCTGCCTCGCGCTCCGCGCGGACGCGTTCGTCGCCGACGATGCGGGTGAAGAGCTGCAGGGCCTCATCGGGGGACATCACGTCCAGGTCCACGAGGTGCGCCCCGGACAGGTCGACCATGCGGACGCGGCTGGTGACCAGCACCGCGCAGCCCGCCGTACCGGGGAGCAGGGGCCGGATCTGGGCCGCGTCATGGGCGTTGTCGAGCAGGATCAGGACGCGGCGGCCGTCGAGGGCGGAGCGGTAGAGCGCGGCCCGCTCGTCCAGGGAGCCCGGGATCGCGGAGTCGGCGGTGCCCAGGGCGCGCAGGAACGCGCCGAGGACGGTCTCGGGTTCGGCGACCCTGGCGCCCGCGCCCTGGAGGTCGACGTACAGCTGACCGTCCGGGAAGTGCGGGCGCGCCTGGTGGGCGACGTGCACGGCGAGGGTCGTCTTGCCGACGCCGCCGATGCCGGCGAGCGCGGAGACCGCCATCACGGAGCCCTCGGCGGACACGAGCCGGTCGCTGAGCTCGCGTACGAACGCGGCGCGGCCCGTGAAGTCCGGGACGGTGGCCGGGAGCTGGGCCGGAAGGACCGTCGCGGAGGCCGGGGCCGACCCGTCGGCCGGGCGGGACAGTTCCTCGTCGGCCCGGAGTATCCGCTGCTGGAGCTGGGCGAGCTCGGGGCGCGGGTCGACGCCCAGTTCCTCCGCGAGCAGGCGACGGGTGTCGGCGTACACCGCGAGGGCCTCGGCCTGGCGGCCGCTGCGGTACAGGGCGACCATCAGCAGCTCGCGCAGCCGTTCGCGCAGGGGGTGCGCCGCGGTGAGGGCGGTGAGTTCGGAGACCGCCTCGGCGTGGCAGCCGAGCTCCAGATCCAGGTCCAGGCGGGTCTCGCTGAGCTGGAGACGCCACTCCTCCAGGCTGGTGCGCCGGTTCTCCGCGTACGGGCCGGGGAGGGAGGCGAGCGCCTCGCCGTCCCACAGGCCGAGCAGCTTGTTGATCAGGGCGCGGGCCTGGTGACGGTTCCCGGTCCAGCGGGCCTTCTCCGCCTCCAAGGCCAGGTCCTGAGCCAGCGTCAGGTCGAGGTTCGCGCGCGGGATCCGGACGGCGTAGCCTCCGGCCTCGCTGACCAGGGTGTCCTGGCCGAGAATCTTGCGGAGCCGGGACGCGTACGTCCGTACTGTCGCCAGTGCCTGGGACGGGGGGTCGTCGCCCCAGAGGGCGTCGATGAGTTCGGCGGCCGTGGCCGTGCGGCCCTCGCGCAGGAGCAGCGCGGCCAGGAGGGCGCGTTGCTGTGGGGACCCTGACGGCAGGGCTTCGCCGCCCCGCCAGGCGCGTACGGGGCCGAGCACGGTGAAGCGCAGTTCGGCGCCGGGCGCCCGTTCCAGTGGAGCGCGTTGCTCCGGAACGCGCACACCGGGCCCGTTGTCGCGGTCCATGATGCCCCCTGTCCTGCTTGCCCCGCTGGTGCTGCTGATCCCGCTCTGCGACGTACCGTTGGTATCGCGGTCAACAGTCTGCCTTGTTATCGGCGGGCTCGTCAGCATCGAGTGAGGCTCTGCACAGGCCTTCGACATGATTCCGGGGCATGGGCCTGTGCGGAGGGTGACGTCAGGTCACCCGTCGAGGGGCAGCTGAAGCCCTGTGACCTATTTGCCGTGATTCTCCGGGCGCTCCGGAGGGACCTCCCGGGCGTGATGGGTGGGTCGTAGCCCGTGGTCGTCGATCCGGCGGGCGAGGATGTGCTCCGTCGCCGGCACATGGTTCACGGAGCCCCGGTGGGCCATGGTCGCCGCCGGCCCGCAGGGCCCCTGTACCGAACCGCTGCCGAAAAGGCAGGAGCCCCGCTCCTCCGCAGAAGCGGGGGAGCGGGGCTCCTTGGGTACTGCTCACTCGGCCGCGATCGGCCGACCCGGGCAACTAGGCCGGGGTGACGTTCTCAGCCTGCGGACCCTTGGGTCCCTGAGTGACGTCGAAGTTCACGACCTGGTTCTCCTCGAGGGAGCGGAACCCGGACGCGTTGATCGCGGAGTAGTGGACGAAGACATCCGGGCCGCCGCCGTCCTGGGCGATGAAGCCGAAGCCCTTTTCAGCGTTGAACCACTTGACGGTTCCGGTAGCCATAAGCCCTCCTTGGGCCAAAGGGTTGCCCTGCTCCAGAACCTGCAAACAAGTCTGAAAACTACAAAAGCCTGCGGGTTACATGCTCCGCAGGCTCTGTACTGCAAGGGAAACCAAACTGCAACTTGCGGCGAGCCTAGCACGCAGTCTGTGGAGAGCGGTAGAGGGAAAGATCACTTCACCCGGATGTTTGATCGGGTCGTCGGAGAGGTGACGGAGAAGGCCCCGCAGAGCAGTCCGGACGCCCCGCTGACGCAGGCCGGCAGGGGCGGGTCTAGCCTCACGATGTGGACAATTCAACCGTCTCTCCCGTAGAAGGCGACGACCGTCGCAGTAGGCCGCGCGTCGGCCACATCCAGTTCCTGAACTGCCTCCCCCTCTACTGGGGTCTGGCACGGACCGGGGCCCTGCTCGACCTGGAGCTCTCGAAGGACACCCCGGAAAGGCTCAGTGAGCAGCTGGTCAGGGGGGATCTGGACATCGGTCCCGTCACCCTGGTCGAGTTCCTGCGCAACGCCGACGAACTGGTCGCCCTCCCCGACATCGCCGTCGGCTGCGACGGCCCCGTCATGTCGTGCGTGATCGTGTCCCAGCTGCCCCTGGAGCAGCTGGACGGTGCCCGGGTGGCCCTCGGCTCGACCTCGCGCACCTCCGTACGGCTGGCCCAGCTGCTGCTCTCCGAGCGGTACGGAGTCGCACCCGACTACTACACCTGTCCGCCGGACCTCGGCCTGATGATGCAGGAGGCCGACGCGGCCGTGCTCATCGGCGACGCCGCGCTGCGCGCGAATCTGCACGACGCCCCCAGGCTCGGACTGCAGGTCCACGACCTGGGCGAGATGTGGAAGGAATGGACGGGGCTGCCGTTCGTCTTCGCGGTCTGGGCGGCACGCAAGGACTATCTGGCCTCGCATCCCGACTACGTGGAGAAGGTGCACGAGGCGTTCCTCGCCTCCCGGGACCTCTCGCTGGAGGAGGTCACCAAGGTCGCCGAGCAGGCGGCGCGTTGGGAGTCCTTCGACGCAGAGGTGCTGGAGCGCTATTTCACCACCCTGGACTTCCGCTTCGGCCCGGACCAGCTGGCCGGCGTGCGCGAGTTCGCCCGGCGGACCGGCCCGACGACCGGCTTCCCGGCGGACGTGAAGGTCGAACTGCTCGGCGGCTGACACCTCGGGCACACGGGAATGGCGCGGGATAGAAGATGAATCCCGTACCTTCCCCGGCCTTCCCGCCCCGGCCCGCCCTTTACGTCTGACGCGTGGCTGCGGCATTCCGTTCCCGTGAATGGACGTGAATGTCCGGAGTTCCGTCGCGGGTCTCTCCTGTGGGGCCGCACGGGCGAATAGCAGATGTCTCCCCGAACGCCTTCCGGTTTCCCTCCGGTGCAGCCCGATCGGCGCGGATGAACGACGTATTCACGCCTTTCCGTGTGGCGAAAACCCTGCTTCGTGCCCATAGGGGCGAAATCGGCGGAAGGGGTTTCCGTGACCGTGTGACCCGGGCGCCCTAGGCTGCCGTGCGAGTCCCGGGGATCACAGGGGGAGACCGTATGCAGCCGCTGGAAGCCGGCGAACCGCACACCATCGGCGCCTACCGGCTGCTCGGCAGGCTCGGTGCCGGCGGGATGGGCCGGGTCTATCTCGGCCGCAGCGCCGGCGGACGGACCGTCGCGGTCAAGGTCGTGCACCCCCACTTCGCGCTCGACGAGCAGTTCCGCGCGAGATTCCGGCGCGAGGTGGAGGCCGGGCGGCGCCTCGGCGCGCAGTGGACGGCCCCGGTCCTGGACGCCGACCCCGACGCGGCCGTGCCCTGGGTGGCGACCGGCTACGTGGCCGGTCCGCCCCTCTCCGACGCGGTCACCCGCCACGGCCCGCTGCCCGAGTACGCCGTACGGACCCTGGGGGCCGGGCTCGGCGAGGCGCTCGACGCCGTACACGCGCACGGCCTCATCCACCGGGACGTGAAGCCGTCCAACGTCCTGCTCGCCCTCGACGGCCCCCGGCTGATCGACTTCGGCATCGCCCGGGCTCTCGGCGCCACGGTGTCCCTCACCTCGACCGGCGTCTCCGTCGGCTCGCCCGGGTACATGGCGCCGGAACAGATCCGCGGCCAGGACATCTCCGGTGCGGCCGACGTCTTCTCGCTCGGCGCCGTCCTCGCCTACGCGGCGACCGGCACCGCGCCCTTCCTCGGCGACTCCTCCGCCGTCCTCCTCTACAAGGTGGTGCACGAGGAACCCGAACTCGGGGACCTGGAGGGCGAACTGCGGGAGCTGGTGGCCCGGTGCCTCGCCAAGGAACCTGCCGACCGGCCCGCCCCCGCCGCGCTCGCCCGGCGGCTCGCGCCCGGTGGGGCCGCGGCGCTGGTGGCGCCGGGCTGGCTGCCGGGCCCGCTGGAGCGTGAGGTCAGCAGGTCGGCGGTGGCCCTGCTGGACCTGGAACCGCAGGACGCGCCCGTGCGGTCCGGGCCCGTGCCGTTCAGCAACGCGTCCCTGGGGAGCGCGGCCCTCGGCACCTTCGGCCCACTGCTGCCGCCCCCGCCGGCCGAGCCGCCGGCCACCGCCGGCACCTCGGGGGAGCGGGGGCCCGGCGCCCGAATCGCCGTCAGCATGGACACCGGCCCGCAGCCCGGCGCGCGCCGGGGGCGGCGGGTCAGCTGCACCGTCGCGCTGGCCGTCGCAGGCGCGCTCGCCGTGGTGACCGTCGGTGCCGCGACGCTGGGGGACCTGTTCACCGGCGTCGGCGAGAGAGACCAGGGCAACGACGCCGCACAGCCCCCGGCGGCCGGCCGGCCGGAGAGCCCCTCGGACTCCGGGCAGCCGTCCCCGACAGGATCAGCACAGGTGAGCGCGCTGCCGGAGACGTTCACCGGAACGTGGAAGGGCCCCACGACGGAACGCAGTGGCGCGCCGCACGGCACGGTCACCGCCGTCTTCGTCGAGGGGAAGAAGAGCGAGGAGGTGGTCCGGCTGTCGTACCGGTTCGACGCGCTCGGAACGACCGTCGTCTGCAAGGGCGTCGGCACGCTCGTCTCCGGCACGGCCACCGAGCTGAAGATCCGGGAACGCGCCGACCCGGGCGCCCGCACCGGCGCGATGTGCACCGGCGGCGAGGCCGACCTGGTCTTCACCCTCGGCTCGGACGGCACCCTGCGCTACGAGTCACGCGAGGAGGCCGCAGGCATGCCGAAGGGCACACTCACCCGGTCCGGCGGCTGAGCCCGGCAGAGGCTGGCGTAGGCTGAATCGGTCCGTAGATCCGTTGAAAAACCGCCGAAAGGTGACAGCCCGGTGACCGAGAAGGCCGACCTCCAGCCCATCCTCGACCGCGCCGCCGAAGGCGGGCGGATCACTCCTGAGGAGGCGCTCGACCTGTACAGGTCGGCTCCGCTGCACGCTCTGGGGACCGCGGCTGACTCCGTGCGCCGCCGCCGCTACGCCGGTACGGAGCACATCGCGACGTACATCATCGAGCGCAACATCAACTACACCAATGTCTGCGTCACGGCCTGTAAGTTCTGTGCCTTCTACGCGCCCCCCAAGGACACGGCCAAGGGCTGGTCCCGCGACCTCGAGGACATCCTGCGCCGCTGCGCGGAGACCGTCGAGCTGGGCGGCACCCAGATCATGTTCCAGGGCGGCCACCACCCGGACTACGGTGTCGAGTACTACGAGGAGCACTTCTCCGCCATCAAGAAGGCGTTCCCGCAGCTGGTCATCCACTCCCTCGGCGCCTCCGAGATCGAGCACATGGCCCGCATCTCGGGTGTCTCCGCCAAGGAGGCCGTCGAGCGGATCCACGCCGCCGGACTCGACTCCTTCGCCGGTGCCGGTGCCGAACTGCTGCCCGCCCGGCCGCGTACGGCGATCGCCCCGCTCAAGGAGTCCGGCGAGCGCTGGCTGGAGATCATGGAGATCGCGCACGGCCTCGGTGTCGAGTCCACCTCCACCATGCTGATGGGCACCGGCGAGACCAACGCCGAGCGCATCGAGCACCTGCGGATGATCCGCGACGTACAGGACCGGACGGGCGGCTTCCGCGCCTTCATCCCGTACACCTACCAGCCGGAGAACAACAAGCTGAAGGGGCAGACGCAGGCCACGCTCTTCGAGTACCTGCGGATGATCGCCATCGCCCGGCTCTTCCTCGACAACGTCGCCCACATCCAGGGCTCCTGGCTGACCACCGGCAAGGAGGTCGGCCAGCTGTCCCTGCACTACGGTGCGGACGACCTCGGCTCGATCATGCTGGAGGAGAACGTCGTGTCCTCGGCCGGCGCCAAGCACCGTTCGAACCGGCTCGAGATCATCGACCTGATCCGCAAGGCCGGCCGCGTCCCGGCCCAGCGCGCCACGACCTATGAGCACCTGGTCGTCCACGACGACCCGGCGAACGACCCGGTCGACGAGCGCGTCGTCTCGCACATCTCCTCGACGGCGATCGCCGGCGGCACGGCGCACCCGGAGCTGAAGCTCCTCGACGCCAACTGAGCCACCCGTGCTGACTGTTCACGCCGCGCCGCTGGTCCTCCCGGTCGGCGCGGCAGGCATCGACGGGGGAGCGGTCGCGGTGGACGGCGACCGGATCGTGGCCCTCGGACCGTACGACGCGGTGACGTCCGCGCACCCGACGGCCCGGGTCCGGCAATGGCCGGGCGTCCTCACCCCCGGCCTTCGCCAGTGGGACGGCGTCGCCCTGCTGACCCGTCTCTACCACCCCGACCCGCGTGAGGCGGACGAGCTCGGCGAACAGCCGCTGACCGGGGCCGATTTCGAGCGGCTGGCCGGATGGATGGACGAGCCCCGCCGGGCCGGCAGCGTACGCCGCGGGCTGCAGCGCATGCTGCGCCACGGGACCACCCATGTCGCGGGCGGGTTCGCCGAGCCCGCCGTACGCACCGCTGTGGGCCGCGCCGGCCTGACGGTGGTCCCGCCGGCCCGGACCGGGGCCGCCGAACCGAGCCTGGACCCCTTCGCCCGGGGGCGCGACCTGGCGGGATCCGCGCATGGCCCGCTGGCCGTCGGAGGCCGCGCGGATCTCGCCGTCTTCGACGTACCGGACGAGGCGGCGCTGGTCGCGGCGGGCGCCGGATCCTGCGTCGCCACAGTGCTCGGCGGGCGGCTGGTCCACCGTCGGCGATGAGGCGGCGGCGCGAGCGGACCCACCGGGGCGGGCACGGTCTACGGCACGGAGGGGCCGCCCAGATAGCGGCCGTTCCCGTCGTACGGCCAGGCGTTGGACACGCAGCCCTTCAGCCCCTTGATCTGCTGCATCATGGCGGGCGCCGGCTCACCGGGGCCGGGGCAGGTCTCGTGACCGTGGCCGAGCCAGTGGCCCACCTCGTGATTGATGATCAGGGCCCGGTACGCGGCCGCCGGACCGTCGAAGGTCGGTGACCCGAGCTGCCACCGGGCCAGATTGACCATGACGTTCTCCCCGCCGCGGCAGTTCACCTCGCCCCCGGTGTCCAGGCCGTACTGCCCGCACAGCCGGTCGGTGGTCTTCGGTGTCCCTATCCGGATCACCAGCCCGGCCGACCCGTCCTCGACCTGACGGAACGTATGGGCCCCGTTCTTGCTCCAGCCCCGGGGGTCGGCGAGGATCTCCGCGATGTCCTCGGCGGCGCTGTCCGGGTCCACGCCGATGCCGTCCTCCACCTCGACGCGGTAGCGGCTGCCACCGCCCTCGGACGAGGCGCCCTCCCGGGCCACGGTGAAGGTGCCGGGCCCCGACTCCGGCACGGAGTCCGGATCGACGGGCTCCTCGGCGCTCGGTGAGCTCACGGGGGACTTCGACGGCTCAGGGCTCACCGACGCCTTCGGCGGGACCGCGGCCTTCGGGGAGGCCGGGGCCGTATCCCGGCCGGCCGCGGGGCCGTCGTCCTGCCACGGAGCATCGACGTAGAGGAACGCCGCGGCGGCCGCCACCGCGATCACCGCGCCGGTGAACCCGGCGCGTCTGCGCCGCATCCGTCTTCGGCGGGCCATGGAGCGCTTCCGGGACTGTGCGCGTGAGGGCCGGGCCCCCGGAGCGGGCCTCACGGCCGTCCGGCGGGTGCCGGCGGCGTTCCGTATTCGCTGTGCGTCGTCACTGTGCATGTTCTGGTGATCATCCGTGGTCTCGGTGTAGCCGCGCAGGGAGATGGTTCATCCGCCCCGCACGCTTATCTGCTTCTCGGGCACCGGGTGCTCGTCCGCGTACCGCACGACGTCCAGCAGTCCGCTCTGCCGTACGCCGTCCAGGAGTTGCTGGGTGGTCACCGGCGCGCGGAAACCCCTCCCCTCGCCGGGTGAGACGTCGATCAGGGCGCTGCTGTTCCCGGAATCGATGGCGATCGAGGCGGACGTCGTGTCCGGGGAGCCGACGGCGGAGCCCCGGCCCCGTACGGGCGCGTGTACGAGCGCTGTCGACCCGAAGGGCAGAAGCCGTTCCACGCCGCCGCGAGCGATCGGGAGCCGGGCTGCTTGAATGGGAGGGTGACCCGAGCATCCCTGGACAAGCAGCCGCACGAAGTCGCCTCGATGTTCGACGACGTGGCGGCGAACTACGACCTCACCAACGACGTGCTGTCGCTCGGACAGGCGCGGCTCTGGCGCAAGGAGGTGGCCCGGGCCGTCGACGCCAGGCCGGCCCAGAAGATCCTCGACCTGGCGGCCGGGACGGCGACCTCCTCGCAGCCGTTCGCCCGGGCCGGCGCCTATGTGGTGCCCTGCGACTTCTCGATCGGGATGCTCCGGGTCGGCAAGGAGCGCCACCCGTGGATGCCGTTCACCGCGGGCGACGGTACGAAGCTCCCCTTCAAGGACGAGACCTTCGACGCGGTCACGATCTCCTTCGGGCTGCGCAACATGCAGGACACCGGCGCCGCGCTGAGCGAGCTGTACCGGGTCACCAAGCGAGGTGGCCGGGTGGTGATCTGCGAGTTCTCCCAGCCGACGTGGACGCCCTTCCGGACCGTCTACACCGAGTACCTGATGCGCGCGCTCCCCCCGGTGGCCCGCGCGGTGTCGTCCAACCCGGACGCCTACGTCTACCTCGCGGAGTCGATCCGCGCCTGGCCCGACCAGGCCGGCCTCGCGAAGCTGCTGCAGCAGGCCGGCTGGTCGAACGTGGCCTGGCGCAATCTCACCGGCGGCGTGGTGGCGCTGCACCGGGGCGTGCGCGACTGAGCCCTTCCCGTGGGCTCAGAGCTCCAGCCTGAAGCAGTACGCCTCCTGCTTCGACACCGGCGACGTGTACGTCTCGGCCCGGCGCATGCCGAGCCGCCCGGCCACCGCGAGCGAGCGCTCGTTGCGTGTGTTGATCATCGCCACGACCTCCCGTACCCCGAGCGCCCGTATCCGCTCCAGCGTGGTCCGTGCGGCCGCGGTCGCATAACCGTGCCCCCAGGCGGCCCGGCCCAGCCGCCAGCCGATCTCGACCTCGCCCACCGGGCCGAACGACTCGTGGGGCCACGGCTGGGCGCCCGTGAAGCCGAGCACCTCACGGTCGTCGTCCAGCACCGTCCACAGGCAGTGGCCGAGCTCCGCGTCGTGTCGGCGCTGGCGGGCGGTCAACTCCTCGTACACGGAGTACTCCGCCGAGCGGCCGCCGTGGAACTCCATGACCTCCGGATCGTCGAACACCCGGTACCAGGCCAGGGCGTCCTCGTCGGTGGGGACACGCAGATGTACGGACGGATTCGGGTCAGGCAGGTGCGGCATCAGGGAGCCCTTCGGATGGTGATCAGCAGGCACCCATAGACTGCACGTGACATGTGCCGCGCGGCACGCGAATTCGAGTCTTCGGGAGATCCGACCGTGACCGAGCCCCTCTCCGAGCACAGCGCGGACGTGATCGTCGTCGGAGCGGGCCCAGCCGGCTCCACGACCGCGTACCACCTCGCCAAGGCCGGACTCGACGTTCTCCTGCTGGAGAAGACGGCCTTCCCGCGGGAGAAGGTCTGCGGTGACGGTCTCACCCCGCGCGCCACCAAGCAGCTCGTCTCCATGGGCATCGACATCTCCGAAGAGGCCGGCTGGCTGCGGAACAAGGGCCTGCGCATCATCGGCGGCGGTGTCCGCCTCCAGCTGGACTGGCCGGACCTCGCCTCGTACCCGGACTACGGTCTGGTCCGCAAGCGGGACGACTTCGACGAGCAGCTGGCCCGCCAGGCCCAGAAGGCGGGCGCCCGGCTGTACGAGCGCTGCAACGTCGGCGAGCCGGTCAAGGACGAGCGCACCGGCCGCATCACCGGCGTCCACGCCAAGCTCGGCGAGGAGAAGACCCCGGTCACCTTCCACGCCCCGCTCGTCGTCGCCGCCGACGGCAACTCCACCCGGCTCTCCCTCCACATGGGCCTGCACCGTCGCGAGGACCGCCCGATGGGCGTCGCGGTCCGTACGTACTTCACCTCGCCCCGCCACGACGACGACTACCTGGAGTCCTGGCTGGAGCTGTGGGACCGCCGCGGCACCGAGGACCGTCTGCTGCCCGGCTACGGCTGGATCTTCGGCATGGGCGACGGCACGTCCAACGTCGGCCTCGGCATCCTCAACTCCTCGTCCGCCTTCAAGGAGCTGGACTGGCGCGAGGTGCTCAAGGCCTGGTGCGCCTCCATGCCGGAGGACTGGGGCTACACGCCCGAGAACATGACGACCCCCATCCGCGGCGCGGCGCTCCCGATGGCCTTCAACCGCCAGCCGCACTACACCAAGGGCCTGCTGCTCGTGGGTGACGCGGGAGGGCTCGTCAACCCGTTCAACGGCGAAGGCATCGCGTACGCCATGGAGTCGGGCCAGATCGCCGCGGACGTCATCGTCCAGGCGCACGCCCGCGCGACCCCGGCGCAGCGGGAACTGGCGCTGCACCGCTACCCGAAGATCCTCAAGGACACGTACGGCGGTTACTACACGCTGGGCCGGGCCTTCGTGAAGATGATCGGGAACCCGAAGGTCATGAAGATCGCGACGCAGCGCGGTCTGACCCACCCCGTCCTGATGAAGTTCACGCTGAAGATGCTCGCGAACCTCACCGACCCGACGGGCGGCGACGCCATGGACCGGATCATCAACGGTCTTTCGAAGGTCGCACCGAAGGCCTGACCGCACGGGGTCCGCGATAGGTTTCGGACCATGGGGGCGACAGGGGCACGGACCACCAGGGGATGGATCACCGGGGCATGGACCACCGGCGGTTACCGACGGCTCGGCGCGGCCGGATCGCTGGCGGTCGCTCTGGGCGGCTGGGCCGTCGGCACGCTGCCGGCCCACGACCCGTGGGGCCTGTGGGTCTCCCACGGGACCGCGGTGACCGCTGTCGGCTACGCACTGGCGTACGGCGGGCTGACGGTCCTCGTCGCCGCCTGGTGGCTGTACGGGCGGGCGGGAGCCCCCGTACGCGACACCCTCGTCACCCTGGGCTGGTGGACGGCCCCGCTGGTCCTGGCACCCCCGCTCTACAGCGCCGACGTCTACAGCTACATCGCGCAGGGCGTGATGGTCCTCGAAGGGCACGACGTCTACAGCGTGGGGCCGTCCGTCCTCGACCCCGACGGGCCGGGCGGCGACGCCGCGGCGAGCGTCGGCGGGCACTGGACCGACACCCCGGCCCCGTACGGGCCGTTCTTCCTCGTTCTGGCGCGTGTCGTGGCCTGGGCGACCGGCGGCACGATCGTGCCCGCCGTGCTGGGGATGCGCCTCATCGCCCTGGGCGCGCTGGTGCTGATCGTCTGGGCCCTGCGGAACCTCGCCCGGGAGCACGGCCGCAGCGAGAGTGCCGCGCTGTGGCTCGGGGCACTGAACCCGCTGCTGCTCATCCATGTCGTCGGCGGCGTCCACAACGACGGGCTGATGACCGGCCTCATGCTGGCCGGTGTGCTGCTGGCCCTGCGCGGGAGGTGGATCACCGGGTCGGTGCTCATCGGGCTCGCCACGATGGTCAAGTCGCCCGCGGCGGTGGCGCTGCTGTTCGTCGGCGTCATGGTGGGCCGGGCCGCGAGCGGTCCGGTCGTACGGCGGGTGGCGAAGGGGCTGCTCGCGCCCGGACTGGTCGCCGGGGCGGTGGCCGTCGGCGCGACGTTCCTCGGCGGCACCGGCTTCGGCTGGCTCGGGACGCAGCGCGTCGCGGGACGCATTCACACCGCGCTGTCCCTCAGCAGCGACCTGGGCCTGGGCCTGGGTGAACTGCTGCGGCTGCTGGCGGGGACCGACCCGGATCCGGTCAAGTCCGCCGTACAGAACCTGGGGCTGCTGGTCGCCCTGGTCCTGATCGCCCGCCTCGCATGGCAGGCGACGACGGGGCGTACGGAACCGGTTCGCGCCCTGGGCCTCGCGCTGCTGGCCCTGGTCGTGCTCTCGCCGATGGTGCAGCCGTGGTACCTGCTGTGGGCGACGGCGGTGATCGCCGCCACCGCGAGCGGCGGCCGGGCCCTGGGCGCGGTGACCGTGCTGTCGGCCGCGCTCGTCTACGAGACACAGCCTTCGGGCTCGACCCCGCCGTACGGCTTCGTGCTGGCAGGTCTCGTGTGCGCGGCGGGCGTGCTGCTCCTGCGCCGGGACCGGGACGCTCTGGAACGGGGACACGTGCCGGGCCGGCGTCTCCCTGCGGAAGACGCCCTGGAAGCGGACGCGCCCACGGCACGATGACGGGCCGTCACTCCCGGTCGGAGGAGTGACGGCCCGCGCTCGTGCTCAGGCGTGCGGAGCTTGTGAATCAGAGAACGCGGACGGCGCCCGACGGCGGGTCGTAGTCCAGGGACTGCTGCACGACGCCGGTGCTGGAGTTCTGCGCACCGACGAACTGGCCGCCGCCCACGTAGATCCCGACGTGGTACGCGCTGCCGGCGCCGCCCCAGTACAGGATGTCGCCGGGCTGGAGGTTGTCGAGCGAGACCTGGGTCCCGGCGGTCGACTGGCTCTGCGAGACGCGCGGCAGGTCGACGCCCACCGTCCCGAAGGCGGCCTGGACCAGGCCCGAGCAGTCCCACGAGTTCGGGCCGGTGCCGCCGGAGACGTACGCGTCACCGACCTGGGACTGCGCGAACGCGATGACGGACGCGACGGACCCGGTGGCGTTCGACGAGGAGAAGGAGGGGGACGAGTCGGAGGAGCCGGAGGACGCGCTGAGTGTGGTGCGCTCGGCGGAGCGGGAGGCGCGCTCGGCGGCCTCGGCCTCCGCTTCCGCCTCGGCCTTGGCCTTGGCGGCGGCTTCGGCCTTCTTCTTGGCCTCTGCCTTGCGGACCGCCTCGGCCTTGGCCTTCTTGGCGTCCTTGGCGGCGGTTTCGGCCGCGGCGTTCTCGTGTGCCTGGATCTCCAGGTCGAGAGCGACCGCCTGGGTTGCCTGCGCGGACGCGGCGACGGAGGTGGAGAGCCCGGCCGTGATGGTGGGCATCTCGATGGTCTGGGTCACCGGCTCGGCCTGAGCCGGTCCGGCGGCACCCGCGACCGCGATGGTGCTGAGGACGCCACCGGCAACTCCTGCCCGCAGCGCCGTCTTCGAGGCACTCTGGCGGGGCTTCCGGTGGCTGGGTATGTGAGCGGTGTGGGACATGTGTACTAGCGCTATCAGGGCTGTAGGGGTCCCATCAAGAAACGTGTGTTGCGACACAGTTACGTTCGGAACCTGTGAATCCGCTTATTACGTGCCCTTATTGACGCCCTAACGGGCAAAACGGGCAGGCCTGTCTACCGCTGTGATCACGGAGTTCTTTCAATTAGCCCGAATTGCCCGTCGCTTACCATCTGTTCACACGATTGGCCAAGCCCGCTTTTCCTGTCGTGTGCATGGAGTGACGCAGGTCACGGCGTGACTCTTCCGCGAGGGGCGACCGCGCGGTCGCGCGCCGCGTGCGGAGCGAGGTCGGCCGCCCTTCCGTGGCGACGTGACCCATTGGCGAGTCGTGTCCGTTTTCGCGGACGCCTGTCGGTCGCCGGGCGGGTGGCTGAGGACCGTTCGGCGGGGTGCTCGCCCCGGTGTCCGGCCGGCCGCCGCCGGGGCTCGTGCCGACTGCCCGGAAGATCGTGAATGCGTGCGCATTGTCCACATCGGTACCGGAGGCCCCCCGTCCGAGTGGCTGTCGCAAGTGATCGATTTCCATATCACCCACTCGATGTCCACCGCCAATTTGCCTGTACGGGCGGTCGATTGATAGGGCCAGGCGCCTTTGACCAGCGATAACGCCGCAAGATGTCACGTCTCGTAACCGCACGGCCGCTTCGCGTATGAAGATCACCGCTCATCCAACTTCATGATCGTTCGTCAGGTGGTGGAGATCACAAAGACGCCGGTGTACCCCGTGTCGCAGATCACAGGGTGGCAGGCATAGGATGCGAAGCAGTCGGGCTTGTGAACTGCCTCACATGTACACGATCTTGATGAGGCGGCGAGCCGGTCGCCCGATGCGGTCCAACGGTCAAGGACGACTGGAAGGAGCGAGGAGCGTGAATGCCTACGCGCCCATCCTCGTGCTCGGCGCCCTCGGGGCAGGGTTTGCGATCTTCTCCGTGGTCATGGCCACGCTTATCGGCCCCAAGCGGTACAACCGAGCAAAGCTCGAAGCGTACGAGTGCGGTATCGAACCCACCCCCACTCCAGCCGGAGGCGGCCGTTTTCCCATCAAGTACTACCTGACGGCGATGCTGTTCATCGTCTTCGACATCGAGATCGTCTTCCTCTATCCCTGGGCGGTCACCTTCGACGCCCTGGGGATCTTCGGGCTCGTGGAGATGCTGCTCTTCGTGCTCACCGTCTTCGTCGCCTACGCGTATGTGTGGCGCCGGGGCGGCCTGGAATGGGACTGAGGGGCTGAGGGGCACACCATGGGACTCGAAGAGAAGCTGCCGAGCGGCTTTGTGCTGACCACTGTCGAGCAGGCCGCCGGCTGGGTACGGAAGTCCTCCGTCTTCCCCGCCACCTTCGGCCTCGCCTGCTGCGCCATCGAGATGATGACGACCGGCGCCGGGCGGTACGACCTGGCCCGTTTCGGGATGGAGGTCTTCCGCGGATCGCCGCGGCAGGCGGATCTGATGATCGTCGCGGGGCGGGTGAGCCAGAAGATGGCGCCCGTCCTGCGGCAGGTCTACGACCAGATGCCGAGCCCCAAGTGGGTCATCTCCATGGGGGTTTGCGCGTCATCCGGTGGAATGTTCAATAATTACGCCATTGTCCAGGGTGTTGATCATATTGTCCCGGTCGATATCTATCTGCCGGGATGCCCGCCCCGTCCCGAGATGCTGATCGACGCCATCCTCAAGCTCCACCAGAAGATCCAGGGCTCCAAGCTCGGGGTCAACGCGGAGGAGGCCGCCCGCGAGGCGGAGGAGGCGGCCCTCAAGGCACTCCCCCTGATCGAGATGAAGGGGCTGCTGCGGTGAGCGACGAGCAGAACGGCAACGGGTTGCCCACCCCGCGGGACGAATCCGGTGACGTCATCGGCGTACGCAAGGGCATGTTCGGCGCCGCCAACGGCGGCGACACCTCCGGCTACGGCGGACTCGTCCGCACGGTGACGCTGCCGGGAGCCGCCTCCCGGCCGTACGGCGGCTGGTTCGACGAGGTCGCCGACGAGCTGGAAGGTGCCCTGGAGGAACAGGGCGTGGCCCCCGGCGACGCCATCGAGAAGACGGTCGTCGACCGGGGCGAGGTCACCTTCTTCATCGCCCGCGAGCATGTGGTCCAGGTCGCCCGCACCCTGCGCGACGACCCGGCCCTGCGCTTCGAACTGTGCACGGGCGTCAGCGGTGTCCACTATCTGGGGGACAAGGGGCGTGAGCTGCACGCGGTCTACCACCTGCGCTCGCTCACGCACGGGCGACTGATCCGCCTCGAGGTGTCCGCCCCCGACAGCGACCCGCACATCCCGTCACTGGTCGAGGTCTATCCCACCAACGACTGGCACGAGCGCGAGACCTACGACTTCTTCGGCCTGATCTTCGACGGGCACCCCGCCCTGACCCGGATCATGATGCCGGACGACTGGCAGGGCTTCCCGCAGCGCAAGGACTACCCGCTCGGCGGCATCGCCGTCGAGTACAAGGGCGCCCAGATCCCGGCTCCGGACCAGCGGAGGTCGTACAGCTGATGACTACTCCCCACTCCCACCCGTCGCCCGGCCACCACTCCTCATCGGGTCCCGCCGGGACGCCTCTGTCCGATGCCCGCGACACGACCGAGGGGACTGTATACACAGTCACCGGCGGCGACTGGGACGAGGTCGTCGAGTCCGCCGCCAAGTCGGACGACGAACGCATCATCGTCAACATGGGTCCTCAGCACCCGTCCACGCACGGCGTGCTGCGGCTGATCCTGGAGATCGACGGCGAGACCGTCACCGAGGCCCGCTGCGGTATCGGCTACCTCCACACCGGCATCGAGAAGAACCTCGAATTCCGGAACTGGACCCAGGGCACCACCTTCGTCACGCGCATGGACTACCTGACCCCGTTCTTCAACGAGGCGGCCTACTGCCTCGGGGTCGAGAAGCTCCTCGGCATCGAGGACCAGATCCCCGACCGGGCCACCGTCCTGCGGGTGCTCCTGATGGAGCTCAACCGGATCTCCTCGCACCTGGTGTGCATCGCCACCGGAGGCATGGAGCTCGGTGCCACGACGATCATGATCTACGGCTTCCGTGATCGTGAACTCGTTCTCGATCTTTTCGAGCTGATCACCGGCCTGCGGATGAACCACGCGTTCATCCGGCCCGGCGGCCTCGCCCAGGACCTGCCGATGGGTGCGATCGACCGGCTCCGCGAGTTCGTGAAGACCATGAAGAAGAACCTGCCGGAGTACGACAAGCTCGCGACCGGCAACCCCATCTTCAAGGCCCGCATGCAGGACGTCGGATATCTCGACCTGACCGGCTGCATGGCGCTCGGCGCCACCGGCCCGGTCCTCAGGTCCGCCGGACTCCCGCACGACCTGCGCAAGACCGACCCGTACTGCGGCTACGAGAGCTACGAGTTCGACGTGCCCACCGCGGACAGCTGCGACGCCTACGGCCGCTTCCTCATCCGGCTGGAGGAGATGCGCCAGTCGCTCAGGATCGTCGAGCAGTGCCTGGAGCGGTTGGAGCCGGGCCCGGTCATGGTGGCCGACAAGAAGATCGCCTGGCCCGCGCAGCTCGCGCTGGGACCCGACGGACTCGGTAACTCGCTCGACCACATCAAGAAGATCATGGGCACCTCCATGGAGGCCCTGATCCACCACTTCAAGCTGGTGACCGAGGGCTTCCGGGTCCCGGCCGGGCAGACGTACACCGCCATAGAGTCCCCCAAGGGTGAACTCGGCGTGCATGTCGTCTCGGACGGCGGCACGCGCCCCTTCCGGGTCCACTTCCGCGACCCGTCCTTCACCAACCTCCAGGCCATGGCGGCGATGTGTGAGGGCGGCCAGGTCGCCGACGTCATCGTCGCCGTCGCGTCCATCGACCCCGTGATGGGAGGCGTCGACCGGTGACCGCATCCAATCAAGAAGTCAGCCTGGGGATGCCACAGCTCCCCGCCCCCGCCTACCCGGCCGAGGTGCTCGCCCGGCTCGAAGCGGACGCGCGGGAGGTGATCGCGCGCTACCCCGGCAGCCGCTCCGCCCTGCTGCCGCTGCTGCACCTGGTGCAGTCCGAGGAGGGGTTCGTCTCCCGCACGGGCATGGCCTTCTGTGCCGACCAGCTCGGCCTCACCACCGCCGAGGTCACCGCGGTGGCCACCTTCTACACGATGTACCGCCGCCGGCCCAGCGGTGACTACCAGGTCGGGGTCTGCACCAACACCCTGTGCGCGGTCATGGGCGGCGACGCCATCTTCGACCGGCTCAAGGAGCACCTGGGCGTCGGCAACGACGAGACGACCGAGGACGGCAAGGTCACCCTCGAACACATCGAGTGCAACGCGGCCTGCGACTTCGCGCCGGTCGTGATGGTCAACTGGGAGTTCTTCGACAACCAGACGCCGGAGAGCGCGACACGGCTCGTCGACGACCTGATCGCCGGCCGCACAGTGGAGCCCACCCGCGGCGCCCCTCTCTGTACGTACAAGGAGACGGCCCGGATCCTCGCCGGCTTCCCCGACCGGCGCCCCGGCGCCGTCGAGGCGAGCGGCGGGGCGGGTGCCGCCTCGCTGGTCGGCCTGAAGCTCGCCAAGGGCGAAGCCGCTCCGCACGCACGCGTGGTCGGACCGAGGGGTGAGACGCCCCGGGACGCGCAGCCGCAACAGGGCTCCGAGCACCTCAGCTCGCACGACGCGCCGCAGCAGACATCGGCTTCCGACCCGGATCACCCGGCCGGGCCCGCCGCCGAGGAGGGGGAGTGATGACCTTGGCAGCCGAAATCGGCAAAAACGGGACCAGCCCGGAGAAGCTCCTGGCGCCCGTCCTCTCCTCCTTCTGGGACGAGCCGGAGTCCTGGACCCTGGACACCTACCGTCGGCACGACGGATACGAGGGCCTGCGCAAGGCCCTGACCATGTCGCCGGACGACCTCATCGCGTACGTCAAGGACTCCGGTCTGCGCGGACGCGGAGGCGCAGGCTTCCCCACCGGGATGAAGTGGCAGTTCATCCCGCAGGGCGACGGCAAGCCGCACTACCTCGTGGTGAACGCCGACGAGTCGGAGCCCGGGACCTGCAAGGACATCCCGCTCCTCTTCGCGAACCCGCACAGCCTCATCGAGGGCATCGTGATCGCCTGTTACGCGATCCGCTCGTCGCACGCCTTCATCTATCTGCGCGGTGAAGTCGTTCCCGTGCTGCGGAGGCTGCACGAAGCGGTACGTGAAGCGTACGAGGCGGGTTATCTGGGGGCGAACGTCCTGGGTTCGGGACTCGACCTGGAACTCACGGTGCACGCGGGTGCCGGTGCGTACATCTGTGGAGAGGAAACCGCGCTGCTCGACTCGCTCGAAGGACGGCGAGGCCAGCCCCGGCTTCGTCCCCCCTTCCCCGCGGTCGCCGGTCTGTACGCCTGTCCCACTGTCGTGAACAACGTCGAGTCCATCGCCTCGGTTCCCGCGATCCTGAACAGGGGCAAGGACTGGTTCAAGTCGATGGGCAGCGAGAAGTCCCCGGGCTTCACGCTGTACTCGCTCAGCGGGCACGTCACCAGCCCCGGCCAGTACGAGGCCCCACTCGGCATCACCCTGCGCCAGCTGCTCGACATGAGCGGCGGCATCCGGACCGGGCACCGCCTGAAGTTCTGGACCCCGGGAGGCTCCTCCACCCCGATGTTCACCGAGGAGCACCTCGACGTCCCCCTGGACTACGAGGGCGTCGGCGCCGCCGGATCCATGCTCGGCACCAAGGCGCTGCAGTGCTTCGACGAGACCACCTGCGTGGTGCGCGCCGTCACCCGCTGGACCGAGTTCTACGCCCATGAGTCCTGCGGCAAGTGCACGCCGTGCCGCGAGGGCACCTACTGGCTCGTCCAGCTGCTCCGCGACATCGAGGCGGGCAAGGGGCAGATGGCCGACCTCGACAAGCTCAACGACATCGCCGACAACATCAACGGCAAGTCCTTCTGCGCCCTCGGTGACGGCGCGGCCTCGCCGATCTTCTCCTCGCTGAAGTACTTCCGCGAGGAGTACGAGCAGCACATCACCGGCAAGGGATGCCCCTTCGACCCCGCCAGGTCGACCCTCTGGGCCGACGACAGAGACGACAAGAACGCTCACCGGGGGGTGAACGCATGACAGTCACCACGAGTGCGCCCTCCGGGGGCGGCGAGGCGGCCGTTCCGCCCGAGGACCTCGTCACGCTCACGATCGACGGCATCGAGATCAGCGTGCCCAAGGGCACCCTGGTCATCCGCGCCGCCGAACTCCTCGGCATCGAGATCCCGCGCTTCTGCGACCACCCGCTCCTCGACCCGGCCGGCGCCTGCCGGCAGTGCATCGTCGAGGTCGAGGGCCAGCGCAAGCCGATGGCGTCCTGCACCATCACGTGCACCGACGGCATGGTCGTGAAGTCGCAGATCACCTCGCCCGTCGCGGAGAAGGCCCAGAAGGGGGTGATGGAGCTCCTGCTCATCAACCACCCGCTGGACTGCCCGGTCTGCGACAAGGGAGGCGAGTGCCCCCTGCAGAACCAGGCGATGTCGCACGGCGGCGCCGACTCCCGCTTCGACGGGAAGAAGCGCACCTTCGAGAAGCCCGTCCCCATCTCCACCCAGGTGCTGCTTGACCGTGAACGGTGCGTGCTCTGCGCACGCTGCACCCGGTTCTCCAACCAGGTGGCCGGCGACCCGATGATCGAGATGATCGACCGCGGCGCGCTCCAGCAGGTCGGTACCGGCGAGGGCGACCCCTTCGAGTCGTACTTCTCCGGCAACACCATCCAGATCTGCCCGGTCGGGGCCCTGACCTCGGCGGCGTACCGCTTCCGCTCCCGGCCCTTCGATCTGGTGTCGACGCCCTCGGTGTGCGAGCACTGCGCCGGCGGCTGTGCGACCCGGACCGACCACCGGCGTGGCAAGGTCATGCGGCGTCTCGCCGCCAACGACCCCGAGGTCAACGAGGAGTGGCTCTGCGACAAGGGCCGCTTCGGCTTCCGCTACGCCCAGCAGCGCGACCGGCTCACCACGCCGCTCGTACGCAACGCGCAGGGGGTGCTGGAGCCGGCGAGCTGGCCCGAGGCGCTGGAAGCCGCGGCCGCCGGGCTCTCGGGGGCGCGCGGCAGGACCGGGGTGCTCACCGGTGGCCGGCTGACCGTCGAGGACGCCTACGCGTACAGCAAGTTCGCGCGGGTCGCCCTCGGCACCAACGACATCGACTTCCGGGCCCGCGTCCACAGCGGTGAGGAAGCCGACTTCCTCGCCGCGCGGGTGGCCGGGCGCGGCCGCGACCTGGACGGCAGCGGGGTCACGTACACCGCGCTGGAGAAGGCCCCGGCCGTCCTGTTGGCCGGCTTCGAGTCCGAGGAGGAGGCGCCCGGCGTCTTCCTGCGGCTCCGCAAGGCCCACCGCAAGCACGGGCAGCGGACGTTCGCGCTCGCCTCGCACGCCAGCCGGGGCCTGGAGAAGGCGGGCGGCACGCTACTCCCCGCCGCCCCCGGCACCGAGACCGAATGGCTGAACGCCCTCGCGGGCGGAGTCGGCCTGGAGGGCGAGGGGGCCGTCGCGGCCGAGGCGCTGCGCGGCGAGGGTGCCGTGATCGTGGTGGGCGAGCGGCTCGCGGCGGTACCCGGCGGACTGACCGCAGCCGTGCGCACCGCCGCGGCGACCGGCGCCGCACTGGTGTGGATCCCGCGCCGGGCCGGTGAACGCGGCGCACTGGAGGCGGGCGCGCTCCCGTCGCTGCTGCCCGGCGGCCGTCCCGCGACGGACCCCCGGGCACGGGAGGAGGTGGCGTCCGTCTGGGGCGTCGCCGAACTCCCCGCCCGCTTCGGCCGCGACACCGGCCAGATCGTGGAGGCCGCGGCCACCGGCGAGCTGGCCGCGCTGCTGGTCGCGGGGGTCGACCCCGAGGACCTGCCCGACCCGGCCCGTGCCGTGGAGGCGCTGGACGAGGTCGGCTTCCTGGTCTCGCTGGAGCTGCGCCCCGGTGCGGTCACCGGGCGCGCCGACGTGGTCCTGCCCGTCGCCGCCGTCCCGGAGAAGTCCGGCACCTTCCTCAACTGGGAAGGCAGGGCGCGGATGTTCGAGGCCGCGCTGAAGCCCGAGCAGCTGCCGAGGACACTCTGCCCGACCGACGCGCGGGTGCTGCACATGCTGGCCGACGCACTCGACGTACACCTCGCACTGCCCGACCTGAGGGCGGCCCGCCGCGAGCTCGACCGGCTCGGCGGCTGGCAGGGCGGCCACGCCGACGACCCGCGGGCGACGTCCCGCCCGGTGCCCCGGCCCGGCGACGGCGAGGCGGTCCTCGCGGGCCACCGGATGCTGCTCGACCGGGGCCGGCTCCAGGAGGGCGACGAGGCGCTGGCCGGTACCCGGCACGCGGCCGTCGCCCGGCTCTCCCCGGCCACCGCTGCCGAGTCCGGGGTGAAGGACGGCGATCTGCTGGCCGTCACCGGGCCCGCAGGCAGCACCGAACTCCCGCTGGCGGTGACCGAGATGCCGGACCGGGTGGTGTGGGTCCCCCTCAACTCCGTCGGCCGGGGAGTCCCCGCCGGCACCGGCGCCCAGCCGGGCGGAGTGGTCCGGATCGGTCCGGCCGCCCCGGGCTCCCACGTCGTGACAACGGAGGTAGGAGAGTGACCGGCCTCGCCCGACTCACCGCGGCACCGCAGGGCACCGTCCTCGCAGCCGAGGACCTCTCGATGTTCGGCACGGACCCCTGGTGGCTCGTCGTCGTCAAGGCGGTGTTCTGCTTCGCGTTCCTGATGGTGACCGTGTTGTTCGCCATCGTGTGGGAGCGCAAGGTCGTCGCCTGGATGCAGCTGCGCATCGGCCCCAACCGGCACGGCCCCTGGGGCATGCTCCAGTCGCTCGCCGACGGCATCAAGCTGATGCTGAAGGAAGACGTCGTCGTCAAGCGGGCCGACAAGGTCGTCTACGTCCTGGCCCCGATCGTCGCCGCCGCACCGGCGTTCATGGCGATCGCGGTGATCCCGTTCGGCCCGGCCGGCAACGAGGTCTCGATCTTCGGCCACCGGACGACGATGCAGCTGACCGACCTGCCGATCGCGATGCTGTACATCCTCGCGGTCGCCTCCGTCGGCATCTACGGCATCGTGCTGGCCGGCTGGTCCTCCGGCTCGACGTATCCGCTGCTCGGCGGCCTGCGTTCGTGCGCCCAGATGATCAGCTACGAGATCGCGATGGGCGCCGCGTTCGCCTCCGTGTTCCTCTACTCGGGCTCGATGTCGACCTCGGAGATCGTGGCGGCGCAGGAGGACCGCTGGTTCATCCTCCTGCTGCCGGTCTCCTTCATCATCTACATCATCACGATGGTCGGCGAGACCAACCGTGCTCCCTTCGACATGCCGGAGTCCGAGGGCGACCTGGTCGGCGGCTTCAACACCGAGTACTCCTCGATCAAGTTCGCGATGTTCATGCTCGCCGAGTACGTCAACATGGTCACCGTCTCCGCGGTCTCCGTGACCCTGTTCCTGGGCGGCTGGCGGGCTCCGTACCCGATCAGCACCTTCTGGGAGGGCGCGAACCACGGCTGGTGGCCGATGCTCTGGTTCGTCATCAAGGTGCAGCTGCTCCTCTTCTTCTTCATCTGGCTGCGCGGCACGCTGCCCCGCGTCCGCTACGACCAGCTGATGAAGCTCGGCTGGAAGGTCCTGATCCCGGTCTCCGTGGTCTGGCTGATGCTGGTCGCCACCGTCAGGGCGCTGAACAACGAGGGATACGACTACTCCAAGATCCTGCTGTACGTCGCCGGAGCCGTGATCGCCGTCCTGCTGATCTCCTTCGTCGCCGACGTCTTCCGCGACCGGAAGACCAAGGCCGCCGAGGAGGCGGCCGGGCCGGAGCCGGCGTTCGACCCGATGGCGGGCGGATACCCCGTGCCGCCGCTGCCCGGCCAGGCGCTGCCGCCGGTGCCGCGCCGCACGCCGCGACGTGAGCGGGAGCTCGTTGTCAGTGGCGGGCCGGATACTCGGAGTGACGATCAGGTGGGTACCGGAAGTTCGAGTGACGGAAGGGAGGCTGACGGTGTCTGAGTCATCAGAACCCTCAGGGGAGAAGTTCCAGAATCCTGTGGCCGGCTTCGGCGTGACCTTCAAGGCCATGTTCAAGAAGCGGCTGACCGAGCAGTACCCGGAGACGAAGAAGGTGACAGCGCCGCGCTTCCATGGCCGGCACCAGCTCAACCGTCACCCGGACGGGCTGGAGAAATGCGTCGGCTGCGAGCTCTGCGCCTGGGCGTGTCCGGCGGACGCGATCTACGTCGAGGGCGCGGACAACACGGACGAGGAGCGCTACTCCCCGGGCGAGCGCTACGGCCGCGTCTACCAGATCAACTACGCGCGCTGCATCCTGTGCGGGCTCTGCATCGAGGCGTGCCCCACCCGGGCCCTGACCATGACCAACCAGTTCGAGCTGGCCAACACCACCCGCGAGAGCCTCATCTACACCAAGGACGAGCTGCTCGCGGGGCTTGAGGAAGGCATGGTGGACAGCCCCCACGCGCTCTTCCCCGGCATGGACGAACAGGACTACTACCGCGGTCTGGTGACCGCTGCCGCGCCCGGTACGGAGCGCCAGGCCGCGGTGTCCAAGGGAGAAGCGGACAAGGACGTGGGCGCATGACCTCCACCCTGGCCGCAGCGGCCACCGCCACCTCGACCGGCGAGGCAGTCCAGTTCTGGATCCTCGGCACGGTCGCCGTCCTCGGCGCACTCTTCACCGTCCTGATGAAGAAGGCCGTGCACAGCGCCCTGTCGCTCGCCGGGACCATGATCGTGCTGGCGGTGTTCTACCTCGCCAACGGCGCCTACTTCCTGGGCATCGTCCAGGTCGTCGTCTACACCGGCGCGATCATGATGCTGTTCCTCTTCGTGGTCATGCTCGTCGGCGTCACGGCGGCGGACTCGCTGCAGGAGACGCTCAAGGGCCAGCGCTGGCTGGCCGCCGCCTGCGGACTCGGCTTCGGCATCCTGCTGATCGCCGGTATCGGACAGGCGTCGCTGAAGACCTTCAACGGCCTGGGCGCGGCGAACGCACGGCACGGCGGAAACGTCGAGGGCCTCGCCAACCTCATCTTCACCAAATACGTGTTCGCGTTCGAGATCACCGGTGCCCTGCTGATCACGGCGACCGTCGGCGCGATGCTGCTCACGCACCGCGAGCGCACCGAAGCCGCCAAGACACAGCGTGAGCTCTCCCAGGAGCGGGTGCGCAGCAGTCACCTGCCGCCGCTGCCGGCCCCCGGCGTCTACGCCCGGCACAACGCCGTGGACATCGCGGGACTGCTCCCGGACGGCACCCCGTCCGAGCTCACCGTCATGCAGACCCTGCGGCAGCGGGGCCAGATCCGCGATGTGTCCAGCGAGTCGCTCGCCGACCTCAAGGCACTGGAACAGCGCTCCGGGGAGCGGCTCGGCCGTGACCGCGGACCGGTCCGTGACACGGCAGAAGAAGAGGAGGAGGTCGCCAAGTGAATCCGGTCAACTACCTCTACCTCGCGGCCCTTTTGTTCACGATCGGCGCCTCCGGTGTGCTGATCAGGCGGAACGCGATCGTGGTGTTCATGTGCATCGAGCTGATGCTCAACGCCTGCAACCTCGCGCTCGTCGCGTTCTCCCGGATGCACGGCAATCTCGACGGCCAGATCATCGCGTTCTTCACGATGGTCGTCGCCGCCGCGGAGGTCGTCATCGGGCTCGCGATCATCGTGTCGCTGTTCCGCTCCCGCCACTCGGCCTCGGTCGACGACGCCAGCCTGATGAAGCTGTAAGGGGTCGGAATCGTGGAAAACCTGATTGCGCTGCTGGTCGCGGCGCCCCTGCTCGGAGCGGCGGTCCTGCTCTGCGGCGGCCGCCGGCTCGACCGGACCGGCCACTGGATCGGCACGGCGCTCGCCGCCGCGTCGTTCGTCATCGGTGTCGTGCTCTTCACCGACATGCTGGGCAAGGGGGCCGAGGACCGCGCCCTGCACCAGATGCTGTTCAGCTGGATCCCCGTCGAGGGGTTCCAGGCCGATGTGGCCTTCCAGCTCGACCAGTTGTCGATGACGTTCGTCCTGCTGATCACAGGTGTGGGCACGCTGATCCACATCTACTCCATCGGCTACATGGAGCACGACGAGCGCCGCCGCCGCTTCTTCGGCTACCTGAACCTGTTCCTCGCGGCGATGCTCCTCCTGGTCATCGCCGACAACTACCTGTTGCTGTACGTCGGGTGGGAGGGCGTCGGTCTGGCGTCGTACCTGCTCATCGGCTTCTGGCAGCACAAGCCCAGCGCGGCCACCGCCGCCAAGAAGGCCTTCCTGGTCAACCGGGTCGGCGACATGGGCCTGTCCATCGCGATCATGCTGATGTTCACCACCTTCGGTACGTTCGCCTTCGGGCCGGTGCTCGAAGCGACGGGAGACACCGGCGAGGGCAAGCTCACCGCGATCGGCCTGATGCTGCTCCTCGCCGCCTGCGGCAAGTCGGCCCAGGTGCCGCTGCAGTCCTGGCTCGGTGACGCGATGGAGGGCCCGACCCCGGTCTCGGCCCTGATCCACGCCGCCACCATGGTGACCGCGGGTGTCTACCTCATCGTCCGCTCCGGCGCGATCTTCAACGCGGCGCCCGACGCACAGCTGGCCGTCGTGGTCGTCGGAGCCGTCACGCTCCTCTTCGGTGCGATCGTCGGTTGTGCGAAGGACGACATCAAGAAGGCCCTCGCCGGGTCGACGATGTCGCAGATCGGCTACATGATCCTGGCCGCGGGCCTCGGCCCCATCGGTTACGTCTTCGCGATCATGCACCTGGTGACCCACGGCTTCTTCAAGGCGGGGCTCTTCCTCGGTGCCGGTTCGGTCATGCACGGCATGAACGACGAGGTGGACATGCGGAAGTACGGCGGCCTGCGGAAGTTCATGCCGGTCACCTTCGTCACCTTCGGCCTGGGCTATCTCGCGATCATCGGCTTCCCCGGCCTGTCCGGCTTCTTCTCCAAGGACATGATCATCGAGGCGGCCTTCGCCAAGGGCGGTACCGAGGGCTGGATCCTCGGTTCCGTCACCCTGCTGGGCGCCGCGATCACCGCGTTCTACATGACGCGCGTGATGCTGCTGACCTTCTTCGGCGAGAAGCGCTGGCAGCCGGACGCGGATGGCCGCGAGCCGCATCCGCACGAGTCACCGAAGTCCATGACGATCCCGATGATCGTGCTGGCCTTCGGGTCGGTCTTCGCCGGAGGTTTCTTCTCCATCGGCGACCGGTTCATGCACTGGCTGGAGCCCGTCACCGGACACGACCACGGACACGCCCCGGTCAGCGCGGCCACCGTCACCGCCGCCACGATGGTGGTGCTCGTCATCGGTGTCGCCATCGCCTGGGCCATGTACGGGCGCAAGCCCGTCCCCGCCGTCGCACCGCGCGGCTCCCTGCTCACCAGGGCGGCCCGCCGCGACCTCCTCCAGGACGACTTCAACCACGTGGTCCTGGTCCGCGGCGGCGAACACCTCACCCGCTCCCTGGTCTACGTCGACCACACCCTGGTCGACGGCGTCGTCAACGGCACGGCCGCCTCGATGGGCGGGCTCTCCGGCCGACTGCGCAAGCTGCAGAACGGCTATGCCCGCTCCTACGCGGTCTCGATGTTCGGCGGTGCGGCGGTACTCATCGCCGCGACCCTGCTGATGAGGGCGGTCTGATCCCATGTCCTTTCCCCTCCTGACAGCGACGGCGGCGCTCCCGGCGATCGGCGCGATCGCCACCGCCGCCGTCCCGGCCGCCCGGCGCACCGCGGCCAAGTGGCTCGCCCTGGTCGTCTCGCTGGCGACCCTGGTTTTGGCCGGTATCGTGTTCGCCCGCTTCGAACCGGGCGGCGACCGCTACCAGCTGACCGAATCGCACGCCTGGATCAAGGACTTCGGCGTCCGGTACGAGCTGGGGGTCGACGGCATCGGGGTGGCGCTCCTGGCGCTCACCGCCTTGCTGATCCCCTTCGTCATCCTCGCGGGCTGGCACGACGCCGATCCCCTGGAGACACGTTCCTCCCGGTGGCGGCCGACCCAGGGCTTCTTCGCCCTGATCCTGATGGTGGAAGCGATGGTGATCCTCTCCTTCGTGGCCACCGACGTCTTCCTCTTCTACATCCTCTTCGAAGCCATGCTCATCCCGATGTACTTCCTCATCGGCGGCTTCGGGGACCGGGCCCACTCGGGCAGCGACGAGAACGCGGCGGCGCAACGCAGCTACGCGGCGGTGAAGTTCCTCCTCTACAACCTGGCCGGCGGGCTCATCATGCTGGCCGCCGTCATCGGGCTCTACGTCGTCGCGGGCAGCTTTTCGCTCTCCGAGATCGCCGAGGCCCGGGCCGACGGCTCGCTGGACATGGCGACCTCCACCGAGCGGTGGCTGTTCCTCGGGTTCTTCTTCGCCTTCGCGGTGAAGGCCCCGCTGTGGCCGCTGCACACCTGGCTGCCCAACGCCATGGGGGAGGCGACCACACCGGTGGCCGTCCTGATCACCGCGGTCGTCGACAAGGTCGGCACCTTCGCGATGCTCCGCTTCTGCCTCCAGCTGTTCCCGGAGGCCAGCAAGTGGGCGACGCCGGTGATCATCGTGCTGGCACTGATCTCCATCATCTACGGCGCCCTGCTCGCCGT
The DNA here is from genome assembly GCF_053591835.1 of Streptomyces sp. NPDC002911. Lineage (NCBI taxonomy): Bacteria > Bacillati > Actinomycetota > Actinomycetes > Kitasatosporales > Streptomycetaceae > Streptomyces > Streptomyces sp. NPDC002911. The sequence continues at coordinate 94,575 of NZ_JBSFUO010000004.1, read as the reverse complement.
CGGCCAGCGCGACATCAAGCGGCTCATCGCCTACGCGTCGATCTCACACTTCGGCTTCATCGTGCTCGGTATCTTCGCGATGACCAGCCAGGGCCAGTCGGGCGCCACGCTCTACATGGTCAACCACGGCCTCTCGACGGCCGCGCTGATGCTGGTCGCCGGATTCCTGATCACCCGGCGCGGCTCGCGGCTCATCGCCGACTACGGCGGGGTGCAGAAGGTGGCGCCCGTCCTGGCGGGAACCTTCCTCATCGGCGGCCTGGCCACCCTGTCGCTGCCCGGCCTCGCGCCGTTCGTCAGCGAATTCCTGGTCCTGGTCGGCGCGTTCAGCGCGTATCCGGTGGCCGGGATCATCGCGACCCTCGGCATCGTGCTCGCCGCGCTCTACGTCCTCGTCCTCTACCAGCGGACGATGACCGGACCGGTCAGGGAGGGGATCGGGGGCATGCCCGACCTCAGGGTCCGCGAGCTGGCGGTGGCCCTTCCGCTGATCGCCCTGCTGATCTTCCTGGGCGTCTTCCCGAAGCCGCTCACCGAGGTCGTGAACCCGGCGGTGCAGCACACCATGCACGACGTACAGAAGAAGGACCCCCAGCCCGAGGTGGAGGCCGCCAAGTGAGCGCAACAGCTGTCCACAGTCTGTGGACGACGGCGGGCGAGGTGACATCGGCCGCCCCGGGCGACAAGTTCACCGCTCCGACCATCGAGTACGCCCAACTGGCACCCGTCCTGATCGTGGTCGGTGCCGCCGTTCTCGGGATCCTGGTGGAGGCGTTCGTCCCGCGACGGGCCCGCTACACGACCCAGGTGTTCCTGACGGTCGTCGCGATCGCCGCCGCGTTCGCCGCGGTGGTGGGGCTCGCTGCCGACGGGTACGCCACGGAGAACGCGCACATCGCCGCGATGGGCGCCGTCGCCGTCGACGGACCCGCCCTGTTCCTCCAGGGCACCATCCTGCTCGTCTCCATGGTCTGCGTCTTCACGTTCGCCGAGCGGCGCCTCGACCCGGCCTCGCACGGCAACCGGGTGGACTCCTTCGCCGCCCAGGCCGGTTCGGTGCCCGGCAGCGACGGGGAGAAGGCGGCGGTCAAGGCCGGATTCACCACGACCGAGGTCTTCCCGCTGGCCCTCTTCTCCGTGGCGGGCATGCTGGTCTTCCCCGCGGCCAACGACCTCCTGACGCTCTTCATCGCGCTCGAGGTCTTCTCCCTCCCGCTCTACCTCCTGTGCGCCGTCGCCCGCCGCAAGCGGCTCCTGTCGCAGGAAGCCGCCGTGAAGTACTTCCTGCTCGGCGCCTTCTCCTCGGCGTTCCTGCTCTTCGGGATCGCCCTGCTCTACGGATACGCGGGCACCGTGTCGTACGCCGGCATCGGACACGTCGTCGACGGCACCGTCCAGCAGATCGACCCGGCGCTCGCCGGGACCATGGGCAACGACGCGCTGCTGCTGATCGGCGGGGCGATGATCCTGATGGGCCTGCTCTTCAAGGTCGGCGCGGTCCCGTTCCACATGTGGACCCCGGACGTCTACCAGGGAGCCCCGACCCCGGTCACCGGCTTCATGGCGGCGGCCACGAAGGTCGCCGCGTTCGGCGCGCTGCTGCGCCTGCTGTACGTGGTGCTGCCCGGCCTCACCTGGGACCTGCGCCCCGTCATGTGGGGTGTCGCCGTCGTCACGATGCTGGGCGGAGCGATCGTCGCGATCACCCAGACCGACATCAAGCGTCTCCTGGCCTACTCCTCGATCGCGCACGCGGGTTTCATCCTCGCGGGGGTCATCGCGGCCAGCCCGGAGGGCATCTCCTCGGTGCTCTTCTACCTCGCGGTGTACTCCTTCGTGACGGTCGGTGCCTTCGCCGTCGTCACCCTGGTGCGGGACGCGGGCGGAGAGGCGACCCATCTGTCGAAGTGGGCCGGTCTGGGCCGGCGCTCGCCGCTGACCGCGGCGGTCTTCGCCGTGTTCCTGCTGTCCTTCGCCGGTATTCCGCTCACCTCGGGCTTCTCCGGCAAGTTCGCCGTCTTCAAGGCGGCGGCGGACGGGGGCGCGGGCGGCCTCGTCGTGGTCGGTGTGATCTCGTCGGCCATCGCCGCGTTCTTCTACATCCGGGTCATCGTCCTGATGTTCTTCAGCGAGCCGAAGGCGGACGGCCCGACGGTCGCCGTCCCGTCCCCACTGACGATGACCACGATCGCGGTGGGAGTCGCCGTGACCCTGGTGCTCGGCCTGGCTCCGCAGTACTTCCTCGACCTGGCGAGCCAGGCGGGTGTGTTCGTGCGGTAACGGCGGGAACGCGCTGCGACGCCGGACGGCCTTGGAAAGTCAAGGCCGTCCGGCGTTGTCGTAGGCGGCGCCTATGGTTGCCGGTGACGGGTGAAGACGGACGGACGGGCGCGACCATGAGTGTGACGACCGAGAGTGCTGCGCAGCAGACGCTGCACCGGGTGTTCGGGTACGAGACGTTCCGCGGCGAGCAGGGCGCGGTGATCGAGCATGTCGTCGAGGGCGGCGACGCGGTCGTGCTCATGCCCACCGGCGGCGGCAAGTCCCTCTGCTACCAGATCCCCGCCCTGGTCAGGCCCGGAACCGGCATTGTGATCTCCCCGCTGATCGCGCTCATGCAGGACCAGGTCGACGCCCTGCGCGCGCTCGGTGTCCGCGCGGGCTTCATGAACTCCACGCAGGACTTCGACGAGCGCCGCTCGATGGAGGCCCAGTTCGTCGCCGGCGAGCTCGACGTGTTGTATCTGGCCCCCGAGCGGCTGCGCCTGGACTCCACCCTCGCACTGCTGGCCCGCGGCCAGATCTCCGTCTTCGCCATCGACGAGGCACACTGCGTCGCCCAGTGGGGCCACGACTTCCGCCCCGACTACCTGGCCCTGTCCGTGCTGGGCGAGCGCTGGCCCGACGTACCCCGTATCGCGCTGACGGCCACGGCGACCGACGCCACGCACCGGGAGATCACCCAGCGCCTGGGTATGCCCGACGCCAGACACTTCGTGGCCAGCTTCGACCGGCCCAACATCCAGTACCGCATCGTGGGGAAGTCCGACCCGAAGAAGCAGCTGCTCACCTTCCTCAAGGAGGAGCACGCGGGGGACGCGGGCATCGTCTACTGCCTCTCGCGCAATTCGACGGAGAAGACCGCCGAGTACCTGTGCCGCAACGGCATCGAGGCCGTGCCCTACCACGCGGGCCTGGACGCCCGGACGCGCGCCGAGCACCAGTCGCGCTTCCTGCGCCAGGAGGGCCTGGTCGTCGTCGCGACCATCGCCTTCGGCATGGGTATCGACAAGCCCGACGTGCGCTTCGTGGCCCACCTCGACCTGCCCAAGTCCGTCGAGGGCTACTACCAGGAGACGGGCCGGGCGGGGCGGGACGGGGCCCCGTCCACGGCCTGGATGGCGTACGGACTCCAGGACGTCGTCCAACAGCGCAAGCTGATCCAGGGCGGCGAGGGCGGCGAGGCGTTCCGGCGCCGGGCGGCCTCGCATCTCGACTCGATGCTGGCGCTCTGCGAGACGGTCGAGTGCCGCCGCGCCCAGCTCCTGACGTACTTCGGCCAGGAGCCCGGCGAGCAGACCTGCGGCAACTGCGACACCTGCCTCACCCCGCCCGAGACCTGGGACGGCACGGTGGTCGCGCAGAAGCTGCTGTCCACCGTGGTCCGGCTCAAGCGAGAGCGGAATCAGAAGTTCGGGGCCGGGCAGATCGTCGACATCCTGCTGGGCCGCAGGACCGCGAAGGTCATCCAGTTCGACCACGACCAGCTCTCGGTCTTCGGCATCGGCGAGGAGCTGGCCGAGGCGGAGTGGCGGGGTGTGGTGCGCCAGCTGCTGGCGCAGGGGCTGCTCGCGGTCGAGGGGGAGTACGGCACGCTGGTGCTGACCGAGGAGAGCGGTTCCGTGCTCGACCGGGAGCGCGAGGTGCTGCTCCGCAAGGAGCCGAAGCGGCCCACGACCCGGTCCGGTGGGTCGGGCGAGCGCAAGGCCAAGTCGGCAGTGGCCGTGGCCGACCTGCCCGCGGAGGCCGTCCCCGTCTTCGAGGCGCTGCGCGCCTGGCGCGGCGCCCAGGCCAAGGAGTTGGGCCTCCCCGCCTATGTGATCTTCCACGACGCGACCCTGCGCGAGATCGCCGCACTGCGCCCGGGCTCCCTTGCCGAGCTGGGTGGCGTCAGCGGTCTCGGAGAGAAGAAGCTGGCGACGTATGGCGAGGGGGTACTGGAGGTGCTGGCCGGGCTGGGGGACGCGGCCCCGTCGGCGGCGCCCGAAGCGGAAGCGGCCCCCGCACCCGTGCCACCCGCCCGGCCCGCCGTCCAGGACGCGGAGCCGGAGTTCGGCTGGGACGAGGAGCCGCCGGAGTTCGAGTGAGCGGGGGCGGGGCGTGCGTCAGCGAGGGTCCGCCGCCCGGCGGCGGGAGACGATCGCGGTCAGATCCAGGTCCACGGGAAAGGGAGTGGAGACCTTCATCCGGTCATGGAAGATCCCCGTGGACGTGTACGCGCCGGTCGCGGGTTCCAGCTCGAAGACGTAGACCACCGCACGGCCGTCCTGGTTCTCCACCCGCCAGTAGTGTGGAATCTTCGCCCGCGCGTACTTCACAGGTTTCGTCTCCCTGTCGCGGGTGACGGACTCGTCGGACACGACCTCGATCGCCAGCAGCACACTGCTCGCGGGGAACCGTGTCTGCCGCAGGCTCTCGACCGCGTCCGCGCGTACGACGACGACATCGGGTTCGGGCCGGTTCTGGAAGTCGACGTCGATGGTGAATTCGCGGAAGACTTCCAGGCCGAGCGGTGCGAGAGACTGTAGTTGCCACTTGAGGTAGTCGATCGCACGCTCATGGAACACGGTCTGCGGACTCACGAAAACCAGACTCCCGTCGATCAGCTCCGTGTGCGGAGGCAGATTCGGGAGTGTGTCCAGGTCATCGGCGGTCCAGCCGCCCACGGGCGGAACCGCCCACCGCGGCTCGGGGGCCTCGGGGTCGATGCTCATCAGTGCTCCCATACGAAGGAGTCTCGCGGTCCGTTCAGCGTATCCGGCGAGAACCGATCATGGCCGCTCAAACGTGTGAGCGAGTCACGCGTCGTTGACCCTCGCCCCCCTGGCCGCGTACGCGCGCACATCCGCGTCCGGGTCCGTGAGCACGCCTGAGAGGGCCTCCCGGACCGCCTCGTGGGAGGTGTGCTGGAGCAGAGCGAGGACCGGGGCACCCCGCCGCGACGGTGTGGATGGTCCTGGACTGGTTGCCACAGTGTTGCGCCACCTGAGGACCAGGAGCGCAACGCTGTGGACAGCTCTCATCGACTTCGCCGGTGAAGATCCGCCACCCGGATGACCACCCTTCGGCCACCCGGGGCATCAGTCCCCGCCACCGCCACCGCCGCCGCCCCCGTCCCCGCCGCCCCCGGCGGCCTTGTCCTGGCGCACATTGCGGTGGACGGCCAGCGCGGGCCACTCCTCGCGGGCCAGGGCCCGCGCCGCCGCGCGTGCGCGGCGGTCGCCCTGCTTCACCACCGACGGCAGTTCCACCGCCGCGGCCAGCGCCGCGAGCAGCCGGCTCCTGCGGTCGGGGAGGCCCGCCGCGCGGGACGTCTCGAAATGCAGGCGCACCTGCTCCCCCGGGGAGGCGGGGCCCGCCACGTGGCGGTGGAACGGGAACAGGCCGAGGAAGCGACGGGTCTCCCTGCACAGGACACCGCGCTCCACCAGGGCGTCCAGGTACAGCCCTTCGGCCCGCCGCGCCGACTGCCGCACCCAGCGCCGAGCCGACACCCCCGAGCCGAATCTGCTCCTGCCCGGCGGCGGAAGGCTGCGCAAGAACACCGCGAGCAGCGGATCCGGCGGGTCCAGCGGATTCACCACCACCACCCGGCCACGCTCGTCGGCGACCCTCCCCTGGAGCTCCAGCTCCGCCAGGACGGCTCCGGCGATGCCGTACTCCAGGAACCGGCCGCGGCAGTACGGCTTGCCTCGTACGGGATCCAGGGCGAGCATCAGCAGTTCCTCGGGGAGCGTGGGGGCGGTCTCGTTCACGGCGAGGCCGTGATCCGTCCCGTGACCTCACCGAGCCCGACGCGCGTGCCGTGCGGCCCGGGGGCCCAGGCGGTCAGGGTGACGGTGTCGCCGTCCTCCAGGAACGTTCGCTTGCCCTCGGCCGGGTCCAGCGGATCGCGGCCGTTCCAGGTGAGTTCGAGCAGAGAGCCGCGCTGCCCCGGCTCCGGACCGCTGACGGTGCCGGAGCCGTACAGGTCGCCCGTGCGCAGCGAGGCGCCGTTCACTGTCATCTGGGCCAACTGCTGAGCAGCCGTCCAGTACATGGAGGCGAACGGCGGCTCGGAGACGGTCTGCCCGTTGATCTCCACCGAGATCCGTATGTCGAAGCCGCCCGGCTCCTCGTCGTCCGCGTCCTCCAGATACGGGAGCAGTTCGAAGTCCCGTGCGGGCGGTGCCGTGCGGGCCGCGTCCAGAGCCTCCAGCGGAGTCACCCACGCCGACACGGAGGTGGCGAAGGACTTGCCGAGGAACGGGCCCAGCGGCACGTACTCCCAGGCCTGGATGTCCCGCGCCGACCAGTCGTTGAGCAGGGAGAGTCCGAAGACGTGCTCGCGGAAGTCGCCGAGCGCCACGAGGGAGCCCTGCTCCGAGGGGACGCCCACGACGAAGCCGACCTCGGCCTCGATGTCCAGCTTCACCGAGGGGCCGAAGACGGGTACGGGGTCGGACGGTGCCTTGCGCTGCCCGGAGGGGCGCACCACGTCCGTGCCGGAGACGACGACCGTGCCGGCCCGCCCGTGGTAACCGATCGGAAGGTGTTTCCAGTTGGGGGTGAGGGCCGCCCCGTCGGGACGGAAGATCCTCCCCACATTGGTGGCGTGGTGCTCGCTGGCGTAGAAGTCGACGTAGTCCGCGACCTCGTACGGCAGGTGCAGGGTCACCGAGTCGAGCGGATGGAGCAGCGGCTCCAGGTCCGGGCGGTGGGACGGGACCGTCACCCACGCCGTCAGTGCCCGCCGTACGTCCCGCCACGCGGTGCGGCCCGCCGCAAGCAGTGGCATCAGGCTCGGCTGCGCCAGCAGTCTGGCGTACGGCGAACCGAGTGCGTGTGCCGCCGCTCCGGCGTCCAGCACATGCCGGCCGATGCGGACTCCGACCCTTCGGTCCTCGGGGTGTCCGGGGGTGGAGAACACACCGTACGGAAGGTTGTGCGGACCGAAGGGGTCGCCCTCGGCCAGGTCGAGCGGGCTGCTCTGCTCGGGCATCTGTCGCTGCCCCTTTCCGTCGCTTGAGGAACACGGTACGTCGGCTTCGCCGTTCGGCGGCAGTGCCCCAAGTAGGCGTGAGCCCGGAAAGTTACGCGTTGACCCGGTCAGCCCGCCGTGCGGGGGATCCGCTTCTCCCAGGTCCGGTGGAAGACGATCTCGTCACCGTCCTTGCACACGACCTCGCTGGACGTGATGAAGTCGTCCGCGTCCGCGCCCGTCTCCGAACGTGTCTCGACCCGCACGTCCCAGGCCATCTCGGGCCGGTGCAGCCGGATCGTCCAGTCCGAACGGGCCCTTGCCGACAGCGGATCGTCCTGCTGGATCGTGTAGGTCTCCAGCGCGTCCTCGGTGAACTCCAGCCCGTCGGGGTAGACCCGCGTACCGCCGTAGCGCGGATCGACCTCCAGTCGCCATTCGCCCTTGGCGACGTCCCTGACCACCAGGCGCTCGGGGCGCTGCTCGTCGAGCGTGACGGGGAGGACGACACCGAGCGGCTCCGACTGCTCCGGTTCGCCGAAGGTGATCCCCGGGTCCTCGGTGTGCCGGCGCACCGGGAGTTCGACGAGGCTCCCGTCCGCTTTGAGCGTGAAGCCCGCGGACCCTGCCTGGGGCCAGATCCACGGCCAGTACGAGGACGAGACGGCGAGTCTGATCCGGTGGCCGGGCGGGAAGGTGTGCCCGATGCCGTTCAGCTCGAAGGTCACGTCCTCGGTCTCCCCGACGGGCCAGTCCTCGGCACGGTCGCGTCCGTGCCGGGTGGCCAGATTGAGGGCGCCGCGGGTCACGAGGGTGGAGGCGCCGTCCGGGGCCACGTCGCAGATCCGAGCGATCGCCTGGCCACGCGGTACGTCCATCCGGACACGGAGTGTCACCCGGGGACGACCGAGAATCTCGATGGGGGCGTCCTCGACGGGGAATTCGAAACACACCGACTTGGCGTCCTCGTCCCGCTGGTCCGGCGGCAGGTCGGCGTCGTTGCCGAACGGGAAGAAGCGGCCCGCGTCCAGCCCGGTCTGCTGCGGCGAGTGGACGGTCTGGGGCCCGCCCGCCAAGGCGTAGGCGACAGGTGTGACGTTCTCGGACGGCCAGCCGGCGTCGCCGACCCAGCGGCCGGGCAGCGTCTCGTAGGCCGTTGCGGGTCGGTGCGAGCCGCTGATCCAGGACCGCAGCAGGGGCTCGTTCATCACCCCGGTGTCCTTGTCCTTCAAATGCTGGTCCCACCAGCGCAGGGTCTCCTGAAGGAAACCGATGGCGGGCCCCGGGGGCAGCCCCCGGTCCGGGTACTGGTGGGACCAGGGGCCGATCAGCCCGCGCACCTGCCCGGGGTCCAGATGCTCGACGAGCCGCAGGACGGTGTCCCGGTACGGGTCGTGCCAGCCGCCCACCGCCAGGACCTTCGCCGTGACGGCGCCGTAGTCCTCGCAGACGCTGCCGTGCTTCCAGTAGTCGTCACGGGTCTGGTGGGCCAGCCACGTATGGATGAACGGCTCCACCTTTTCGAGCCGCCGCAGCCACATGTCCCGCCAGTCGTCGCCGACGTCCGCCGGGTCCGGCGGCCGGGAGACGAAGGCGAGCATGGTGGAGGCCCAGGCGTGCATGTCCACGCCGAGGACGGAGCCGCCCATGTAGTGGACGTCGTTGTCGTAGCGGTCGTCGGCCGAGCACACGGTGACGACCGCCTTCAGGGGCTCCGGGGCGAGCGCGGCGATCTGGAGCGAGTTGAAGCCGCCCCAGGAGATGCCGAACATGCCCACCCGGCCCGAGCACCACTCCTGCTGGGCCAGCCAGTGCACGACGGCGACCCCGTCGGCGAGTTCCGTCGCGTCGTACTCGTCGCCCGGCATGCCCTCGCTGTTGCCGTGCCCGCGCACATCGACGCGTACGGAGGCGTAGCCGTGGCCCGCGTACCAGGGGTGGCGCTGCCAGTCGCGCGGCGCCGTCCAGTCGCTGAGCCGGTAGGGCAGGTACTCCAGCAGCGCGGGCACCACTTCGTCGGTGACCGGCCGCCAGATCCTGGCGTACAGCTGGGTGCCGTCCGCCAACGGGATGTAGAGGTCCTCGTGGGTGGTCTCGTACGGGAAATCGGTGCGGATGTGCATGGTGGTACCTCAGTGGACGGGGTGCATGGTGCGCTTGAGCCAGGGAGCGGCGGCGATGACGGCCACACCGGCCACCACCGCGATAGCGCCATTGACACCGAAGTAGGCGGGGATGGAGACCTCGCCGTAGAGCTTCACGATCTGTGCCTGGATGCCGTTGGCGAGGGCCAGCGACAGGAACCACAGCGCCATCGTCTGGCTGGCGAACGCCTTGGGCGCGAGCTTCGTGGTGGCGGACATGCCGGACGTCTCCAGCAGGATGTCGCCGAGGCCGAGCAGCAGATAGGAGCCGACGATCCACCAGGCGGCCATCTTGTACGTGTCGTCGGCGTGGCCGGAGGTCGGAATGACCATCAGGAGGAAGGACAGTCCGCCGAGGATCACCCCGATCGCAATCTTGTTCGAGGCGTGCGGCTGGCGCGGCCCCATCCGGGCCCAGACCGCGGCCACGACGGGCGCCAGTGCGACCTCGAAGGCGCCCAGGGCGGAGGCGTACCAGCTCGCGGGGAAGTGGAAGCCGAAGATCTCCGTACGAGCGTTCGTCGAGGCGAGCAGCATCATCGTCGAGTACGCCTGGAAGAGGATGAAGTTGAACACGACGGAGGCCAGGAACAGCACGACGTACGGCCGGAGCCTGCCCCGCTCCTCCGGGGTGACCCGGGGGCTCCTGAACATCACGACGAAGTACACGACGGGCGCGATCACGGAGACGAGGGTGAGCACGTCGACGAACCGGTCCATCGTGAGCCAGCCGGCCAGCGTCAGGGCGGTGGCCACCAGGGCCGCCGCCACGACGCCCGCCACGATCGTCAGCACGGCCCGGCGCATCGGGCCGGGCGCCAGGGCGTACTCCGCCGCGTGCTTTCGCCCGGCCAGGTGACGCCGGCCCGCGACGTACTGGATCAGACCGAGCGTCATGCCGACCGCCGCGGCCGAGAAGCCCCAGTGCCAGCCCGCGTGGTCGCCGAGCCATCCCGTGACCAGGGGGCCGGCGAAGGCGCCGATGTTGATGGCCATGTAGTAGAGCGCGAAGCCGGCGTCGCGGCGCTGGTCCTGCGTGCTGTAGAGCTTGCCGACCATCGAGGCGACATTGGGCTTGAGCAGGCCCGTTCCGGCGCTGATCAGGCCGAGGCCCACCCAGGTCATCGTGGCGGTGGGCACGGCCATGGCGTAGTGGCCGCAGGCGATGAGGATGCCGCCGTAGAGAACGGCGCGGTACGAACCGAGGATGCGGTCGGCGAGCCAGCCGCCCGCCACGGACACGAGATAGACGAGGGTGCCGTAGGCGGCGGACACGGAGGCGGCGGTGCCCGGGTCCATGCCCATGCCGTCGTCGGAGACCTTGTCGGCGAAGAAGAGGACCAGGATGGCCTGCATCCCGAGGAACGAGAAACGCTCCCAGACCTCCAGTCCGGACAAGGTCATCAGGCCCCGTGGCTGGCCGAAGAAGGCCTGGTCGTCCCGGGGCGGTGGCTGGACCGGTTCGGTACCGGCCGCGGTGTGGGACAAAGCGACAACTCCTGATCGTATGAGCTGATGTCGAACATACCGGCGGCGGCGGGAAGGCGCCCACGGTGATCCAAAGGGGACCGGATACGCTGACTTGAGTGAGGACAGCGACACATCGACATTCCGTGTGATCGTCAGCAGACAGGAGATCCCCTCGTGACCGTCGTCGGGCCGTTCGGACTGAGCGTGCGGGACCAGGCTCTTGAGGCCGATGTCCAGGCCGGTTTGGCCGCTGTCGAGGCGGGGCTGCTGGCTGCCACCAAAAGTGAGGTCCCGTTCATCACGGAGGCCGCACAGCACCTCGTGAGCGCGGGGGGCAAGCGTTTCCGGCCACTGCTGGTGATGCTCGCGTCCCAGTTCGGTGACCCCGACGCTCCGGGCGTGGTCCCCGCCGCCGTGGTCGTCGAACTGACCCACCTGGCGACGCTGTACCACGACGACGTGATGGACGAGGCGGACGTACGCCGCGGGGTGGACAGCGCCAACACCCGCTGGGGCAACTCCGTCGCCGTCCTGACGGGTGACTTCCTCTTCGCCCGCGCCTCGCACATCCTGTCCGACCTCGGGCCGGAGGCAGTCCGCATCCAGGCGGAGGCGTTCGAGCGCCTGGTCACCGGTCAGATCCTGGAGACCGCGGGCCCGCGCGACGGCCGCGACCCGGTGGACCACTACATGGACGTGCTGGGCGGCAAGACCGGCTCGCTGGTCGCCGTGTCCGGACGGTTCGGCGCCCTGATGGCGGGGGCCGAAGAGCCGGTCGTCGACATCCTCACCCAGTACGGCGAACGCCTCGGCATCGCTTTCCAGCTCGCCGACGACGTCCTGGACATCGCCTCCGACTCCCACGAGTCGGGCAAGACGCCCGGCACCGACCTGCGCGAGGGCATCCCCACCCTGCCGGTCCTCCACCTGCGCGCACGGGCGGCGGCCGAGGGCCGTCCGGAGGACAAGGAGCTCGTGGAGATGCTGGACGGCGGCCTCGGCGACGACGCCAGGCTCGCCGAGGCGCTGCACAGGCTGCGCGCCCACTCGGCACTCGAACAGGCGCGCCGTGACACCGTGCGCTACGCCCAGGAGGCACGGGCCACGCTGGCGCCGCTGCCCGAGTGTTACGCGAAGGCCGCCCTCGAGGAGCTGTGCGACGCCGTGGTGCACCGCGCGGGCTGACCCCTAAGGGCTCGGCCGGACCGCACGCCCTCGGAATCATCCCGGAGAGGTACGCACAGTTGCTCCCGGGGGCTGACGCTTGTCACCGCCGGATTTGGTCAGATGGAGGTCAACCACTCCTGACCACATCGGGTGAGAACGGCGGCGGGGAGTGGATACGTGCAACGGGATGGCAGCCGCCGACCACGGAGGTAGAGCACACATGGCACCGAACGACAGCGCACAGACCAACGGCGAGGCCACGGGCACTGTCGTGGGCCGTCGGAAGGCGGCGCGCTACATCGTCCCGTTCGCGGTGGCGGCAGTGGCGGCGGCGACGATCGGACTCGTCCCCGCGCTCGCGGACTCCGGAGACCCGGAGCTGCCGGGCATCACCGCGCAGGAACTCATCGAGAAGATCGCCGCGTCGGACGAGGAGCAGCTCTCCGGCACGGTGAAGGTCAGCACCGACCTCGGCATCCCGTCGCTCGGCGGGCTCGCGGGCTCCTTCTCGCCGGGCGCCGGACCGGGGTCCGGGCAGTCGAGCGCCTCCCCCGACACCAAGCTGATGGAGCTCGCCTCCGGGACGCACACGCTCCGGGTCGCCGTCGACGGCCCCGACAAGCAGCGCCTCTCGATCCTCGGCGAGGGCTCCGAATACAGCCTCGTCCACAACGGGGACGACATCTGGGGCTACGACAGCGAGAGCAACGAGGTCTACCACGCGCAGTCCGACGGCAACGAGCGCCCGGGCGGTAAGGCCAAGGAGCACAAGGCGCCCGAGGGTGTGCCGGCCACTCCGAAGGAGCTCGCCGAGGAGGCGCTCGCCGCTGCCGGCGACACCACGTCGGTCACCGTCGACGGCACGGCGCAGGTGGCCGGGCGCGACGCATACAAGCTTCTGATCAAGCCCGAGCAGTCCGGTTCTACGATCGGCTCCGTCACGGTCGCGGTCGACGCCGCGACCGGCGTACCGCTGAAGTTCACGCTGGCCCCGAGCAGCGGCGGCAAGGCCGCGGTCGACGCCGGGTTCACCGAGGTCGACTTCGCGAAGCCCGAGGCCTCGTCCTTCTCCTTCACTCCGCCCAAGGGCGCGAAGGTGACCGAGGCCGACGAGCTGAAGGCCGAGGCGGAGAAGAAGGGCTCGGCGGAGAAGACCCGGGCCGACCTGTCCGCGCCGGAGGACTTCAAGGGCCTCGACGTCATCGGCGAGGGCTGGAACGCCGTCGCCGAGATCGAGCTCCCGGGCGGAGCGGGACTGCCCGCCCAGGGCTCCGGCGACGTACCCCCGCAGGCGCGGCAGTTCCTGGACGCGCTCGGCGACAAGGTCACCGGCGACTTCGGCACGGGCACGGTCTTCAAGACGCGCCTCGTCAACGCGCTGATGACCGACGACGGAAAGGTCTACGTCGGCGCGGTCACCGAGGACGCGCTGGTGAAGGCGGCCGACACCGCCAAGTAGGACGCACCGTGGGTCCCGCCCCGCCGTACGCTCCGTACGGCGGGGCGGTTCCGTACACGGCGCAGCGACAGGACCGGGAGTGCGCATGACCGACACAGCGGCCGCGACGGCGGGACGGGACACGGGGCCGGAGCCCGGCGCCGTGATCGAGACACGCGGGCTCACCAAGCGCTACCGCGGCGGGCAGTTGGCGGTCGACGGGCTCGACCTCGCCGTCCCCGCCGGAAGTGTCTTCGGCTTCCTCGGGCCCAACGGCTCCGGCAAGACCACCACGATCCGGATGCTCATGGGGCTCATCGACCCGACCTCCGGCACCGCACAGGTCCTGGGCCGCCCCATGCCGGCCGCCGCCCGCACGGTGCTCCCGCAGGTCGGCGCGCTCATCGAAGGGCCCGCGCTGTACGGGTTCCTGACCGGCCGCGACAATCTCGTACGCTTCGACTCCGCCGACCCGGCGGCCGATCCCCGCACCCGGCGCGCGCGGGTGAGCAGCGCCCTCGACCGGGTCGGGCTCGGCGCCGCGGCCGGCAAGAAGGCCAAGGCGTACTCACTCGGGATGAAGCAGCGCCTCGGGCTGGCCGCCGCTCTCCTCCAGCCGCGCAGGCTGCTCGTGCTGGACGAACCGACCAACGGTCTCGACCCGCAGGGCATGCGTGAGATCCGCTCCCTGGTCCGCGAGCTGGCGGCCGAGGGCACCACCGTCTTCCTCTCCTCCCACCTGCTCGACGAGATCGAACAGGTCTGCACGCATGCGGCGGTGATGGCCCGCGGCAGGCTCCTCGTCCAGGGCCCGGTGACCACGCTCGCCGCGGGCGCCCGGGGCCGGCTCGCAGTGACCACCCGGGACCCCGCTGACGCGGTCCGCGTCCTCGCGGAGCACGGGGTGACGGGCCTCGTGACCGACGGAGACCGGGTGAGCGCCGACGCGCCGCCGGGCGAAGTGGAACTCGCGGACCTCAACGCCGCCCTGGTGCGGGGCGGTGTCCGCGTCCGCGCCTTCGGCGTCGAGCGGGCATCGCTGGAGGACGCCTTCGTCGCACTCACCGGAGAGGGATTCGATGTCGCAGGCTGAACTCACGGCGTTCCCCGCGGCCCGCACACCGCGCCGTGCGCTGTGGACCCTCGGGATCCTCCGCTCCGAACTGGCCACCACCCTGCGCCGGTGGCGCACCCTGGCACTGCTCGGTGTGCTGGCGGCCGTGCCCGTGCTCATCGGGATCGCCGTACGGATCGAGACGGGCGACGGCTCGCGAGGCGGCCCAGGTGGCGGCGGCCCCGCCTTTCTCTCCCAGGTCACCGACAACGGTCTGTTCCTGGTCTTCGCGGCGTTCTCCGCGACGCTTCCCGTCTTCCTCCCGATGGCCGTCGGTGTCATCGCTGGGGACTCGGTGGCGGGCGAAGCGAGCGGCGGCACCCTGCGCTATCTCCTGGTCGCGCCGGCGGGCCGCACCCGGCTGCTGCTCGCGAAGTACGCGTCCGTCCTGGTGTTCTGCCTGATCGCCACCCTGGTCGTGGCGGCTTCGGCGCTCGCGGCCGGGGCGCTGCTCTTCCCCGTCGGGGAGGTCACGACGATCTCCGGGACCCGGATCAGCTTCGGTGAGGGACTTCTGCGGGCGGGACTGATCGCGGTCGCGGTGGCGGTGTCCCTCATCGGCTTCGCGGCGCTGGGTCTCTTCGTCTCGACCCTCACCAACAGCGGGATCGCGGCGATGGCGGCCACGGTCGGGGTGCTGATCACCGTGCAGATCCTGGACACGATGCCCCAGCTTGACGGGATCCATCCGTATCTCTTCCCGCATTACTGGCTGTCCTTCACGGACCTGCTGCGCGAACCGGTCTACTGGGACGAGATGGCCAGGAACCTGGGTCTGCAGGCGCTCTATGCGGCGGTGTTCGGCTCTGCGGCCTGGGCGCGCTTCACGACGAAGGACATCAGCGTCTGAGGTGCTCGGCGCCGGCCGTCCGCACCGCCGGCCGGTCGAGCCGTCCCCCGATCGGCTCGTCGCGGCACGAACGGCACGAACGGTGTACTGCACGGCACGTCACGACACGGTACGTTCCGTTTCCAGCCTGGTCATTGTTCGACTTTTGGTGACAGCCTGTCAATAAGCGGTGGGGGAATCCCCCTATGCTCACCGAATGATCACATCGCCGAGTTCCCCGCACCGCAGCGAGAGGTCACGACGGGCGACGCTGGACGCCGCCCTGGAGTTGTGTACGGAGGAGGGGTACGGACGGGTCACGGTCGAGGCCATCGCGGCGCGCGCCGGCGTGAGCAAGAAGACGATCTACCGCTGGTGGCCGTCGAAGGGCGCGGTGATGCTGGAAGCGTTCGCCGAGGTGTTCGTCGGCGCCACGCCGTTCGTCGACACCGGTGACATAGCGGCCGATCTGCGGACGCACATCAACGGCGCGGTGAAGCTGGTCTCCACGCCGCCCTACGGCCCGGCGTACGCCGGGATCCTGTCGGAGATGCACCACGACGACGGCCTCGCGCGGACAGTGCGTGAACAGCTGGTGGACCCTCGCTTCGAGGCAGCCGTGGGGCGCCTGAGGCGGGCCCAGGAGCAGGGGCAGATTCCTGTCGGCGCCGATCTGCCGCTCGCGGTGGAGCTGCTCTACGGCCCCGTCTACTACCGCCATGTGCTGCGGAAGCCGACCCAGGACGAGGCGACGGTCGCCGCGCTGGTGGCCCATGTCCTGCGGTCCCTGGTCGCCGGGGGCGTCAGCTGAAGAAGACCTTCGCACCGGCCACCGCGCCGGTGTCGGACAGCACGTCACCGGGCTTGCTGCCGTTGCCCAGCAGCACCCCGCCCCAGCGCATCCCCAGGTAACGCGCCGAATTGCGCAGCGTCCCCGCGAGGGGCTCGGCGACCGCCGGGTCGGTGACGGCGTGAGCGGTGATCCCCCAGAGGGTCTTCCCTGCCATCCGCCGCTGGAAGTCGATGCCGGGGGTCTCCAGCCAGCCCGACCAGTGGTCCAGGTAGCGCTTGGTGGAGGAGGAGACCGAGTACCAGTACAGCGGTGAGGCGACGACCACGTCGGTGGCGGCGAGTGTCGCCTCCAGCAAGGTCGCGGCGTGCCCGGCGGGGACGGAGTGGCCGTCCGCGTGCCGAAGGTCCTCGAAGTCGGGCAGCGGAAGATCCCGCAGGTTCAGCCACCGCTGTTCCGTGTCTGCCGGGAGCTGCTCGGCCGCGAGGCGGGTGAGCAGCTCGGTGTTGCCGTCGGCGCGGCTGCTGCCGAGCAGGAAGAGGAAGGCGCGCGTGGTCATGGTGTACCCCCAGTTGAATGCGTGCAACTTTTACCGGCGCACGCATCATATGCATGTGCATGGGGTTTCGGGGAGTGATTTCCGGCCGATGGTCGTGGGCGGGGTGTGCCCTCAGGCGAACAGCCGCTCCAGGACCACCGCGACTCCGTCGTCCTCGTTCGACAGCGTGATCTCGTCGGCCTCGGCGCGCAGCTCCGCGTGGGCGTCGGCCATCGCCACCCGGTGGCCCGCGAGGCGGAACATCGGCAGGTCGTTGGGCATGTCGCCGAACGCCACCGCGCCGGCGGGGTCACGGCCCAGCAGTCCGGCCGCCTCCGCGATGCCGGTCCCCTTGTCCACGCCGTACGGCGCCAGCTCCACCGTGCCGGGGCCCGCCATCGTGACGGACGCCAGATCGCCCACCGCCCCACGGGCGGTCACGGCCAGCTCGTCGTCCGTCAGCTCCGGGTGGCGTATGAGCACCTTGATGACCGGCGCCGCCCACAGCTCCTCGCGCCGTTCGGCCCGCTGCGCGGGGAGGGTGGCATGCGGCATGCGGTAGCCCGGCTCGATCAGGGTCCGGCCCTCGGTACCGTCCTGGTCGACCGCCGCGAACACCTGCCCCACCTCGGCCTCGATCTTGCCGAGCGCGGTCTCGGCCAGATCCCGGTCCAGCGTGACCGAGCGCAGCATGCGGGCTGCCCCGGCGTCGTACACCTGCGCGCCCTGCCCGCAGACTGCGAGGCCGTCGTAGCCCAGGTCCGCGAGCAGCGCGCGTATGCCGGGTACCGCCCGGCCCGTGACGATCAGATGGTGCGCCCCCGCCGACGCCGCGCGGGTGAGGGCGGAGCGGGAGCGGGGGCTCACGGTGTCGTCGGAACGCAGCAGCGTGCCGTCCAGATCCGTGGCGACAAGGGTGTATGCGGCGAGTCGCGTGAACATGAGGTCAGCCTAGAGAGATCGCCTTCCCGTCGGACGTCGCTGACCTGCGCGGACGGGCGGATCCGTCAGTGGACGCAGAATTCGTTGCTTTCCGGGTCCAGGAGCACCTGCCACGACCCGCCGGGTTCCTCGACGACCCGCAGCGCGCTCGCTCCCAGCTCCAGCAGCCGTTCCACCTCGGCCTCGCGCTGCCCGGGGGCCGTGTGGACGTCCAGGTGGAGGCGGTTCTTCACCGTCTTGGGCTCCTGTACGCGCTGGAAGAGCAGCCGGCGCCCCAGCCCGGTCCCGCTCTTCTCCTCGTACGGATCGTCCGGATGCCGCACCGCGGCGAGATCGCGCCACGCGCGGTGCCCGTGCGGTTCGACCGTCGCGGCCTCGGTCACGGCTCCCGCGGCGAGCAGTTCCTCGATCAAAGCGCTGTTGTCCTCGACGAGATAGCCGAGCGCCTCGGCCCAGAAGTCGGCCTGGGCGTGCGGGTCGCCGGCGTCGATGACGACTTTCCAGTGCAGGGTCATGTAACCGTTCATACTGGTCACCTGAATGGGACGGCAACGGCCGCGCCGGAACCAAAACCGGTTCTCCGTACACCGAAGGGCCGCACGTCCGCGGCGGTGCGGGCTCCGCCGGTGGCGTTCACGACTTCCGGCGGCCGCCGGACCTGGGCGCCGGGCGCGACGGGGGCGGCGCGGCACAACTGCACCCTGCACTTCTGCCGGCACCTGACGGGCCGGGTGGCGGCGATCGGCCGAGCCGCGGGCCTCACGACGGCGGGCAGGTCTCGCAGACGTGCCCGCCGAGCGCCGCCAGCAGTTCCCCGGCCGCCGTGCGCACCGCAGGATCGTCGTCCGAGGCCAGCCGCTCGGCCGTCACCCGGCCGGTCAGGACCGCGAGATGCGCGTCCCTGGCCCACTCGGGGTGATGCGCGTGTCCATGGGTGAGGATCGTCCGCAGCAGGCCGAGCACCCCGGCGCGGTCCTTCACGGTCTCCATGCCGGCGAGTTCCCACAGGAACGGCACCGTGGCGGCCGTGGCGTCGAACAAGGCCATGGCGCCGATCCACCGCCCCAGATCGCTCAGCGCGTCCTCGGCCGACTCACTGTCCCCCCACGCGATCCGCGACAGCATCCCGGGGACCTGGGACGCGGAGCCCTGGGCATGGCGCAGCTCATGCCACTGAACGTGCCTCATGTCCTTCAGGATCGTCCCCATCCGGGCACTCAATCAGCCTTTACGGGTGCCGTCCACCATGCCTGCCACACGCATCGGATCCGGCTCCCGCACCTCGTCCAGCGCATCCAGATACCGCCGTACGGCGTCGTGGTCGTCCGCGTCGGCGATCAGCCCCACGTGGTTGTCGGGACGGATCACGACGACGGTGTCCCCTTCGATGCCGTACGCCGCGTGGGCGTGCCCTTCCCGGTCGTGCAGGGCCTCCGGGCCGGCGGCGGCCGTCCCGGGCTCCGGGGCCCCGGAGCCGTACACCCGGAAGGCCCGCACCGCGTCGCCGTGGGCCGCGGTCGCCTCCCGGAGCGCCCGCTCCGTGCCGGAACCGAAGCCCAGCAGCGTGATGTGCGGACCGGCGAGAACGCGGAACAGGCGGGTGGGCGCGCCCGTCGCCGCCTTGACGCAGGGGGCGTCCGGGGCGCGGTCGCCGGACCGTACGCCGCCGTTGCCGCCGGGGCGGGTCAGGGAGCTCCACCGGTAGCCACGGTCGAGGCCCGTCGTCGACGGGGTGATCGCGGTGTCGAGTCCGCCGCCCGGCTTCCTGATCGCTGCCAGCGTGTCCCGCAGCCGCTCCGAGGTGAGGTCCAGCGTCCAGGCGGCGACCGGCAGCCGCTCCTCCTCGTAGGTGTCCAGCAGCCCCGTGGCCGCCCGCCCCCGCAGCACCTGGGCGAGTTTCCAGCCGAGGTTGAAGGCGTCCTGGATGCCGGTGTTCATGCCCAGCCCGCCCGCGATCGCGTGCACATGGGCGGCGTCCCCGGCCAGGAACGCCCGGCCCACCCGGTAGCGGTCCGCCATGCGCACGTTGACGCGGTACGTGGAGAGCAGCGCGGCCTCTATGAGGTGGCCGGCCGGAATCCGGGTATGCCGGGCGAAGAGCCGCCTGAAGCCGTCGAGTGAGGGGGCGAGCGGCCGGCCGTCCCCGTCGCGCTCCGGGCTCGACTGGTACCACCAGCCCGCCCGGGTGCCGGGGACGGGGCAGAGCATGACCGCTCCGTCCTCGTCGAACCACTGGTGCCAGATGCCACGGTCCAGGACGCCCGGGGTGATCTCGACGTCGCCGCAGACCATCACCTGCTCCTCGTCCGTCTTCCCGTCGAACGCGACGCCGAGCAGTTTCCGTACGCGGCTGTGGGCGCCGTCGCAGCCCACCACGTACCGGGCGCCGGTGCCGGAACCGTCGGCGAAGCTGACGGTTACCGAGGCGTCGTCCTCGGTGAGGCCCACGACCTCGATTCCGGTCTCCACGCCCACGCCGTATTCCGTGAGGCGGTCACGCAGGATTTCCTCCAGCCGCCACTGGGCGATCAGCCGGCCCCGGTCGTAGGGCGCGTCCGGGGCCGGCGCGGAATCCGCGTACGGGTCGGCCTCGGCGACCGGCACTCCGTCGCGGTACTTGCGCATCGGGAGCGGCGGCGAACCCGCCGCCAGCACCGCCTCGACGACCCCCAGGTCCTCCAGCACCTCCAGAGAGCGGGGATCGGGGCCCTTGGACCGGGAACTGCGCGGATACTCCGGCGACTTGTCCACGATCCGGACGGCGATGCCACGCCGGGCGAGATCGCAGGCCAGTGTCAGTCCGGTCGGGCCCGCGCCCACGATCAGTACGTCGGTCATGTCTGCTCCTCGGTGCACGCCATCCGGAAGGACAGGGAAACGCAACCGAGTTAAAAATGCAACCTGGTAACTATTTTGCGGCGGGCGTGTCCGCGTCCGGCGCTGAAGCGGAAGGCGTCTCCAGTGAGGGAGCGGCCTCCGCCGCGCGTACGGCCAGGCGCAGTGCCTCCACCCTCGTGCGCCGCGCCGTCCGCAGCGCGTCCCAGGTCAGCAGCATCAGCGCCACCCAGACCAGCGCGAAACCGGCCCACCGCTCGGGCGGCATCGACTCGTGGAAGTACAGGATGCCGAGCGCGAACTGGAACACCGGCGCCAGATACTGCAGCAGACCCAGGACGGACAGCGGCACCCGGATCGCCGCGGCGCCGAAACAGACGAGCGGTATCGCGGTGACGAGCCCCGTCGCGGCGAGAAGTGCTCCGTGCCCCGCGCCCGCGGCCAGGAACGTCGCGTTCCCGCTCGCCCCGAGCCACAGCAGGAAGCCGAGCGCCGGCACGAACAGCACGGCGGTCTCGGCGGCCAGGGACTCCAGGCCGCCCATGCCGACCTTCTTCTTCACCAGGCCGTACGTCGCGAACGAGAACGCCAGCACCAGCGAGATCCACGGCGGTTGCCCGTAGCCGATCGCCAGCACGAGGACCGCGGCGAAGCCGGTCGCCACCGCGGTCCACTGCGCCGGCCTCAGCCGCTCACCGAGCAACAGGACGCCCATCGCGATCGTGACCAGGGGATTGATGAAATAGCCGAGCGACGCCTCGACGACATGGCCGTTGTTGACGGACCAGATGTAGATACCCCAGTTGACCGAGATCACGGTCGCGGCTATCGCGATCAGCCCCAGCCGCCGGGGCTGTCGTGCCAGCTCGCCGATCCAGGCCCAGCGGCGCAGGAGCAGCAGGGCGACACCGACGACACCCAGTGACCACACCATCCGGTGCGCGAGGATCTCCACCGCCCCCGACGGTTCCAGCAGCGGCCAGAAGAGGGGCACGAGGCCCCACATCCCGTACGCGCCGATTCCGTACAGCAGGCCTGCCCGCTGTTCGTTCTTCCCCTTCACGGGCCCTCCCGGCACTACCGCGACTCAGGCGGTCGGCGAGCCGCCGACTGCACGACGGTAGCGCCGGAGGAGCCCTCTGTCATTGCTGTCTCACGGAAACGGTCGTGACAGGTGTCCGGGTGCCCGTTCAGGCGGCCGCGACCGTGCGGGCGACCGTCTCGGCCAGACGGGTGGTCGGCCGGCCGATGAGGCGGGCCAGGTCGCCGCTCGTCCCGGCGAGCAGGCCACGGGCGATGGCCTCGTCCACGTCGACGAGGATCGCGGCGAAGGGCTCGGGCACCCCGGCTCCGACGAGGATCTCCTGGTGCGCGGCGGCCGGCACGTTGTGGTAGACGATTTCCTCGGCGGTCGCGGCGGCCACCACGGCGGCGTACTCGGCCAGCGACCAGGCCACGTCGCCGCTCAGCTCGTACGTGGCGCCGAGGTGCCCCTCGCCGGTCAGCGCGGCGGCGGCGGCGTCCGCGTAGTCGGCCCGGGTGGCGGAGGCGACGCGACCGTCGCCCGCGTTGGCGACGACGGCGCCGTGCTCCAGGACGGGCGCCAGATTCGCCGTGTAGTTCTCGGTGTACCAGCCGTTGCGCAGGAAGGTGTATGGCAACCCGGAGTCCAGGATCAGCTGCTCGGTCACCTTGTGCTCGGCGGCAAGCTGGAAGTCCGCGTCAGGGCCGCCCAGCACTCCGGTGTAGGCGAGCTGCGCGACGCCCGCAGCCTTCGCGGCCTCGATCACGGCGGTGTGCTGCGGGATCCGCCTGCCGACCTCGTCGGCCGATATCAGCAGCACGCGGTCGCCGGCCCGGAACGCGCCGGCGAGGGTCTCGGGCCGGTCGTAGTCGGCGATACGGACTTCCACGCCGCGGGCCGCGAGCGGGGCGGCCTTCTCCTTGTCGCGGACGACCGCCGCGACCGACTCCGCGGGGACCGTGGCGAGCAGCCGCTCGACGACGAGACGGCCGAGCTCGCCGGTGGCTCCGGTGACAACGATGCTCATGGGTTTTCCTCCTGGTGCGCTGATCCTGGGACGGCTCTCTCGGTTACTTACTGTAGGAGATGCACTTTCTCTTCGAAAGTACGCACTTTGAAGTAAGGTACTGGCATGAGCGTAAGTGCCGTCAGGGCCCCGAGCGTCCACCAGCCGATGTGCCCCTCGCGGCTGGTGCTGGAGCACGTCACCAGTCGCTGGGGGGTGCTGGTGCTCGCCGCGCTGCTGGAGCGGTCGTACCGCTTCAGCGAGCTGCGCCGCACGGTGGGCGGTGTCAGCGAGAAGATGCTGGCCCAGACCCTGCAGACGCTGGAACGGGACGGCTTCGTGCACCGGGACGCCAAGCCCGTGATCCCGCCGAGGGTGGACTACTCCCTGACTCCGCTCGGCAAGGAGGCGGCGGAGCAGGTCTGGGGCCTGGCCCGGTGGGCGGAGCGGCGGCTGGACGCGGTGGAGGACGCCCGCGAGGCATACGACGGGGCCCGGAGCCAGTCGGCTCCGGGCCCCGTCGTGCAGGGGTGACGGCGGATCAGCCGACCACGGTCCACGTGTCGGTGCCGGACAGCAGGGTGCTCAGATCGCCCTTGCCGCGCTGCTCGATCGCGGCATCGAGCTGGTCGGACATCAGGGAGTCGTAGACCGGGCGCTCCACGCTGCGCAGCACCCCGATGGGCGTGTGGTGCAGGGTGTCGGCGTCCGCCAGCCGGGACAGCGCGAACGCGGTCGTCGGGCTGGGGTTGTGGGCGTCGTGGACGAGGATCCGTGACTGGTTGTCCTCGGTGACCGCGACGACGCTCAGGTCACCGGTGAGGGGGTCGCGGACGACCCCCTTGGCGTTGTCGGCGCCGAAGCGGATCGGCTTGCCGTGTTCGAGGCGGATGACCGCCTCCTCGGCCCGTTCCTTGTCCTTGAGTACCTCGAAGGCGCCGTCGTTGAAGATGTTGCAGTTCTGGTAGATCTCCACCAGTGCGGTACCGGGGTGGTCGGCGGCCGCGCGCAGCACGCTCGTGAGGTGCTTGCGGTCGGAGTCGACGGTGCGGGCGACGAAGGAGGCTTCGGCGCCCAGGGCGAGGGAGACCGGGTTGAAGGGCGCGTCGAGCGAGCCCATCGGCGTCGACTTGGTGATCTTGCCGACCTCGGAGGTGGGGCTGTACTGCCCCTTCGTCAGCCCGTAGATCCGGTTGTTGAACAGCAGGATCTTGAGGTTGACGTTGCGGCGCAGGGCGTGGATCAGGTGGTTCCCGCCGATGGACAGCGCGTCGCCGTCGCCGGTGACGACCCAGACGGACAGGTCGCGGCGGGAGGTGGCCAGGCCCGTGGCGATGGAGGGGGCGCGGCCGTGGATGGAGTGCATCCCGTACGTGTTCATGTAGTAGGGGAAGCGGGACGAGCAGCCGATGCCGGAGACGAAGGTGATGTTCTCCTTGGCCAGTCCCAGTTCGGGCATGAAGCCCTGCACGGCCGCGAGGACCGCGTAGTCACCGCAGCCCGGGCACCAGCGCACCTCCTGGTCGGACTTGAAGTCCTTCATGGACTGCTTGCCCTCGGCCTTGGGGACCAGCTGGAGGAGTTCGTTGGCGTTGGCGTCAGGCACCGTTGGCCTCCTTGAGGACTGTGGCGAGCTGCTCGGCCTTGAAAGGCATTCCGTTGACCTGGGTGTAACTCTGGGCGTCCACGAGGTATTTGGCCCTCAGCAGCATGGCGAGCTGGCCGAGGTTCATCTCCGGTACCACGACCTTGTCGTAACGCTTCAGCACCTCACCGAGATTCCGCGGAAAGGGGTTCAGATGGCGCAGATGGGCCTGCGCGATCGTCTCGCCGTCCGCGCGGAGCCGGCGCACCGCCGCCGTGATCGGCCCGTACGTCGAACCCCAGCCCAGGACCAGGGTCTTCGCGCCGGCCGGGTCGTCGACCTCCAGGTCGGGGACCTCGATGCCGTCGATCTTCGCCTGGCGGGTGCGGACCATGAATTCGTGGTTGGCCGGGTCGTAGGAGATGTTGCCCGTGCCGTCCTGCTTCTCGATCCCGCCGATCCGGTGCTCCAGCCCCGGGGTGCCCGGCACGGCCCAGGGGCGGGCCAGGGTCTCCGGGTCCCGCTTGTACGGCCAGAACACCTCGGTGCCGTCCGCGAGTTCGTGGTTCGGCCCGGTGGCGAACTGCGTCCGCAGGTCGGGGAGGCCGTCGACCTCGGGGATCCGCCACGGCTCGGAGCCGTTCGCCAGATACCCGTCGGAGAGCAGGAACACCGGCGTCCGGTAGGTCAGCGCGATCCGGGCGGCGTCCAGGGCCGCGTCGAAGCAGTCCGCCGGGGTCCTCGGTGCCACGATCGGGACCGGTGCCTCACCGTTGCGCCCGTACATGGCCTGAAGCAGGTCGGCCTGTTCCGTCTTGGTCGGCAGACCGGTGGACGGGCCCCCGCGCTGGATGTCGATGACCAGCAGCGGCAGCTCCAGCGACACCGCCAGACCGATCGTCTCCGACTTCAGCGCCACGCCCGGGCCCGACGTGGTCGTCACACCCAGTGACCCGCCGAACGACGCGCCGAGAGCCGCCCCGATCCCGGCGATCTCGTCCTCCGCCTGGAAGGTCCTTACGCCGAAATTCTTGTGCTTGCTGAGCTCATGCAGGATGTCGGACGCCGGAGTGATCGGATACGAGCCCAGGTACACCGGCAGGTCCGCCTGCCGGCCCGCCGCGATCAGCCCGTACGACAACGCCAGGTTTCCCGAGATGTTGCGGTACGTGCCCGTCGGGAAAGCCTGCGACGCCGGTGCGACCTCGTACGAGACCGCGAAATCCTCCGTCGTCTCACCGAAATTCCAGCCCGCACGGAATGCCGCCACATTCGCCTCGGCGATGGCCGGCTTCTTGGCGAACTTCGACCGGAGGAATGTCTCCGTCCCCTCGGTCGGACGGTTGTACATCCAGGACAACAGCCCGAGCGCGAACATGTTCTTCGACCGCTCGGCCTCCTTGCGGGAAAGTCCGAACTCCTTCAACGCCTCGATCGTCAGGGTCGTCAACGGAACAGGATGCACGTTGTACGCCTCGAGCGAGCCGTCCTCGAGAGGGGACTCGGCGTATCCGACTTTCGCCATCGGACGCTTGGTGAACTCATCCGTGTTCACAATGATGTCGGCCCCGCGCGGCACATCGGCGATATTCGCCTTCAGCGCCGCCGGATTCATCGCGACCAGTACATTCGGCGCATCGCCCGGTGTGAGGATGTCGTGGTCCGCGAAGTGCAGCTGGAACGAGGACACACCCGGCAGCGTGCCGGCGGGCGCCCGGATCTCGGCGGGGAAGTTGGGCAGCGTCGACAGGTCGTTCCCGAACGACGCCGTCTCCGACGTGAACCGGTCGCCTGTCAATTGCATGCCGTCACCCGAGTCACCCGCGAAGCGGATGATCACTCGGTCCAGACGGCGGATTTCCTTCTCGGCGGCACCCGTACGATCAATGCGCGGAGCACGCTGCTCCCCGACTACAGCCTCGTTGGCCTCATCGGACTTTCCGGCTGGGCTACTGACCTGGCTGGTCACTGAACTGGACCTCCCTCGGGGCGGCGGCTCGGGACCGGCCGGCCCGCCGGCGGTCCAGGCCCCACCCTACTTCTGTAAGGGTCGCCTTCCTTGGACCGGTCATATGGTGGACGCGTTTTCAGGACATGAATGCGTCACGCTTTGCCATATTTTCCGGACCTGTCGATCACTGGACGCCCCCCTTCGTTGCTCATCCTTTCGTCGTAGGACCTGGGGTTTCGCTCGGCGGTGGGTGGATCATCCAGATGATCACGGGTAGATCATCGCGTCGTCACGAGTTCAAATACGTGAGAACGGCGAGAACGCGCCGGTGATCCCCGTCACTGGGGGCCAGGCCGAGTTTCAGGAAGATGTTGCTGATGTGCTTCTCCACGGCTCCGTCGCTGACCACCAGCTGACGGGCGACGGCTGAATTCGTACGTCCCTCCGCCATCAGACCGAGGACCTCCCGCTCGCGCGGCGTGAGCCCCGCCAGCACGTCCTGCTTGCGGCTGCGGCCCAGCAGCTGAGCCACCACCTCGGGGTCCAGCGCGGTCCCGCCCTGCGCCACCCGCACCACGGCGTCCACGAACTCCCTGACCTCGGCCACCCGGTCCTTCAGGAGATAGCCGACGCCGCGGCTGCTTCCGGCCAGCAGTTCGGTGGCGTACTGCTCCTCGACGTACTGCGAGAGCACCAGCACCCCGATGTCCGGGTAGTCCTTGCGTATCCGCACGGCCGCCCGCACCCCCTCGTCGGTGTGGGTCGGCGGCATCCGCACGTCGGCGACCACCACGTCCGGCAGCGCGTCCTGCCCCGCGAGGTCACTCACCGTCTTGATCAGCGCCTCGGCGTCCCCCACCCCGGCGACGACGTCGTGCCCGAGATCGGTCAGCAGCCGGGTGAGTCCTTCCCGCAGCAGCACCGAATCCTCGGCGATGACGACCCGCACTCTTTCCTTCACGACGTTGTGTCCCCCACTGTCGGTGTCCCTCGGGTACGCCGCTGTGCGCGCCGCCCCTGTGCGCCCAGCATTCCAGCATCGGCACCCGGGCGGGTCGTACACCAGCGGTTCCGTCGCCACCGGACGCACCGCAGTGCCCCGGCCGCCGTGGTGGCGGCCGGGGCACTGCGGTGCGTCCGGCTCGTGTACGGAGCCGGTGTCTCAGCCTCGCCAGGGCAGCTCGGCGGTGATGGTCGTCGGGCCGCCGGCGGGCGAGTCGACGACGAGGACGCCGTCGACGGCTCCCAGCCGCTCCGCCAGCCCCGACATGCCCGTACCGCCGTCGAGCCGGGCTCCGCCGCGGCCGTCGTCCGTGACCTGGAGCATCAGCCGGTCCGCCGCTCTCCAGACGTCGACCGAGGCGCGGGTGGCCCGGGCGTGCTTGCTGATGTTCTGGAGGAGTTCGGAGACGGTGAAGTAGGCGATGCCCTCGATGGCCTGGGCGGGCCGTGACTCCAGGTCCACCGCGACTTTCACGGGGACGGTGCAGCGGGAGGCGATGGCGGAGAGTGCGGCGTCGAGTCCGCGGTCGGTGAGGACGGCGGGGTGGATGCCG
Source organism: Streptomyces sp. NPDC002911 (assembly GCF_053591835.1). Lineage (NCBI taxonomy): Bacteria > Bacillati > Actinomycetota > Actinomycetes > Kitasatosporales > Streptomycetaceae > Streptomyces > Streptomyces sp. NPDC002911. The sequence goes on along the minus strand of NZ_JBSFUO010000004.1, from coordinate 66,946 downwards.
CGGGCGAGGTCGCGGAGTTCCTGGAGGGCGACCTTGATCTCGCCGTGGGCCTCGTCGACCATGCGGGCGGCGGCTTCGGGGTCGTCGGTGAGCTTCTCCTTCGCCAGCCCCAGGCCCATGGCGAGGGCGACGAGCCGGGCCTGTGCGCCGTCGTGGAGGTCGCGTTCGATGCGGCGCAGGTCCGCGGCCGCGGTGTCCACGACCACACCCCTGTCCGACTCCAGCTCCGAGACCCTGGAGGCCAGCCGGGAAGGGCCGAGCAGACCCAGCACCATCAAACGGTCCACGGACACCAGGCCACGGATGATCCACGGCGTGACCAGGACGAGAGCCAGACCGACCGCGCCGGTGACCGTCAGCTCGAAGGGGGAGTCGAGGTAGACCTGATGCGTCCGGTCGCCGTACAGCTGGATGCCGTCGACACCCGCGTACGCCGGGAAGACCCAGCGCCACAGCGGGTAGGTGAACGCGGCCCAGCCGTAGGCCCAGAACGCCACCGACACGGAGAACGCGAACACCGCCCAGGGCATGTGCAGCACCGCGTAGAGCAGATGCCGCCAGGACGCCCCGCTCCTCAGTACCGCGCCCACCCAGGACACCAGGCCGCCCTTCCCGCGTACCGGCTCGGGATCCGCGACGTCCAGCTTCAGCAGCCCGCGTGCCCGGACCCGCTCCACGGCGCCGAAACCGCGGCACATGACCAGGCCGGCGGCGAGGATCGGGATGCCGACGAAGGTGATCAGCATGCCCAGGCCCAGCGACACCATGGTCACCGCGAAGCTGAACAGCACCACGCTGATCGGCAGGCTCAGGAGCACATAGCCCAGCTCGCGCCAGGTACGCGCCTCGAAGGGCGCGCGCAGCGCCGCGGGGAAGAAGTGCTTCGCCCGGGGGTAGCCCCCCGACCCGGCGCCGGGGCTGTGGTGGTTGCGCGAGGCCGGTCCGTATGCCGTGGTCATCAGGGGCGTCCGTCCGTTTCTTCTGAGCGGGGACTCCCCGCGGGCCGATACAACGGCTGATTAGTCAAGACTGCTGTGCCAGGGGCCACGGCACCATGAGGAGGGTCTCCGTATCGGGCAGGGGGTTTTCCCCACCATGGCGGCCCGCCGTCCTGCCTCCGGGCCACGCCGTCCTGCCTCCGGGCCACGGCGCCCCGCCTCCGCGCATGACGTCCCGCCTCCGTGTCATGCCACACCCGCCCGTTCGGTCTCCGTGTCCGCGCGGTCGCGCCAGGGCAGCTCCGCGGTGACCGTGGTGGGGCCGCCCTCGGGGGAGTCCAGGACGAACAGCCCGTCGACGGCTCCCAGCCGCTCCGCCAGCCCCGACATGCCCGTACCGCCGTCGAGCCGGGCTCCGCCGCGGCCGTCGTCCGTGACCTGGAGCATCAGCCGGTCCGCCGCTCTCCAGACGTCGACCGAGGCGCGGGTGGCCCGGGCGTGCTTGCTGATGTTCTGGAGGAGTTCGGAGACGGTGAAGTAGGCGATGCCCTCGATGGCCTGGGCGGGCCGTGACTCCAGGTCCACCGCGACTTTCACGGGGACGGTGCAGCGGGAGGCGATGGCGGAGAGTGCGGCGTCGAGTCCGCGGTCGGTGAGGACGGCGGGGTGGATGCCGCGGGCGAGGTCGCGGAGTTCCTGGAGGGCGACCTTGATCTCGCCGTGGGCCTCGTCGACCATGCGGGCGGCGGCTTCGGGGTCGTCGGTGAGCTTCTCCTTCGCCAGCCCCAGGCCCATGGCGAGGGCGACGAGCCGGGCCTGTGCGCCGTCGTGGAGGTCGCGTTCGATGCGGCGCAGGTCCGCGGCCGCGGTGTCCACGACCACACCCCTGTCCGACTCCAGTTCGGCGATCCTGCGCTCCAGTTCGTCGGAGGGCGAGAGCAGGGCCCGAGCCATCGCCCGGTCCGCGTTGGTCAACCCGCGCGCGAGGTACGGGAGCACGGGCCACAGGACGAACAGGCTCACCAGCGTCACGGCGAACGTCGCCACACCCCATGGCAGCCGGATGAACGAATACAGCAACGCCCGCCACCCCACCGGGTCCTTCAGCCCCGACCACAGCCAGGTGAGGAAACCCTGGTCCCGGCGGCTCCGGGCCATCGGGCTCGGCTCCTCGATCCGCACCCCGAGCATCCGCCGCGCCCGGCCGCGTTCGGCCCGGCCGAGCCCCCGCGCGCCCTGGAGCCCCAGCGCGAGCAGTGGCAGTCCGATCACGGTGACGGAGAGCCCGGCGCCCACACCGATCAGGATCACGGTGTAGACGAACCCGGCGATCGCCACCGGCAAGTTGGCCAGGAGATACGCGATCTCCTTCCACGTCCACCGGTCGAAGGCGAAGCGCGCGGGCGGCGGCCGGTCGTTGTCCGGCACGGAGGGGCTCATGGTCATACGACCAGCGTGCCGGGCCGGTGGCACCCACGCCATGGGGTTCGTGGGTGGGGCCGAGTAGGGATAACCCCACCTCGCATCGCGCCTCCCGTGGCGCCTCCGGTCCCAGCTGTTGTGCGACGGGGCTGCTTACCGTCCCTTTACAGGGCCTAGACTCCCCTGCGTACAGACCGTCGAACAGGTTGAGGGAGCGAGGGGCGGACGTGGCGGACGTGCCGGGACCGACCGTTCTCGCGTCGGACTACTTCCAGAGCTACTCAGTGATCGGACTGCTCGCCCTGGTGGGTGTGCTGTTCGTCGCCGTCGCCTTCGGGGCCGGCCGACTGCTGAGGCCCGTGGTCCCGACGCCGGAGAAACTGCTCACGTACGAGTGCGGCGTGGACCCGGTGGGCGAAGGCTGGGCCCACACCCAGGTGCGCTATTACGTGTACGCCTTCCTGTACGTGATCTTCGCCGTCGACTCGATCTTCCTGTTCCCGTGGGCGACGGTGTTCGCGGCCCCCGGATACGGGGCGACGACGCTGGTGGAGATGTTCATTTTCCTCGGTTTCCTGGCCGTGGGACTGCTCTACGCATGGAAGAAGGGCGTCCTCGGATGGGCGTGACGAGCCGGCCGAATCCCGAACCCCCCGTGTCGCTGCCCGATCCGGCGTTGCTGCCCGAGCCGAAGAAGCTCGGCGTGCTGTCCCGGCTCGCGCCCGAACCGATGAAGGTGGTCCTCAACTGGGGCCGCCGCTACAGCCTCTGGGTCTTCAACTTCGGACTCGCCTGCTGTGCCATCGAGTTCATCGCCGCCTCCATGGCACGGCACGACTTCATCCGGCTCGGCGTCATCCCGTTCGCGCCCGGCCCTCGGCAGGCCGACCTGATGGTCGTGTCCGGCACGGTGACGGACAAGATGGCCCCGGCCGTGAAGCGGCTCTACGAGCAGATGCCCGAGCCGAAGTACGTCATCTCCTTCGGCGCCTGCTCCAACTGCGGCGGCCCTTACTGGGATTCGTACTCCGTGACGAAGGGCGTCGACCAGATCATCCCCGTCGACGTGTACGTACCCGGCTGCCCGCCCCGGCCCGAGGCGCTCCTCCAGGGCATCCTCAAGCTCCAGGAGAAGATCGCCCGCGAGTCGCTCGCCGAGCGGTACGCCACCGAGGACACAGCCCGTCCCTCGGCCGCCGCCCTGCGCAGCGGTCTCGTCACAGCCCCGAAGACGCCAGGGGAGAAGCGGCAGTGACCACCTCGGACACCTACGACCGGCTGCCCGACGCCGTCACCGACGTCTTCGGCGAGGACGCCACCGCCGCGCACGCCTACGACCTGCTGACCGTCGACGTCCCCGCCGCCTCGTGGACCGCCGCCCTCGAAACGGCCCGCGACGAGCTGGGCTGCACCTATTTCGACTGGCTGAGCGCCGTCGACGAACCGGGCACCGGCTTCCGGGTCTGCGCCCATGTCGCGGCCCTCGGCGGCGGCACGGTCCGGCGCCTGCTGCTCCGCACGACCGTCCCGCACGAGGCGGCCACCCTGCCCACCGCCGTCGGCGTCTACGCGGGCGCGGCCTGGCACGAGCGCGAGACGCACGAGATGTTCGGCATCGCCTTCGAGGACCACCCGCACTTGGTCCCGCTGCTGCTGCCCGAGAGCTTCGAGGGCCACCCGTTGCGCAAGGACTTCGTCCTTGCGGCCCGTGTAGCCAAGGCATGGCCGGGGGCGAAGGAGCCGGGCGAGTCCGAACACGGCGGGCCCAAGCGGCGCACGATGCTGCCGCCGGGAGTGCCCGATCCCAATGAATGGGGCCCGCTCAAGGGGCAGCTCCCGCCTGTCACGGCCCGGCCGGCCCGAGGGGCGCGTGCGGCGGGCGACCGGCCGGTGCGCCGGGCCCGCAGCGTGAGCGAGGGATCGGCGGCGCAGCGGCCGGACGCGGCGGAGGCCCCGCAGGCCGCGCCACCGCGCCGCACCCGCGGCGCCGCCCAGGGCTCGGCGGGCCAGGCCACCGGCCCGGCGTCCGCGCCTCCGGCCGGTCCGACGGACGGCGGAGCCGCGCGGAGCGGCGACGACGCGGCGCGCGGGTCGGGTGCTGCCGGCCGTGCGGACGCACCCTGGCACGACGCGCGGCCGGCCTTCGACGACACCCCGAAGCAAACGATGCCAAAACGGCCGGCGCCGCAGGGGCCCGAGCAGCCGCCGGGGCCTGAGCCGGTACCGGGGCCCGAGCAGCCGCCGGGGCCTGAGCCGGTACCGGGGCCCGAGCAGCCGTCGGGGCCTGAGCCGGTACCGGGGCCCGAGCAGCCGCCGGGGCCTGAGTTGGTACCGGAGTCCGAGCCGTCGGACGCTCCTGCGCAGGGTGACGCCGGCCATGACTCCGACAGCGGCGGCTCGGCCGCGGACCCTGCCCCCGCTCGGGGCCCCGACGCCTCGTCCCGAACCGACCGTTCCGCCGATCCCGACCGTTCCGCCGGAGGCGATGCCGAGTGAGCGACGTACTCGACGTCACCCTCCGCCTCGTCATCGTCTTTGCGGTGTTCATGGTGGTCCCGCTCGTCGTGGGACAGGCCGAACACAAGGTGATGGCCCACATGCAGGGCCGCCTCGGTCCCATGCACGCGGGCGGGTTCCACGGCTGGGCCCAGCTCGTCGCGGACGGGGTGAAGTTCGCGCAGAAGGAAGACGTCGTTCCGGCCGATGCGGACCGCCGCATCTTCCAGCTCGCTCCCGCCGTCGCCCTGCTCCCGTACCTCCTCGTGCTCGTCGCCATCCCGATCGGCCCCGGCGAGGGAGCGGTCGGGCAGGTCGTCGACGCGGGCATCTTCTTCGTGCTGGCCGTCATGGGCGTCGGTGTGCTCGGCTCGCTGATGGCGGGCTGGGCCTCGGCCAACAAGTACTCCCTGCTCGGCGGTCTCCGCACCGCAGCGCAGCTCCTCGCCTACGAACTGCCGATGCTGCTCGCCGCAGCATCCGTCGCCATGGCGGCCGGTACCGTCTCGCTCCCCGGTATCCTCAACGCCTTCGAGTGGTGGTGGCTGCCCTGGCAGATCGTCGGCGCCCTGGTCTTCTTCGTGGCGGGGCTCGCCGAACTCCAGCGCCCGCCCTTCGACATGCCGGTCGCCGACTCGGAGATCATCTTCGGTGCGTACACCGAGTACACGGGTCTCCGCTTCGCCCTGTTCCTGCTCGCCGAGTACGCCGGAATCGTCGTCCTGTGCGGTCTGACCACCGTCCTCTTCCTCGGCGGATGGCACGGTCCCCTCGGCGCCGACGGGCTCGGCTGGGTCTGGACCCTGCTCAAGACCGGCGTTCTCGCGTTCGTCGTCATCTGGCTCCGGGTCACCTACCCCCGCCTGCGCGAGGACCAGCTGCAGAAGCTCGCGTGGACCACGCTCATCCCCCTCGCTCTCGCGCAGATCGCGCTCACCGGCATCGTGAAGGTGGCGATCAACTAGTGCCCCCGATCCCCGGCTCAGGCCTGGCCAAGGGTCTTGCCGTCACCCTGCGGACCATGACGAAGCGCACGGTCACCGCGCAGTACCCGGACGTCCAGCCCGAACTGCCGCCCCGCACCCGGGGTGTCATCGGGCTCTTCGAGGAGAACTGCACGGTCTGCATGCTCTGCGCCCGTGAATGCCCCGACTGGTGCATCTACATCGACTCCCACAAGGAGACGGTGCCCGCAGCTGCCCCCGGTGGCCGCGAGCGCAGCCGCAATGTCCTGGACCGCTTCGCGATCGACTTCGCCCTGTGCATGTACTGCGGTATCTGCATCGAGGTCTGTCCTTTCGACGCGCTGTTCTGGTCGCCCGAATTCGAGTACGCGGAGACGGACATCCACGAACTCACCCACGAGCGCGACAAGCTCCGCGAGTGGATGTGGACCGTCCCCGAACCACCCGCGCTCGACCCGGGAGCCGAGGAACCCAAGGAGATCGCCGCAGCCCGCAAGACGGCCGACAAGCTCCGGGCCCAGGAAGCCCAGGCAGCGCAGGAGGCCCAGTCGGGCCAGGCAGCGGAACAGGAGGGGCAGGAGTGACCCTCGCGACCACCGCCGGTCATCCCGGCTTCCTCTCGCCGACCGGCGTCGAGATCGCCTTCCTCCTGGTCGGACTCGCCACCCTCGGCGCAGCCCTCATCACCGTCACGACCAAGCAACTCGTGCACGCCGCCCTCTGGCTCGTCGTGGCGCTCGGCGGCGTAGCGGTGGAGTACCTCCTGCTCACGGCCGAGTTCATCGCGTGGGTGCAGGTTCTCATCTACGTCGGTTCCGTCGTGGTCCTCCTCCTCTTCGGGCTGATGCTCACCAGAGCCCCCATCGGCCGTTCCCCGGACGCCGACTCGGGTAACCGGTGGATCGCCCTCGGGGCTTCCGTCGCCTCCGCGGCGGCCCTCGTCTGGGTCGTCGTGGACGCCTTCCGTACGACCTGGATCAATCTCGACGGCCCGGCCCAGGGCTCCACCAAGGCCTCCGGAGAATTCCTCTTCCGGCACTGGGTCCTCCCCTTCGAGGCCCTTTCCGTCCTGCTGCTGGCCGCCCTCGTGGGCGCGATCGTCCTGTCCCGCAAGGACCGGCCGGACCGCAAGGACCAGCAGGGCGGCCGAGCGGACCGCCCCGTCGCCAACCGCCCCGTCGTGAACCGGGAGGACAAGAGCTGATGCACCTCGCCTATCCCGCCGTCCTCGCCGTCCTCCTCTTCTGCACCGGGCTGTACGGGGTACTCGCCCGCCGCAACGCGATCCTCGTCCTGATGTCCGTCGAGCTCATGCTCAACGCTGTCAACCTCAACCTGGTCGCCTTCGACGTCTGGCTCCGCGACGCACTCCACGCGGGCCAGGCCCTCACCCTCTTCACGATCGCCATCGCCGCGGCCGAAATCGGCATCGGCCTCGCGATCGTCCTGGCCGTCTACCGCAATCGCGGCAGCTCGGACGTCGACCGCCTCCGCGACACCGCGGAGACCGACGACGCCGAAACGCTCCCTGGTGATGCCTACGCCGACCGCGACACCACCGCAGACCAGGCCACTGCTCCGGCAGGGAAGGCAAAGAAGGCAGAGGCCACCGCGTGACCACCACGACCCTCGCCGCCCTCGTCCCTCTCCTCCCCTTCCTGGGCGCCGCCGCAGGACTGCTCCTCGGCCGGACCGCGCCCGGCTTCGTCCGCCCCCTCGCCGTCCTGCCGGCCCTCGGCGCGGCCGTCCTCGCCGTCGTCGTCGCCGTACGCCAGGGCGGCGGCCGGCCCATCGACGCCGCGACCCAGCTGACCCCCACCGGCTCGGTCCCGATCGACCTGGCCCTGCACCTGGACGGCTTCGCCGTCCTCGTCGCCGTCCTCGTCGGCCTCGTCGCCACGTGCGTACAGATCTACTCGACGGCGTATCTCAAGGGCGACGCCCGCTACCCCTCGTACGCCGCCCTCGTCTCCCTCTTCACCTCCGCGATGCTGCTCGTCGTCTACTCGGGCGACCTGATGGTGCTCCTGGTCGGCTGGGAGATCATGGGCATCTGCTCGTACTTCCTCGTCGGTCACTACTGGGAGACCCCCGAGGCGCGCGCCGCCTCCCTCAAGGCCTTCCTCGTCACCAAGCTCGGCGACGTACCCTTCCTCATCGGCCTGTTCGCGCTCGCCGCGGACACCGGTACCTTCCGCATCACCGGCATCCTGGCCGCCGTCAACAACGGCGGACTCGATCACCCCACCCTCATCGCGCTGCTGCTCCTCGCCGGAGTCGCGGGCAAGTCCGCGCAGTTCCCCCTGCACACCTGGCTGCCCGACGCGATGGCCGGCCCCACCCCCGTCTCCGCGCTCATCCACGCCGCGACGATGGTCGCCGCCGGTATCTACTTCGTGGCCAGGCTCCTCCCCGTCTTCGCCGCGTCCGGTGCCGCCCTCGTCGTCCTCGCCGTGATGGCGGCCGTCACGATGATCGGCTCCGGGCTCGCCGCACTCGCGCAGGACGACATCAAGCGGGTCCTCGCCTACTCGACGATCGGCCAGCTCGGCTACATGTCCGGCGCCCTGGCCGTCGGTGACCGCGGGGCAGCCGTCTTCCACCTCCTGTCGCACGGTGCGTTCAAAGCCGTCCTCTTCCTCGCGGCGGGCGTCGTCATCCACGCGGCGGGAACCAACTCACTGGCCGCCATGTCCCGCATGGGCGGGCTGACCAAGCGCATCCCCGACGCCTACTGGACGATGACCGTCGCCCTCCTCGCGCTCGCCGCCATTCCCCCGTTCGCCGGCTTCTTCTCCAAGGAAGCCGTCCTCGTCGCCGCCGAGCACACCGCCTTCGGGGACCGCGACGTCGCCCCGGCCGCGGCCGGCTGGACGATCCTCGTCGCCGGCCTCGCCGCCGCGGTCCTCACCGCCGCCTACGCCACCCGGCTGTGGCTCCTCGCCTTCCGCGGGCGTGGCCCTGAGATCCCCGATTACGGCCGGCAGCCCGTCGCGATGACCTCCGTCCTCTGGGTCCTCGCCGTGCCCACGATCGCCTTCGGCCTCACCGCCGGCGCCCTCACCGACTGGTTCGACGGCCACAGCCTCACCCCCTCCCTCACGACCGCCGTCCTCTCCACCGGCGTCGGACTCGTCGGCGGACTGGTCACCTACGGCGCATGGCGCCACACCACGGAGCTCGCCGGCCGCCCCCCGGTCGGCGCGGTCGCCGCCCACCCCGGCGCCGAACCCGCTCTGGTGGAGGCCGAGGCCATTGCCTCGCACACCGCTGCGTACGGCACCATCGCGGGTGCCCCGGACCCCTCGGACCCCGGCCGGCTCCTGCTGGGGCCGCTGCACCGTCACGCCGTTACCGGCTTCCACCTCGACGCCCTGTACACGGCGCTGTTCGTCCGCCCCGTGGGGGCCGCCGCACGGCTCGTCCGCTTCCTGGACCGTGAGGTCGTCGACACCTACGTACGCGGCTCGGGCAGCATCGCCCGCGGACTCGGCACCGCGGTCCGCCGCGCCCAGACCGGCAACGTGCAGACCTACCTCGGCGCGCTCCTCGCCGGAACCCTTGTCCTGGCGATCGCCGCCGTCGTCTTTGCCAACGTCTACGCCGGGGCGTGATCCGTGTTCGATATCAGCGCGTCCGTGATGCAGTTCCTTCTGGCGTTCATCGTCGTCGCCCCGCTCCTCGGCGCGGCCGCCGCGCTCCTGCCGGCCCCGCCCGGGCTCAAGGGCAGGAACCCCGACCAGGCCGTGCTCCGCCACGGGGTGACCGTCACCGGCGCCGTACTCCTCGCCGCGCTCGTCCTGGCCGCGGGCTTCGACCACGACCAACCGTCGAAGATGCAGGCCATCACGGACATCAGCTGGATTCCGGCACTCGACGTCCGCATCCACCTCGGCACCGACGGCATTTCGCTCCCCCTCCTCGTGCTGACCGCGCTACTGACCTTCCTCTGCGCGTTCTACAGCTACTTCAAGCTCCCCGCAGGCCCCTCCCCGAAGGCCTTCGTCGCTCTGGTCCTCGTCCTCGAGTCCGGCACCCTGGCGACCTTCGCCGTCCTCGACCTGCTGCTGTTCTTCCTGGCCTTCGAGATGGTCCTCATCCCGATGTACTTCCTCATCGCCCGCTGGGGCGGCGACAGGAAGCAGCCCGCCGCCTGGAAATTCATCCTCTACACGCTGCTCGGCTCCGTGATCATGCTGCTGGGGCTGCTCCTCATCGGACTGAAGAGCGGCACTTTCGACATGGTGGCACTCGCCACTGACAACGGCCGCGGCCTCACCACATCCGTGCAGGTCATCGCCGTACTGGCCGTCGGGATCGGCCTGGCCGTGAAGACCCCGATGTGGCCCCTGCACAGCTGGCTGCCCGACGCCCACACCGCGGCCCCGACCGTCGGCTCCGTGCTCCTCGCCGGCGTGCTGCTGAAGATGGGTACGTACGGGTTCGTCCGCATCCTGCTCCCCGTCACCCCGGAAGGGATGCAGACCTTCGCGCCCTATCTCGCGGCCTTCGCCGTCGTCGGGATCATCTACGGCTCACTCGCCTGCCTCGCCCTCGCCCGCCCCGGCGCCAAGGGCGACCTCAAGCGTCTGATCGCCTACTCCTCCGTGGGCCACATGGGCTTCGTCCTGCTCGGCATCGCGACCATGACCCCCACCGGTGTGAACGGCGCGCTCTTCGCCAACATCGCCCACGGGCTCATCACTGGCCTGCTGTTCTTCCTGGTCGGAGCCATCAAGGACCGCTACGGCACGGCCGACCTCGACACCCTCGCAGGCGCCACCGGAGCCGCCCTCTACGGCCGTGCGCCCCGGCTCGGCGGACTCCTCGCCTTCGCTGCCGTCGCCTCGCTCGGACTGCCCGGCCTCGCCGGATTCTGGGGCGAGATGCTCACCCTGTTCGGTGCCTTCGACCCCGCCGAGGGGCTCAGCCGCCCCGCCTTCCTCACCTACATGTCCATCGGCGCCCTCGGCACCCTGCTCACCGCCGCGTACATGCTGATCGTCGTACGGCGCGTATGCATGGGCGAGCACCGTGACCAGCCGCACCCGGTCGCCGACATCCAGCGCTACGAATTCGCCGCCTGGACCCCGCTCGCCGCCCTGACCGTCCTCGCCGGACTCTGGCCCGCCGTCCTCCTCGGCCTCACCGACCCGGCCGTGCAGAAGCTCCTCGCAGGAGGCAAGTCGTGACCGTGGCAGCCGACACCGCAACCGGGGCGGCAAGCCTCGTCCAGTCCGTCGACTGGCTCGCGATCGCACCGCCCGTCATCGCGGCGTCCGTGGCCCTGCTCGTCCTCGTCGCCGACCTCTTCGTCGGCGAACGGCACAAGCCGCTCCTCGGCTACGGAGCCGTCGCGGGGCTCGTCGCCGCGCTCGCCACGCTCGTCCCGCTGCGCGCCGGGGACCGCTCCACCTTCTGCCTCACCGGCGGGTCCCAGGCCTGCAGCTACACCGCCGACCACTTCGCGCTCGTCATCCAGGCCCTCGTGCTCGGCGGCGCCCTGCTCACCGCGCTCCTCTCGATCGTCGACACCCGCAAGCTCCCCGCGGGCGAGTTCTGGTTCCTGCTGCTGTCCTCCGCCGCGGGTGCCGCACTGCTGCCCGCGGCCAGGGACCTCGCCACGCTCGTCGTCGCCCTCGAAGTCGCCTCGCTTCCCGCGTTCGCCCTCGTCGGCATCAAGCGCGGAGACCGTCGCTCCTCCGAAGCGGCCCTCAAGTTCTTCCTCTCCTCCGTCGTCGCCACCGCCGTCATGCTCCTGGGCGTCAGCTTCGTCTACGCGACCACCGGCACCCTGCACCTCACGGAGGTCGCCGCCCGCCTCGACGACGTCCCGGACAGGTTCTCCACCCTCGCCGAGGCCGGCGTGGTCCTCACCCTCGTCGGCTTCGCCTTCAAGACGGCTGCCGCGCCGTTCCACTTCTGGGTCCCCGACACCTACGTGGGAGCTCCGCTCCCCATCGCCGCCTACCTCTCGGTCGTCGGCAAGGCGGTCGGCTTCTCCGGCCTCATCCTCGTCACGGTGATCGGCTTCCCGTCGTACGCCGACGTCTGGGGGCCCGCCCTGGCCGTCCTCGCCGCGCTCACCATGACCATCGGCAACCTCGCCGCGCTCCGGCAGACCGCCACCCGCGCCCGGAGCGCAGTACGCCTCCTCGCCTGGTCGTCCGTCGGCCAGGCCGGCTACCTCCTCGTCCCGATCGCCGCCGCCGCGTACTCCAGCGACGACCAGATCGGCTCCACCGTGGCCTACGCGCTGATGTACGCCGTGGTGAACCTCGGGGCCTTCGCGGTGGCCGCTCTCGTGGCCCGCAGCCACCCCGGCAACCGGATCAGCGACTACCGCGGCCTGTACTCCACCCGCCCCCTGGCCGCGCTCGCCATGGGTTTCTTCCTGCTCTGCCTGGCGGGCCTGCCGCCCGGCATCATCGGCCTCTTCGCCAAGGTCACGGTCTTCTCCTCGGCCGTCGACGCCGGCCTCGGCTGGCTGGCCGTCGTCATGGCCGTCAACGTGGTGATCGCGCTGTACTACTACCTTCAATGGACAGCCGCCCTCTTCCGGGCCCCCGAGACACCCCCGGGCGCCGAGCAAGCGCCCACCGCACCCGGGCACCGGGTCCCCGCCCCGCTCGCCTGGGTGATCACCCTCACCGCCGTAGCCGGAATCACACTGTCCGGCGCCCCCCAGCTCATCCTCAGGTTCGCCGCGGCCGGCCTCTTCTGACGGCTCCGACCAGCTTGCCCGTGCAGCCGCGCACAGGGCATGGTCATGCGTGCACAGGTCACGTAAAACACGCAAGAAGAACAAAGAGGAGCCAGAGCGGTGCTGAACGGGTTCAAAGACTTCATCCTGCGCGGAAACGTCATCTCCATGGCCATCGGCCTCGCAGTGGGAGCCGCCTTCACCGCCGTCGTCACCGGCTTCAGCAACGCGTTCATCGTGCCGCTGATCGGCGTCTTCACGCGCGGAACGGGTGACTTCAGCAAAGCCACCTTCACCGTCGACGGCGCGATCTTCCCCTACGGCCTCTTCATCAGCGCCGCCATCGCCTTCCTCATCACCGCCGCCGTTCTCTACTTCCTGGTCGTCGTCCCCATGGCCAAGGTCCAGAACCGCTTCACGGCCAAGGAGGAGGAGCAGAAGGCGGACATCAAGGCCGCCCTCCGCGACTGCCCGCGCTGCTACACCGAGATCCCCGCCATCGCCACCCGCTGCGCCCACTGCACCAGCGATGTCGAGCCGGACGCGGAAGCCCGAGCGCTCGCAGGGCTCCCCGCCCAGCGCTGACCCGCTGCCGCAGGCCCCGCAGACACGCCACCCGTACGGCCCAGGGGCGGATCCACCCGGATCCGCCCCTGCTGTCCACGCCCCCGGCCACCTCGCACAAGGGAACTAGCTTCCTCCGCCTCGCGTTGACCATTTCGGGAAGTTCCACTGGGGAGTGGAGCACCACGAGCAAGGGTTCCCCTGCTGCACCACTTGGAGGGCGTACCGTGCACCGCCGGCACAACGGGCTGAAAACCGCTGCACTCCTCGGGGGCCTCTCGGCCCTCATCATCGTCATCGGCAGCTTCTTCGGACGGGCCGGCCTGATCGTGGCCCTCCTCGTCGCGCTCGCCACCAACGCCTATGCGTACTGGAAGAGCGACAAGCTCGCCCTGCGCGCCATGAGGGCACGCCCGGTCAGCGAATTCGAGGCGCCGCAGCTCTACCGCATCGTCCGCGAGCTCTCGACAGCGGCACGCCAGCCCATGCCCCGGCTGTACATCTCCCCGACGCAGGCACCCAATGCCTTCGCCACCGGACGCAACCCCCGGAACGCCGCAGTGTGCTGCACCGAAGGCATCCTCCAGATCCTCGACGAGCGCGAGCTGCGCGGCGTCCTCGGCCATGAGCTGAGCCACGTCTACAACCGCGACATCCTCATCTCGTCCGTAGCGGGCGCCCTCGCCTCGGTCGTCATGTTCCTGGTCAACTTCGCGTGGCTCATCCCCGTGGGACGGTCCGACGACGACGACGGCCCCGGGCTCCTCGGAATGCTCCTGGTCATGATCCTCGGCCCGCTCGCCGCCTCCGTGATCCAGCTCGCCGTGAGCCGTTCCCGTGAGTACCAGGCAGACGCGTCCGGGGCTCAGCTCACCGGCGACCCGCTCGCCCTGGCGTCCGCCCTGCGCAAGCTCGACGCCGGGACCAAACAGCTTCCGCTCCCGCCCGAACCACGGATCGAGACCGCGAGTCACATGATGATCGCGAACCCGTTCCGGCCCGGCCAGGGCCTGTCCAAGATGTTCTCGACCCACCCGCCCATGGCTGAACGCATCGCCCGACTCGAGCAGATGGCAGGGTATCGACCGTGAAGACAATCCTGAACGTCATATGGCTGGTCCTGTGCGGACTCTGGATGTTCCTGGGCTACATAGCCGCAGGGATCCTGCTCTGCATCACGATCATCGGCATCCCCTTCGGCCTGGCCGCGTTCCGTATCGGCGTGTACGCCCTCTGGCCCTTCGGCTACACCGTCGTCGACCGGCATGACGCCGGAGGCGCCTCCCTCATCGGCAACGTCCTCTGGGTGATCCTGGCCGGCTGGTGGCTCGCGCTCGGCCACATCTTCACCGGCATCGCCCTGTGCGTCACGATCATCGGCATTCCGCTGGGCCTCGCGAACTTCAAGCTCATCCCGGTCTCGCTGATGCCCTTCGGTAAGGAGATCGTCCGTACGGACCAGCCGTTCGCCACCCGCTGAGGGCGCCCGGCAGGCAACCGCACCCGTCCCCGCAGGCGTCCTGGCTTGCAGGAACAAGTGACGGGTAGGTACGCGAACATGAGCATCATCAGTTGGATCATCCTCGGGCTGCTGGCCGGAGCCATAGCCAAGTTTCTTCTGCCGGGCCGCGACCCCGGCGGCATCATCGGCACCACCCTCATCGGCATCGTGGGCGCCTTTCTCGGCGGCTGGCTGTCGTCCCGCTTCCTCGACCGCCCGATCAGCACAGACTTCTACGACACGGCCACCTGGGTCGCGGCCATCGCCGGGTCCCTCGTCCTGCTGATCGCCTACCGGCTGCTCTTCGGCAACTCCCGCGACCGCCGCTGACCCCGCCCGCGCAGGCCCCCGGATACGGCTACGGGGCGGGCCATGCCGACCGGCACGCCCCGCCCCGCCCGCGACCCGCTGCACACGGCAGCGAACCGCCTACCGGTAGTTGGCGAACTGCACCGCGAAGTCGAGGTCCTTGCCCTTGATCAGCGCCTGCACGGCCTGCAGGTCGTCCCGGCTCTTCGAGCTGACCCGCAGCTCGTCGCCCTGGACCAGTGCCTTGACGCCCTTCGGGCCCTCATCGCGGATGATCTTCGCCACCTTCTTGGCGTTCTCCTGGGAGATGCCCTCCTCGATCGTGGCGAAGATCTTGTACTCCTTGCCGGAAAGCTGCGGCTCGCCCGCGTCCAGCGACTTCAGGGAGATCCCGCGCTTGATCAGCTTGGACTGGAAGATGTCGAGGATCGCCTTGACCCGCTCCTCGCCGTTCGCCTCCATCAGGATCTTCTCGCCGGACCAGGAGATCGACGCACCCGTGCCCTTGAAGTCGTAGCGCTGGGAGATCTCCTTGGCGGCCTGGTTGAGGGCGTTGTCGACCTCCTGCCGCTCGACCTTCGAGACGATGTCGAAACTGGAGTCGGCCATGACGTGTGGCTCCTTGCGTCGTATGCGTTGAGGTACGGCCCAAAGCCTAGCCACACCCGCGCGCCCGGTGCTGATCAATCAGGTGGCGGAGCACCCCTGAGCATCAGGTATCGTTTACGTCGTCGCCAAGGAGCCCCCACAGGGATCCAACGCGTCGTTCCAGGCGGTGTGCCCGAGTGGCCAAAGGGAGCAGACTGTAAATCTGCCGGCTCAGCCTACCCAGGTTCGAACCCTGGCGCCGCCACAGGACGGGAAACCCCGTCCGACCTGCTTAATCCGCAGGTCGGACGGGGTTTCTGCGTGTGTGCGCACCGCCCGCCTGCGGTCAGGTCCCCTCCCCGGCAGGCCGCCGCACGAGGTAGGCGCCGGCGCACGTGACCAGCACAGCCATGCTCGCGATGAAGACCAGGCCCGCGTCCTGGAGGCCGAGGTGGTCCGAGAGGACGCCCACGCCGATCACCGGCAGCGAGATGCCCGCGTACGCCACCACGAACAGCGTCGAGATGACCGCCGCCCGCCGGTCCGCGGGTGACGCCGCTGCCACTTGGGACAGGGCTGCCCGGAAGGCGAGCCCCTGGCCCCCGCCGCCGAGGAGCGCGCTCAGTACGACCAGGGGCAGCGGGTGCCACCACAGTGCGGCGGCGAGCAGGGCCAGCCCGCCGAGGAGGCCGGCGCAGCCCAGGGGCAGTGACCGCCGCTCGCCGATCCTGCCCACCAGCGACTGCCCGGCGATCGAGGCGAAGAAGGCCAGCGCGACGATCAGCCCGCTCACGGCGTGGTTCTCCACGTCCAGGAACTGGGAGAGGAACGCCGGGCTGACCGACGTGAACACCCCGAACAACGCGAACCCCACGAACGAGGCGAGCGCCGCGGGTCGGAAAACAGCCCGGACCTCGGGCGGCAGCCCGGGCCGCTGCGGGCGGACGGTGTTCAGGGGCCGCCGCTCGGTCACGGTGTCTCCCAGGCCGAACAGGAGGACCGCCGAAGCAGCCAGCAGCACCAGATGCACGACGAACGGCAGATGCAGCGGCCAGGGCGCGTACTGCGCGAGGATTCCGGCGAGCAGCGGCCCGCAGCCCAGGCCGCCCATGTTGGCGGCCGTCGCCACGAACGAGGCTCTGAGGGAACCCTTGCCGGGCGCCAGCTCCATGACGTACGCCGTGGCCGCCCCGGTGAACAGCCCCGCGGAGAGGCCCGACAGCAGCCGTCCCGCGTACAGCCCGCCGAGAGTCGTGGCGCACAGGAAACAGGTGGCGCTCGCCGCCGCGCAGCCCAGGCCCCACAGCAGCACAGGGCGCCGGCCCACCGCGTCGGAGACGTTGCCCGACAGCAGGAGTACCCCGATGACGCCGAAGGCGTACACGGCGTACACCACGGTCACCGTCAGCTCGGAGAACCCGAGCTTGTCCTGGTAGAGGCTGTAGAGGGGGGTCGGCAGGGTGGTCCCCGCCATGCACACGGCGAACACCGCCCCGCCGAGGTAACAGGGGAGCCAGCCTCGGCGGTCAAGGACACCGTCCATGTGGCCGACGCTATCCCGCGGAGGCTTCCGCATGCCTGAACGCCTCGCGCTGGGGGTCCGGCGGACACGCCGGTGCGTCAGTCAGCCGTTCCCCGTAGAACAGGACGGCGCCCGGCCTCAGTTTCCCGCGATGTCCTTCACCGCGACGGCCACCGGCTTGGACCCGCTGATCAGCTCCAGCGTCAGGCCCGCCGTCGCCGGGGTGTCCAGCAGCTCCAGCAGCACCGCCGCCACGTCGTCGCGGGGGACCGGGCCACGGCCTGTCGACGCGGCGAGCAGGATCTGGCCGGTGCCGGCGTCGTTCGTCAGCATCCCGGGGCGCAGGATCGTCCAGTCCAGACCGCTCCTCGCACATACGTTCGCGTCCGCCTCGCCCTTGGCCCGCTGATAGACGTCGAAGACCTCGTCACCCTGGTGGCCGGGGTCGGCCCCCATGGAGGACACCACGACGTAGCGCCGTACTCCCGCCTGTTCCGCCGCGTCCGCGAAGAGCACGGCCGCTCCGCGGTCCACCGTGTCCTTGCGTGCCGAGCCGCTGTTCGGGCCGGCGCCGGCCGCGAAGACTGCCGCGTCCGCCCCGCGCAGAACCTCCGCCGCCGCCTCGACGGACGCCGATTCGAGGTCGAGCACGACGGCTTCCGCCCCTGCCGCTCTCAGGTCCTCGCCCTGCTGCGGGTTGCGGATGACGCCCACCGCTTCGTCACCGCGCGCGGCGAGCAGCCGCTCGAGCCGCAGCGCGATCTGACCATGTCCACCTGCAATGACAATGCGCATGCTTCCGACCGTACGCCGCGCCGCGCGCTCGCGCTCAAGGCCCGCCGCCGGAACCGGAATCGGCGCGTCCCTGATGCGGAAGACCGAGGGTGGCCGCAGCTGCCCCGGAGTCGCGGTACTCGCGTACGGCGCTGGTCCGCGCCACCACGCGTCCGCGGTGCACCACGATCCTGCTGTACGCGAGCGAGAGCGCCCCGGCCAGCCCGTCCCCGCGCACGGCGAGCAGCTCGGCCGGGAAGCCGGCCTCGACGCGTACGCCGGGCAGGCCCAGGGCCGCTCTGGCGGCGCCGGCCACGGCGTCGTAGGCGTGCTCGGGGCTGAGGCCCTGCTGCGCGGCCAGTAGGTACGCAGCCTCCAGGGGGTCGCCGCGGCCGACCGGGTTGGACCTGTCGCGCAGGGCTCCGCTGCCCGCCGCGATCCGCACCCCGGCGGCGCGCAGCAGCCGTACGGGAGGTGTTCCGCGGAGCAGCGCGACGGAACAGCCGCCCTGGGGGAGGCAGATCACGGTCACTGCGGCGGCGGCGAGCCGGTCCGCGGCGCGGGCCGCCTCGTCGGCGGGGAGGCGCGAGAGGCCCGCGCAGGGGCTGACGCAGACGCCTGGACGGAGCCCGTCGGCCATGGCGGCCAGTTGGGTGAGGCGGGCTGGGTCGTCACCGTCCGTGTGCAGGTCGAGTGGCCTGGCATAGGTGGCGGCGAGATCCAGGACGGCCTCGGTCCAGCCGGCCGGATCGGGGTCGAGGTCAGGGCTGCCGCCGATCACCCCCGCGCCCATCTCCAGGGCGTCACGGAGCGTGGCGAGGCGGTCGGCGCCCGCGACGCCGGTGAGGAGCCGGGGCACGGCGACGGCGGACAGGTCGGTGAGCCCGCGCAGCGAACGGCGAGCCGCCAGGACGCCTTCCAGGGCGCCGAGGCCGTGTTCGCCGCCGACACGCACGTGGGCGCGCAGCGCGGTCGCCCCGTGGCTGAGCTGGAGCAGTGCGGCCTCGGTGGCGCGGCGCCGGACGTCCTCGGGCCGGTGGGGCGGCGGATCTTCCGCGGTGGCGGTGAGGGCCGTGTCGGCGTGGGCGTGGGGCTCGGCGGGGGCGGGCAGCAGGAGGTAGCCGCCGAGGTCCAGGCGGGTCCCCCGGGTGGTGAGGCTGCCCGCTGTCCCGACCGCCTCGACGCACGGGACGCCGATCCGCACGTCGACGGTGCGCCCGTCCGCGAGCCGTGCCCCGCTGAGGAGCAGTGTGGGCGCGTCGCCGGGACTTTCGGGCATCGCGCCGCTCCTGGAAGAAAGCAGGATCACACAGAATGCGACGAGCCTAGGTGTGGGCCGGCCCGCTCCGAGGAGGGGCGGATCAGTCATACGAATGCGACGCCGTGGAGCGGGCGCGGAGAGGGAGGCCGCAGGAGCCTGAGCGGTGGTCCGCCGAGAGGGCGTACGAGTTGATCAAAGGCCTGATCAGGGGGGCGGCGGCAGGGGTCGCAGTGAGGTCGGGAGGGGGGCCGGTGGGGGCGACGGAAACGGATTTGGGCGATCGGCGACAGACCGTGTAATGTCTTCCTCGCTCGCCCCAATAGCTCAGTCGGTAGAGCGTCTCCATGGTAAGGAGAAGGTCTGCGGTTCGATTCCGCATTGGGGCTCTGGTGATCGGGTAACCCCGCTTCGGCGGGGAAACTCGGCATCAAAGCGGTGTAGCTCAGTCGGTAGAGCAAGCGGCTCATAATCGCTGTGTCACCGGTTCAAGTCCGGTCACCGCTACTAACGGTAGCCGATTGTGGGGTCGGTCCTTCGATCGGCTACTCTTTTTTGCGTTCATCCGTCCATCGTCCGTCCAAGGAGCACTCACGTGGCTGCCACCGACGTCCGCCCGAAGATCACGCTGGCCTGCGTGGAGTGCAAGGAGCGGAACTACATCACCAAGAAGAACCGGCGTAACAACCCGGACCGTCTTGAGATGAAGAAGCATTGCCCGCGCTGCAACTCGCACACTGCGCACCGCGAAACGCGCTGAAAACAGGCTCGTACACGAGGCCGTCCCCGTTGGGGGCGGCCTCGTGTCGTTGTATGGGTTGTCACTCGCCCTATTCGACTTTTCATCAGGAGGTACCGGGCTCATGGCGCTCGACCAGTCCTTCGTGGGGCGGACCTATCCGCCCACCCCGGCGTACGAGGTCGGCCGGGAGAAGATCCGGGAGTTCGCGGAGGCGGTGGGTGACACCCACCCCGCCTATGTGGACCCGGAGGCCGCCAAGGCTCTGGGGCATTCGGACGTGATCGCCCCGCCCACGTTCGTCTTCTCGATCACATTCAAGGCAGCAGGCCAGGTGATCCAGGATCCGCAGCTGGGTCTGGACTACAGCCGTGTGGTGCATGGTGACCAGAAGTTCGCGTACAGGCGTCCGGTACGGGCAGGGGACAGGCTGACGGTCACCTCGACGATCGAGGCCGTCAAGTCCATGGCAGGCAACGACATCCTGGATATCCGGGGCGAAGTGCACGACGAGTCGGGCGAGCACGTCGTGACCGCGTGGACGAAGCTGGTGGCGCGTGCCGCCGAGGAGGCGTGATGACGGCGAGTGTGGAGTACGTGGCCGTCGAGGTCGGCACCGAGCTGCCGGCGCAGTCGTTCCCGGTGACCCGGGCGACGCTGGTGCAGTACGCGGGCGCCTCGGGCGACTTCAATCCGATTCACTGGAACGAGAAGTTCGCGCGTGAGGTCGGGCTGCCGGATGTGATCGCGCACGGCATGTTCACCATGGCCGAGGCGATCCGGGTGGTCACGGACTGGGTCGGTGACCCGGGTGCGGTCGTCGAGTACGGCGTGCGGTTCACCAAGCCGGTCGTCGTACCGAACGATGCCACCGGCGCGCTGGTCGAGGTCAGTGGCAAGGTGGCCGCCAAGCTCGACGACAACCTCGTGCGGGTCGACCTGACGGCGATGAGCGACGGCAAGAAGGTACTGGGCATGTCCCGCGCCGTCGTCCGACTCGCCTGAGACCGCGACCGCCCACGACAGAGCGAAGGGCGCCTCCCCGGGCCGTCCCGGGGAGGCGCCCTTCATGCCGTCCGTGGCCCCGCCCGAGCGGCGCGGCCACGGACCGTACTCTTGTCCCCGTGCAGGAACTCCACGACGCCACCCTCGCCCCCCTGACCACCTTCCGGCTCGGCGGCCCGGCCGACCGCCTCCTGACGGCCGCCACGGACGCGGAGGTGATCGCCGCCGTACGCGAAGCCGACGACAGCGGCACCCCGCTCCTGGTCATCGGCGGCGGCTCCAACCTGGTCATCGGCGACAAGGGATTCGACGGAACAGCCCTGCGCATCGCGACGAAGGGCTTCGAGCTCTCCGGCACGACGCTCGAACTGGCCGCCGGTGAGGTCTGGACCGACGCCGTGGCCCGTACGGTCGAGGCGGGGCTGGCCGGGATCGAGTGCCTCGCCGGGATCCCCGGTTCCGCCGGGGCGACCCCGATCCAGAACGTCGGTGCCTACGGGCAGGAGGTGTCCTCGGTCATCACCGAGGTCGTCGCCTACGACCGGCACACCCGGGAGACCGTCACCCTCCCGAACGAGGCCTGCGCGTTCTCGTACCGCCACAGCCGCTTCAAGGCCGAATCCGACCGCTTCGTCGTACTGCGCGTGCGGTTCGCGCTGGAGGACGCGGGTGGGCAGTCCGCGCCCCTCCGCTACCCCGAGACGGCCAGGGCCATGGGCGTAGAACAGGGTGAGCGCGTTCCCGCCGCCTCCGCCAGCGAAACCGTCCTCCGGCTTCGGGCCGGCAAGGGCATGGTGCTCGACCCGGATGACCACGACACCTGGTCGGCCGGGTCCTTCTTCACCAACCCGATTCTCGACGAGGCCGAGCACGCGGCGTTCCTCGTACGCGCCGAGGAGCGCCTGGGCGGGGACATCACGCCCCCTGCCTTCCCCGCCGGCGAAGGCCGGGTCAAGACCTCGGCCGCCTGGCTCATCGACAAGGCGGGCTTCACCAAGGGGTACGGCACGGGTCCCGCGCGTATCTCCACCAAGCACACGCTCGCCCTCACCAACCGGGGCGGCGCGACCACCGAGGACCTGCTGGCCCTGGCCCGCGAGGTCGTCGCGGGGGTCCACGCGGCCTTCGGGGTCACGCTCGTCAACGAACCGGTGACGATCGGCGTCAGCCTGTAGCCGGCCTTCCCCCGGCCTTCCGGTCCAGGGCCTCGACGCCTGTCTCCGTGCGCCTTGCAGCAGCGGCATCAGCCGGCGAGCCACGCGTCGATCCCGCCCAGCAGCTTCTCCCGCACCTCGACGGGTGCCACCGACCCCCGCACGGACTGGCGGGCCAGCTCGGCCAGTTCCTCGTCGGTGAAGCCGTGATGGCGCCGTACGAGGTCGTACTGCGCGGCCAGCCGGGAACCGAACAGCAGGGGGTCGTCCGCGCCGAGCGCCATGGGTACCCCCGCGTCGAACAGCGTGCGCAGAGGGACGTCGGTGGGCTTCTCGTAGACGCCGAGCGCCACGTTGGAAGCCGGGCAGACCTCGCAGGTCACCCCTCGCTCCGCGAGTTTGCGCAGCAGCCTCGGGTCCTCGGCCGCCCGCACCCCGTGCCCGATCCGGGCCGCGCCGAGGTCGTCCAGGCAGTCCCGGACGCTGGAGGGGCCGGAGAGCTCGCCGCCGTGCGGGGCCGCGAGCAGACCGCCCTCGCGGGCGATGGCGAAGGCGCGGTCGAAGTCGCGGGCCATCCCGCGGCGTTCGTCGTTGGAGAGCCCGAAGCCGATGACACCCTGGTCCGCGTACCGCACGGCGAGCCGGGCCAGCGTGCGGGCGTCCAGTGGATGCTTCATCCGGTTCGCCGCGATCACCACCCGGATTCCCAGCCCGGTCTCGACGGCCGCACGGTCCACGGCGTCCAGGATGATCTCGATCGCCGGGATGAGCCCGCCGAGCAGCGGGGCGTAGGAGGTCGGGTCGACCTGGATCTCCAGCCACCCGGAGCCGTCCGCGACGTCTTCCATGGCGGTCTCGCGCACGAGCCGCTGGATGTCCTCCGGCGAGCGGAGGCAGGACCGGGCGATGTCGTAGAGGCGCTGGAACCGGAACCAGCCGCGCTCGTCGGTGGCCCGTAGTTCGGGCGGCTCACCGCCAGTAAGGGCCTCGGGCAGGCGCACCCCGTACTTGTCCGCCAGTTCGAGCAGGGTCGTGGGCCGCATCGACCCGGTGAAGTGCAGGTGCAGGTGGGCCTTGGGCAACAGCCGTACGTCACGCTCCATCCATGGATCTTGCCGCATCCCAGGGGTGTCGCGTCACCCGGTTCCCGTCCTGGATTACCAATCGAACAAAAAAAGTGGCTCCCGACCGGCGCCGGGAGCCACTTACCGGAATGCGCATCCGGTCAGTCGCGGGCCTCGCCCAGCAGCTTCTGGATCCGCGAGACGCCCTCGGCCAAGTCGTCGTCGCCCAGTGCGTAGGACAGTCGCAGGTAACCCGGCGTGCCGAAGGCCTCGCCCGGCACCACGGCGACCTCGGCCTCGTCCAGGATGAGGGCCGCGAGCTCGACGGAGTCGGCCGGGCGCTTGCCGCGGATCTCCTTGCCGAGCAGGCCCTTCACCGACGGGTACGCGTAGAACGCGCCCTCGGGCTCGGGGCAGAGCACGCCGTCGATCTCGTTGAGCATGCGCACGATCGTCTTGCGGCGGCGGTCGAACGCCGTGCGCATCTCCGCGACCGCGTCCAGCGGCCCCGAGACGGCGGCCAGCGCGGCGGCCTGCGCGACGTTGTTGACGTTGGAGGTGGCGTGCGACTGCAGGTTGGTCGCGGCCTTCACGACGTCCTTCGGACCGATGATCCAGCCCACCCTCCAGCCCGTCATGGCGTAGGTCTTGGCGACGCCGTTGACCACGATGCACTTGTCACGCAGCTCGGGCACGACCGCGGGGAGCGAGGCGGCGGCCGCGCCACCGTAGATCAGGTGCTCGTAGATCTCGTCGGTCATCACCCAGAGGCCGTGCTCGACGGCCCAGCGGCCGATCGCCTCGGTCTCGGCCTCGCTGTAGACGGCACCCGTCGGGTTGGACGGGGACACGAAGAGGACGACCTTCGTGCGCTCGGTGCGCGCCGCCTCGAGCTGCTCGACCGAAACCCGGTAGCCGGTGGTCTCGTCGGCCACGACCTCGACCGGGACGCCGCCGGCGAGACGGATCGACTCGGGGTACGTGGTCCAGTACGGGGCGGGGACGATGACCTCGTCGCCCGGGTCGAGGACCGCGGCGAAGGCCTCGTAGATGGCCTGCTTGCCGCCGTTGGTCACCAGGACCTGGGAGGCGTCGATCTCGTAGCCGGAGTCGCGCAGCGTCTTCGCCACGATGGCGGCCTTGAGCTCGGGGAGCCCGCCCGCCGGGGTGTAGCGGTGGTACTTGGGGTTGCGGCACGCCTCGATCGCGGCGTCCACGATGTAATCGGGGGTCGGGAAGTCGGGCTCGCCGGCGCCGAAGCCGATCACCGGACGCCCCGCGGCCTTGAGGGCCTTGGCCTTGGCGTCGACGGCGAGGGTGGCGGACTCGGAGATCGCACCGACGCGGGCCGAAACCCGGCGCTCGGTCGGAGAAGTTGCAGCGCTCATGCCCCCATGCTCGCAGACCGGAAAAGCCCTCGGCACAGGGGTTTCAGGGACCGGACAGGACTCGGACAGCATCCGGACAGGACCGGTCGGTAGTTGTCTGTTCGACGCGACGCCGCTGAGCACGTACACTCACCTGTCGTTGGCCTTCATCAGCCGCAGCGTTTTCCCATCCGGCTCACCGGGGAGGATGCGGTAGGTTGGTGGAAACCACAAAGGGTCGTAGCTCAATTGGTAGAGCACTGGTCTCCAAAACCAGCGGTTGGGGGTTCAAGTCCCTCCGGCCCTGCTACACACTCCTTCGCCAGGATGTGTGCGCATGTACGTACTTCAATGCACCGCCGTGCGGCTCCACCGGGCGCGGCACGGCCACGACCCGGAATCAGGTGAGTAGCGTGACGGACGCCGTGGGCTCCATCGACATGCCTGATGCCGAGGACGAAGCCCCCGAGTCGAAGAAGAAGACCCGGAAGGGCGGCAAGCGCGGCAAGAAGGGCCCTCTGGGCCGTCTCGCGCTGTTCTACCGCCAGATCGTCGCCGAGCTCCGCAAGGTCGTATGGCCCACGCGCAGCCAGCTGTCGACGTACACGGCCGTGGTGATCGTGTTCGTGGTCGTCATGATCGGTCTCGTCACCGTGATTGACTTCGGATTCGCGCGGGTCATCAAGTACGTCTTCGGCTGATCCCCGCGGAGGGCGCCTCATCGGCGCCCCTTTCGCATGTTCCACCCATTTGTATCCAGGAAGAAGCAGCCATCGTGTCTGACCCGAACCTGAACGACGACGCCGAGCCCACGGCGCGCGCCGTCGAGTCCGCCGAGGACGAGCTCGACATCGTCGAGGCGTCGGATGCCGTGGCCCCGGACCAGGTCGACGCTGCTGACGCCGCCGCGGGCGAGCCCGCCGAGCAGGATGCCGTGCGTGTCGAGTCCGACGAGGACGAAGAGACCACCGAGGACGAAGAAGCCGCCGAGGACGACGAGTCCGCGGACGAGTCCGACGCCGACGACGAGTCCGCCGGGGAGGCCGAGCCGGCCGCCCCGGTCGACGCCGTCGCCGCCCTGCGTGAAGAGCTCCGCACCCTCCCCGGTGAGTGGTACGTCATCCACACGTACGCCGGCTACGAGAAGCGCGTGAAGGCGAACCTGGAGCAGCGCGCGGTCTCGCTCAACGTCGAGGAATTCGTCTACCAGGCGGAGGTCCCCGAGGAGGAGATCGTCCAGATCAAGAACGGTGAGCGGAAGAACGTCCGTCAGAACAAGCTCCCCGGATACGTCCTGGTGCGCATGGACCTGACGAACGAGTCGTGGGGTGTTGTCCGCAACACGCCCGGCGTCACCGGCTTCGTGGGCAACGCCTACGACCCGTACCCGCTGACCCTGGACGAGATCGTCAAGATGCTCGCCCCCGAGGCCGAGGAGAAGGCGGCCCGCGAGGCGGCCGAGGCCGAGGGCAAGCCGGCTCCGGCGCGCAAGGTCGAGGTCCAGGTCCTGGACTTCGAGGTGGGCGACTCGGTCACCGTCACCGACGGCCCGTTCGCGACCCTGCAGGCGACGATCAACGAGATCAACGCCGACTCGAAGAAGGTCAAGGGCCTCGTCGAGATCTTCGGTCGCGAGACCCCGGTCGAGCTCAGCTTCGACCAGATCCAGAAGAACTGACGGGCTTCCCGCCGGTCTCCGGACACATGCCTACCGAGCAGGTCAGACAGGCTTCGCAGCCGGTCTGACCTGCTCGGTTTTTGGTCGCGCAGCTATACCCGTTATCGTTGTGCGGTATGCCTCCATCCGGATGACCGGAATGGCGGCGAAACACTCTCACTAGGACCCGGAGAGAGCAATGCCTCCCAAGAAGAAGAAGATCACGGGGCTGATCAAGCTCCAGATCAACGCCGGTGCGGCCAACCCGGCGCCGCCGGTCGGTCCCGCACTGGGCCAGCACGGCGTCAACATCATGGAGTTCTGCAAGGCCTACAACGCCGCGACCGAGTCGCAGCGTGGCATGGTCGTGCCGGTGGAGATCACGGTCTACGACGACCGCTCCTTCACCTTCATCACGAAGACTCCGCCGGCCGCCAAGCTCATCCTCAAGGCCGCGGGTGTGGACAAGGGCTCCGGCGAGCCGCACAAGACCAAGGTCGCCAAGCTGACGGCCGCGCAGGTCCGCGAGATCGCCACGACCAAGCTTCCCGACCTGAACGCCAACGACCTCGACGCCGCGTCGAAGATCATCGCTGGCACCGCCCGTTCCATGGGCATCACGGTCGAAGGCTGAGTCAGCCCCGTAGCCCCACAGTGGTAGGACCAAGCGCTGGTCCGCACCACGACTCCACACTCTGAAAAACCACAGGAGTAGATGTGAAGCGCAGCAAGAACCTCCGCGCTGCGGACGCGAAGATCGACCGGGAGCGCCAGTACGCCCCGCTCGAGGCCGTCCGTATCGCCAAGGACACCGCCGCCACCAAGTTCGACAGCACCGTCGAGGTGGCCTTTGCTCTGGGTGTCGACCCGCGCAAGGCCGACCAGATGGTCCGTGGCACCGTGAACCTCCCGCACGGCACCGGCAAGACCGCCCGGGTCCTGGTCTTCGCGACCGGTGACCGTGCTGCGGCCGCGGAAGCTGCGGGCGCCGACATCGTCGGTGCCGACGAGCTCATCGACGAGGTGGCGAAGGGCCGTCTGGACTTCGACGCCGTCGTCGCCACGCCGGACCTCATGGGCAAGGTCGGCCGCCTGGGCCGCGTGCTCGGTCCGCGTGGTCTGATGCCGAACCCGAAGACCGGCACCGTCACCCCCGATGTCGTCAAGGCTGTCAACGACATCAAGGGCGGAAAGATCGAGTTCCGCGTCGACAAGCACTCGAACCTCCACTTCATCATCGGAAAGACCTCTTTCGATGACACGAAGCTGGTCGAGAACTACGGCGCTGCCCTGGAGGAGATCCTCCGTCTGAAGCCGTCCGCCGCGAAGGGTCGCTTCATCAAGAAGGCGACCATGAGCACGACGATGGGCCCCGGCATCCCGCTGGACGCCAACCGCGTGCGCAACCTCCTCGTCGAGGAGGACCCGGCCGCCGTCTGAGCCCCCGCGCTCACCCGGTAGCCGTGTCACGGCATGGGACGGGCCCCGCAGCCTCCTTCGGAGGGTGCGGGGCCCGTCCTCGTGCAAGAAGGGGTGCTCCGAGCCGGCTGAGAGCCACTTGAACCTCTCGCACCGGTCGAGGTCGGGACGGATTTGCTCCGCACGGCCCCGGTCGCGTAGTCTCACCAAGAAGCCAAAGACCGCTGGTCGTCGCCGCGCCCTCGCAGGAGGAAACGGTGACCGAAGGATCCGTCAAGAACGGACGACCTGCGCAGGTGACTGTGGAAAGCTCCCGGATTCATTCGGTCGAGCTACGCCCTGGCGCCTGCGCCGGGGCGTTTCGTCTTTCTCGGCCCCTTCTGAGCGGTCCTCATCACCCGGAAGGAGGCCGACGCTCATGGCAAGGCCCGACAAGGCTGCCGCGGTAGCCGAGCTGACGGACCAGTTCCGCAGCTCGAACGCCGCCGTGCTGACCGAGTACCGGGGTCTCACCGTGGCACAGCTCAAGGAGCTGCGCCGTTCGCTCGGTGAGAACGCCCAGTACGCCGTGGTGAAGAACACGCTGACCAAGATTGCGGCCAACGAGGCCGGGATCGACACGCTGGACGACCTGTTCTCGGGTCCGACGGCGGTTGCCTTCGTCACCGGTGACCCGGTGGTGTCGGCGAAGGGTCTTCGTGACTTCGCCAAGGACAACCCCAACCTCATCATCAAGGGCGGTGTCCTTGACGGTAAGGCGCTGTCCGCCGATGAGTTCAAGAAGCTCGCGGACCTCGAGTCCCGCGAGGTTCTGCTCGCCAAGCTGGCCGGCGCCATGAAGGGCAAGCAGACTCAGACTGCGCAGCTCTTCCAGGCTCTGCCGTCGAAGTTCGTCCGCACCGCGGAAGCGCTTCGCGCCAAGAAGGCCGAGCAGGGCGGTGCCGGTACGCCGGCTCCCGCCGACGCCGAGGTGGCGGAGTAACACTCCGCCTCCACGGCTCGCAGCGGGCCCGTACGCCCGCCTACATATACATCCGGCACCTGCCGAATTAGTGGAAGGACGCCATCATGGCGAAGCTCAGCCAGGAAGACCTGCTCGCCCAGTTCGAGGAGCTCACCCTCATCGAGCTCTCCGAGTTCGTTAAGGCGTTCGAGGAGAAGTTCGACGTCACCGCCGCTGCCGCGGTCGCCGTCGCCGGTCCCGCCGCCGGTGGCCCCGCCGCCGAGGCCGAGGCCGAGCAGGACGAGTTCGACGTCATCCTCACGGGTGCCGGCGAGAAGAAGATCCAGGTCATCAAGGTCGTGCGTGAGCTGACCTCGCTGGGCCTCAAGGAGGCCAAGGACCTCGTCGACGGCGCCCCGAAGCCCGTCCTCGAGAAGGTCGCCAAGGAGGCCGCCGAGAAGGCTGCCGAGTCCCTCAAGGGCGCCGGCGCTTCCGTCGAGGTCAAGTGACCCTGCGAGTCATCTGACTCCGTAAGGCAGTCTCTGCCGCGAGGCGGGGATGTCACATCGCAAAGGGCGATCACCCATCCGGGTGGTCGCCCTTTGGCGTGCCCCAGAACGCTGCCTTGATCTTCCCGCCCCGGCGAGTAGGGTGATCTTCGCCGTGCCTTTCCCCCGGGCGTACGGAGGGCCGTCAACACGAGTCCTCCGGGCGCAGGTGAAGATCGACGGACGTCTGCCGGGGTCCAGGGGCCTTGACGAACCGCACGTGGCGCGCAATTCTCAGGACGCGTCGTCATCTCGATCCGCATCCGAGGCATGGATCGAGAGCGAAGAGGGCAGTAAAGAAGAGCGCACACCGCGCGAGGGCTATTTATAGGTGTTGAGAACAGCTGTTGAGAGCAACGTGGGTCTCTGAGAACCGCGACTGGACATCAGTGTGGCGTTTGGCTACACTGACCCTTTGCGCTGCCTGTTAGCTGCCTCCTGCCCGTCACCAGGGGCATTCCCACGCCTAGCACCGATGACCGGACATTCCCTGACCTTGGGAGTCTTGTCTCTGTGTGCGGCTTGGGGCCGGTACGCGCGTAGTGAGTCCGAGCCCTCGGAAGGACCCCCTCTTGGCCGCCTCGCGCAACGCCTCGACCTCGAATACGAACAACGGTGCCAGCACCGCCCCGCTGCGCATCTCTTTTGCAAAGATCAAGGAGCCCCTCGAGGTTCCGAACCTCCTCGCGCTGCAGACCGAGAGCTTTGACTGGCTCCTGGGCAATGCCGCCTGGAAGGCTCGCGTCGAGGCTGCTCTGGACAGCGGACAAGACGTCCCCACCAAGTCCGGCCTGGAAGAAATCTTCGAGGAGATTTCGCCGATCGAGGACTTCTCCGGGTCGATGTCGCTCACCTTCCGCGACCACCGCTTCGAGCCACCGAAGAACTCGATCGACGAGTGCAAGGAGCGCGACTTCACGTTCGCCGCGCCGCTCTTCGTCACGGCCGAGTTCACCAACAACGAGACCGGCGAGATCAAGTCCCAGACGGTCTTCATGGGCGATTTCCCGCTCATGACCAACAAGGGCACCTTCGTCATCAACGGCACCGAGCGTGTCGTCGTGTCGCAGCTCGTGCGCTCGCCGGGTGTCTACTTCGATTCCTCCATCGACAAGACGTCCGACAAGGACATCTTCTCCGCCAAGATCATCCCGTCCCGGGGTGCGTGGCTGGAGATGGAGATTGACAAGCGCGACATGGTCGGTGTCCGCATCGACCGTAAGCGCAAGCAGTCCGTCACCGTCCTCCTGAAGGCGCTCGGCTGGACCACCGAGCAGATCCTCGAGGAGTTCGGCGAGTACGAGTCGATGCGCGCCACCCTGGAGAAGGACCACACCCAGGGCCAGGACGACGCGCTGCTCGACATCTACCGCAAGCTGCGTCCGGGCGAGCCGCCGACGCGCGAGGCTGCTCAGACGCTGCTCGAGAACCTCTACTTCAACCCGAAGCGCTACGACCTCGCGAAGGTCGGCCGCTACAAGGTGAACAAGAAGCTCGGCGCCGACGAGCCGCTCGACGCCGGTGTCCTCACCAGCGACGACATCATCGCCACCATCAAGTACCTGGTGAAGCTGCACGCCGGTGAGACCGAGACGGTCGGTGAGTCCGGTCGCTCGATCATGGTCGAGACCGACGACATCGACCACTTCGGCAACCGTCGCATCCGTAACGTCGGCGAGCTGATCCAGAACCAGGTCCGTACGGGTCTCGCCCGTATGGAGCGCGTCGTGCGCGAGCGCATGACCACTCAGGACGTCGAGGCGATCACGCCGCAGACCCTGATCAACATCCGGCCGGTCGTCGCCTCCATCAAGGAGTTCTTCGGCACCAGCCAGCTGTCCCAGTTCATGGACCAGAACAACCCGCTGTCGGGCCTGACGCACAAGCGTCGTCTCAACGCCCTCGGCCCGGGTGGTCTGTCCCGTGAGCGGGCCGGCTTCGAGGTCCGTGACGTTCACCCGTCGCACTACGGCCGCATGTGCCCGATCGAGACGCCTGAAGGCCCGAACATCGGTCTGATCGGCTCGTTGGCCTCCTACGGGCGCATCAACCCGTTCGGCTTCATCGAGACGCCGTACCGCAAGGTCGTCGAGGGCGTCGTCACCGACGACGTCGACTACCTGACGGCCGACGAAGAGGACCGCTTCGTGATCGCCCAGGCGAACGCGACGCTCTCCGAGGAGATGCGCTTCACCGAGGCCCGCGTCCTGGTCCGCCGTCGTGGCGGAGAGATCGACTACATCCCCGGTGACGACGTCGACTACATGGACGTCTCGCCGCGGCAGATGGTGTCGGTCGCCACCGCGATGATCCCGTTCCTCGAGCACGACGACGCCAACCGTGCCCTCATGGGCGCGAACATGATGCGTCAGGCCGTCCCGCTCATCAAGAGCGAGGCGCCGCTGGTCGGCACCGGCATGGAGTACCGCTGTGCCACCGACGCCGGTGACGTGCTCAAGGCCGAGAAGGCGGGTGTGGTCCAGGAGGTCTCCGCGGACTACATCACCGTCACGAACGACGACGGCACGTACACCACGTACCGCATCTCGAAGTTCTCGCGCTCGAACCAGGGCACCTCGGTGAACCAGAAGGTCGTCGTCTCCGAGGGCGACCGGGTCATCGAGAGCCAGGTCCTCGCCGACGGGCCGGCCACCGAGAACGGTGAGATGGCGCTCGGCAAGAACCTGCTCGTGGCGTTCATGCCGTGGGAGGGTCACAACTACGAGGACGCGATCATCCTGTCGCAGCGCCTCGTGCAGGACGACGTCCTCTCCTCGATCCACATCGAGGAGCACGAGGTCGACGCCCGTGACACCAAGCTCGGCCCGGAGGAGATCACCCGGGACATCCCGAACGTCTCCGAGGAGGTCCTCGCCGACCTCGACGAGCGCGGCATCATCCGTATCGGTGCCGAGGTCGTCGCCGGCGACATCCTCGTCGGCAAGGTCACGCCCAAGGGCGAGACCGAGCTGACCCCGGAGGAGCGTCTGCTCCGTGCGATCTTCGGTGAGAAGGCGCGCGAGGTGCGCGACACCTCGCTGAAGGTCCCGCACGGCGAGATCGGCAAGGTCATCGGCGTCCGCGTCTTCGACCGCGAAGAGGGCGACGAGCTGCCGCCGGGCGTGAACCAGCTGGTCCGCGTCTACGTCGCGCAGAAGCGCAAGATCACCGATGGTGACAAGCTCGCCGGCCGTCACGGCAACAAGGGCGTCATCTCCAAGATCCTCCCGATCGAGGACATGCCGTTCCTTGAGGACGGCACCCCGGTCGACATCATCCTCAACCCGCTGGGTGTCCCGTCCCGAATGAACCCGGGACAGGTGCTGGAGATCCACCTCGGCTGGCTCGCCAGCCGCGGCTGGGACGTCTCCGGACTCGGTGACGAGTGGGCCCAGCGCCTGCAGGCCATCGGCGCCGACCAGGTCGCCCCCGGCACCAATGTCGCCACGCCCGTATTCGACGGCGCCCGCGAGGACGAGATCACCGGCCTCTTCCAGGCCACGATCCCGAACCGCGACGGCGACCGGCTGGTCCAGCCCTCGGGCAAGGCCAACCTGTTCGACGGCCGCTCCGGAGAGCCGTTCCCGGACCCGGTCTCGATCGGGTACATGTACATCCTCAAGCTGCACCACCTGGTCGACGACAAGCTCCATGCGCGTTCGACCGGCCCGTACTCCATGATCACGCAGCAGCCGCTGGGTGGTAAGGCACAGTTCGGTGGTCAGCGATTCGGTGAGATGGAGGTGTGGGCCCTTGAGGCTTACGGCGCCGCATACGCCCTCCAGGAACTCCTGACGATCAAGTCCGACGACGTCACCGGCCGCGTGAAGGTCTACGAGGCGATCGTCAAGGGCGAGAACATCCCCGAGCCCGGCATTCCCGAGTCCTTCAAGGTGCTTATCAAGGAGATGCAGTCGCTCTGCCTCAACGTGGAGGTGCTGTCCTCGGACGGCATGTCCATCGAGATGCGCGACACGGACGAGGACGTCTTCCGCGCGGCGGAGGAGCTCGGTATCGACCTGTCCCGGCGCGAGCCGAGCAGCGTCGAAGAGGTCTGACGGGTTGCCCGGCCGGATCCTCGTGATCCGGCCGGCTCTCCCCGGACCCGTTCAGACCATTGCTGAAGTGCCCCGATTTCTCGCGTGAAGCGAGGGGGCTCGAACCCCCGAAAGAGGGATTGACGACAAGTGCTCGACGTCAACTTCTTCGACGAGCTGCGGATCGGCCTTGCCACCGCGGACGACATCCGGACCTGGTCCCACGGCGAAGTGAAGAAGCCGGAGACCATCAACTACCGCACGCTCAAGCCCGAAAAGGACGGACTCTTCTGCGAGAAGATCTTCGGTCCGACCCGGGACTGGGAGTGCTACTGCGGCAAGTACAAGCGTGTCCGCTTCAAGGGCATCATCTGTGAACGCTGTGGCGTCGAGGTCACGCGCGCCAAGGTGCGTCGTGAGCGCATGGGCCACATCGAGCTTGCCGCTCCCGTCACCCACATCTGGTACTTCAAGGGCGTCCCGTCGCGCCTCGGTTACCTGCTGGACCTCGCGCCGAAGGACCTCGAGAAGGTCATCTACTTTGCCGCGTACATGATCACGTTCGTCGACGAGGAGCGCCGCACGCGTGACCTCCCGTCGCTGGAGGCTCACGTCTCCGTCGAGCGTCAGCAGGTCGAGAACCGCCGCGACTCGGACCTCGAGAACCGCGCCAAGAAGCTCGAGACCGACCTGGCCGAGCTCGAGGCCGAGGGCGCCAAGGCCGACGTACGCCGCAAGGTGCGCGAAGGTGCCGAGCGTGAGATGAAGCAGCTGCGTGACCGTGCGCAGCGCGAGATCGACCGTCTCGACGAGGTGTGGAGCCGCTTCAAGAACCTCAAGGTCCAGGACCTCGAGGGCGACGAGCTGCTCTACCGCGAGCTGCGTGACCGCTTCGGCACGTACTTCGACGGCTGCATGGGTGCCGCCGCCCTGCAGAAGCGCCTGGAGTCCTTCGACCTCGACGAGGAGGCCGAGCGCCTCCGCGAGATCATCCGTACCGGCAAGGGCCAGAAGAAGACCCGTGCGCTCAAGCGCCTCAAGGTCGTCTCCGCGTTCCTGCAGACCAGCAACAAGCCCAAGGGCATGGTGCTCGACTGCGTGCCGGTCATCCCGCCGGACCTGCGTCCGATGGTGCAGCTGGACGGTGGCCGCTTCGCGACCTCCGACCTGAACGACCTGTACCGCCGTGTGATCAACCGCAACAACCGTCTCAAGCGTCTCCTCGACCTCGGTGCCCCCGAGATCATCGTGAACAACGAGAAGCGGATGCTGCAGGAGGCCGTCGACGCGCTGTTCGACAACGGCCGCCGCGGTCGCCCGGTCACCGGTCCCGGTAACCGCCCGCTCAAGTCCCTCAGCGACATGCTGAAGGGCAAGCAGGGTCGTTTCCGTCAGAACCTCCTCGGCAAGCGTGTGGACTACTCCGCGCGTTCCGTGATCGTCGTCGGTCCGCAGCTCAAGCTGCACCAGTGCGGTCTGCCGAAGGCGATGGCGCTGGAGCTCTTCAAGCCGTTCGTGATGAAGCGCCTGGTGGACCTGAACCACGCGCAGAACATCAAGTCGGCCAAGCGCATGGTCGAGCGTGGCCGCACCGTCGTGTACGACGTCCTCGAAGAGGTCATCGCCGAGCACCCGGTGCTGCTGAACCGTGCGCCCACCCTGCACCGCCTCGGCATCCAGGCCTTCGAGCCGCAGCTGGTCGAGGGCAAGGCCATCCAGATCCACCCGCTCGTCTGCACCGCGTTCAACGCGGACTTCGACGGTGACCAGATGGCCGTGCACCTGCCGCTCTCCGCGGAGGCGCAGGCCGAGGCCCGCATCCTGATGCTGTCCTCGAACAACATCCTGAAGCCGGCCGACGGTCGTCCCGTCACCATGCCGACCCAGGACATGGTGCTGGGTCTCTTCTTCCTCACCACGGACGAAGAGGGCCGCAACGTCAAGGGCACGGACCGCGCGTTCGGCTCCACGGCCGAGGCCACCATGGCCTTCGACGCCCGCGAGCTGTCGCTTCAGGCGAGGGTCGACATCCGTTTCCCGGTGGGCACCATCCCGCCGCGTGGCTGGGTGCCGCCGGTCGCCGAGGAGGGCGAGCCCGAGTACCAGCCGGGTGACACCTTCCGGCTGCGTACGAGCCTGGGCCGCGCGCTCTTCAACGAGCTGCTGCCCGAGGACTACCCGTTCGTCGACTACTCGGTGGGCAAGAAGCAGCTCTCCGAGATCGTCAACGACCTGGCCGAGCGCTACCCCAAGGTCATCGTGGCGGCGACGCTCGACAACCTGAAGGCGGCCGGTTTCCACTGGGCGACCCGCTCCGGTGTGACCGTGGCCATCTCCGACGTCGTCGTGCCCGAGGCCAAGAAGGCCATCGTCAAGGGCTACGAGGAGCAGGACGAGAAGGTCCAGAAGCAGTACGAGCGCGGTCTGATCACCAAGGACGAGCGCACGCAGGAGCTCATCGCGATCTGGACCAAGGCGACCAACGAGGTTGCCGAGGCGATGAACGCGAACTTCCCGAAGACGAACCCCATCTTCATGATGGTCGACTCGGGTGCCCGAGGAAACATGATGCAGATGCGTCAGATCGCGGGTATGCGTGGTCTGGTGTCGAACGCGAAGAACGAGACGATTCCGCGTCCCATCAAGGCGTCGTTCCGTGAGGGCCTGACCGTTCTGGAGTACTTCATCTCCACGCACGGTGCCCGTAAGGGTCTGGCGGACACCGCCCTGCGTACCGCCGACTCGGGTTACCTGACCCGTCGTCTGGTGGACGTCTCGCAGGACGTGATCATCCGCGAGGAGGACTGTGGCACCGACCGCGGCCTCAAGCTGAAGATCGCAGTCAAGGGCGCGGACGGCGTGCTCCGCAAGACGGAGGACGTCGAGACCTCGGTCTACGCCCGCATGCTCGCCGAGGACGTCGTCGTCGACGGCAAGGTCATCGCACCTGCCAACGTCGACCTCGGTGACGTCCTGATCGACGCCCTGGTGGGCGCCGGCGTCGAGGAGGTCAAGACCCGCTCGGTCCTGACCTGTGAGTCCGCGGTCGGCACCTGTGCCTTCTGCTACGGACGCTCGCTCGCCACCGGCAAGCTGGTCGACATCGGTGAGGCGGTCGGCATCATCGCCGCCCAGTCCATCGGTGAGCCCGGTACCCAGCTGACGATGCGTACCTTCCACACCGGTGGTGTGGCGGGTGACGACATCACGCAGGGTCTGCCCCGTGTCGTCGAGCTCTTCGAGGCCCGTACGCCCAAGGGTGTCGCCCCGATCTCGGAGGCCAAGGGCCGGGTCCGTATCGAGGAGACCGAGAAGACCAAGAAGCTCGTCGTCACGCCGGACGACGGGAGCGAGGAGACGCCGTTCCCGATCTCCAAGCGCGCCCGTCTCCTGGTCGGCGAGGGCGACGCGGTCGAGGTGGGCCAGAAGCTCACCGTCGGTGCCACCAACCCGCACGACGTGCTGCGGATCCTCGGTCAGCGCGCGGTCCAGGTCCACCTGGTCGGCGAAGTCCAGAAGGTCTACAACTCGCAGGGCGTGTCGATCCACGACAAGCACATCGAGATCATCATCCGGCAGATGCTGCGCCGTGTGACGATCATCGAGTCCGGCGACGCGGAGCTGCTGCCGGGCGAGCTGGTCGAGCGTTCGAAGTTCGAGGTCGAGAACCGTCGTGTGGTCACCGAGGGCGGTCACCCCGCCTCCGGCCGTCCGCAGCTGATGGGTATCACCAAGGCCTCGCTCGCCACCGAGTCGTGGCTGTCGGCGGCGTCCTTCCAGGAGACGACCAGGGTCCTGACCGACGCGGCGATCAACGCCAAGTCGGACTCCCTGATCGGCCTCAAGGAGAACGTCATCATCGGTAAGCTCATCCCGGCCGGTACGGGCCTGTCCCGCTACCGCAACATCCGGGTCGAGCCGACCGAGGAAGCCAAGGCCGCGATGTACTCGGCCGTCGGCTACGACGACATCGACTACTCGCCGTTCGGCACGGGCTCCGGCCAGGCCGTTCCGCTGGAGGACTACGACTACGGTCCGTACAACCAGTAAGCGAGTCGCTTGATACGACCGAAGGGCGGTCCTCCCGTGTACACCACGGGGGGACCGCCCTTCGACGTGCTGCCGGTTTCAGCGGGGCGCGGGCAGGTACATGCGGAGGTGGTGCATGCGGGTGGCGTGGTCGGGATGAGATGTCAGCAGACGGGCCGGCAGGGGGGCCCGGCCGCGCGTTCCGCCGTGGGCGGCCGAGCCGGTTGCCCGGAGAGGGACAGCGGTGTCCTCCATGAGCTCCAGGGCTTCCACCAGCATCGGCGCGAAGCCCAGCGAGGCCGCGTGCAGGTCGGCCCGCAGCTCGGCACGGCGGCTGAGAGCCGCCATCGCGTAGGGGAGACTGAGCAGGCACAGCGGAAGCGGGAGGAGCACGGCCGCCCACCCGGCCGTTGTGATCGTGGCAGCGACCGTGAGAAGCAGCACCAACTGGTACGAGGGACGGATGCCGCGAGTAGCTCGGAGGAGCAGCCTCCGCGCGACCTGGCACACCACCCGCCCGGGGAGGGCGTACCAGTGGCCGAGCGAGGCGGACCAGGTGTGCCCGCCGGTGTGGTGCCCGAGCTCATGAGCGAGTACTGCGGCGAGCTGGGCCGTGGTGAGCCGCTCAAGGGCGAACCCGGTGACACCGACGATGTGTCCGGCCACAGCGAACGCGTTGAGTTCGTCGGTGTCCTCGACCCGGATCCGGTAACGGTCCCCGTCGACCCCGGCCCGGCCGGTCACCTCGCGCCAGACGGGTTCCAGCCTTGCTCGTTCGTGAGGCATCGGGTACCGGAGTTTCAGGACGTGACGCGCATACAGGTCCTCCGTCGGACTGTGGAAGATGAGCGCCCCCGACGCTAGCCACACCAGGGGGGGCACCCACAGGGGCACGCTCCAGGTGGCATCGAGGACCAGCGCAATCATCAGTACGGCCGCGAGACTGAGCAGAAAGTCCGGGAGGTGCAACGCCAGCCGGCCGAGGGCGGTGGCGTCCGCTCGTCGCTGGTGGGCAGCCAGGTGGAGGCGTCTGCCAGGTGTGTGGTAGTAGTCGAGGTCGTCGGCGGCGGGAAGCTCCGTCGGGAGTGACGGGGTGTCCGATGAATGGTCCTTGCGATCGAAAGGTTCCTGCGCATGCTTGGACATTTCCATCCTCGATGCTGTGGGCGGGTCAGCCGACGACCAGGGACGCCGGGAACATCAGGGCCCCCAGCCAGAAGGCGATCAGTCCGGCTCGTATCCACTGGTGCTTGCGGGTGGCAATGCGGCTGGTCTCCGTCAGGGCTGCCAGCAGCGCGGCCATCGGCAGGCTTTCCGTCTCAGCGAGTGCTTCGGGCAG
Organism: Streptomyces sp. NPDC002911; assembly: GCF_053591835.1. Lineage (NCBI taxonomy): Bacteria > Bacillati > Actinomycetota > Actinomycetes > Kitasatosporales > Streptomycetaceae > Streptomyces > Streptomyces sp. NPDC002911. Next base: position 28,605 of record NZ_JBSFUO010000004.1, on the reverse strand, counting down.
CCGGTTCAGCCGCACCGCTCGATGGATGTCACCGAAATGGGTGAGTGGTGCGCCCGGTGCCCACGCGCTGACCCGGTAGCGCGGGAGTACGACGAGGGACAGGGACAGCAGCGCAGCGGTGAGCAGCACGGCGCCGGCCCACCACAGAAGCGCGCCGGGGCGCGCCAGTTCGTCCGGTGTCCAGTCCTGGCTGACAAGAACAGCGCTGATGACACCCGCGCTCATACCGAGGGCGGCTACAACGACGGCCGCTTTGCTATCGGCTCGGGAGATCTCCGTCCTCAGATCGGCCAGGAGCCGGGAGGCAGCTTCGGCGCCGGGCGTGGCGGTGGGCGGTGCCGGCGGGCGCGGCGGTTCCGGTGCTGGGGCCGGCAGGGGCAGGGGGTTGGTCATCGGCCCTCCTCGGTCTGCCGCCCGTGTCCGGGGTGGGTGTCAAGCGGTTTCGGCCGGGACGGCGGGACCGCGGGATGTGCCCCCGGACCGCAGGGGCTGACGGAGTCGCTCCGTGCCGAGGGTGGTTCTGTGCGTTCGTACGGATCCGCCCGCTCACCGCCCCCCGTGAGGGCGGCCCCGGCCGACTTGTCGGGCGGCCATGCCGTCACCGGCAGCCGTGGTACAGCCGGACCGTGCTCAGCGCCGGGCAACTGCTGGTTCAGGATGTCGCTCAGAGCTCGGAGTGCCAGCTCCTTCGGCCCTGCCAGTTCGTATCCCTCGGCTCCGTCGCCGCTGAGCAGTTTGGCGACCATGTCCACCTTGGCGCGGATCATGTTCACCTGGTCCTCGCGCAGACTGTTCATGACCAGCCGTGAGTCCTCCGGGTGCTCGGAGAGGTGCAGGGCCCAGGCCCGGACCCCGCCCTGTTCCAGCTGGCCTTGGTAGAAGTCGATCTTCTCCAGCTCGGCCTGCCGGAGTTCCGCGCGCCATAGCTGCTGCTGGAGAAGTACCTCCTGCTGCCGCTCCCCGTGGGCGAGCGCCCGCTCTGCCTGGAGCGCGTCCTGTTGCCGGGCTCGTCGGTCGGCCTCGAAGTCGTGCTCGGCGCCCCGCTGCTCGCTGAGGATCCGCTCCGTGGCAGCGTGCTCGATCGCCTGGATCCGGTGCTGATGGCCGACGTTTTCGGCGTCGCGGTGCAGCCGGAGCGTCCAGGTGACCAGGAGGCCTGCCGCGGCACCGAGCGCACCCTGGGCGCGTACGGCCCTCAGCACCTCCCCTTCTGCGGCCGCGCTGTTGGTGATGGGGAAGCATCGCGTCACCGGGCGGGCGGCCTGCTCGAGTTCACTCAGCAGCAGCTGCAGTACGTCGCGGTGGCCAGTGCGGACGAAGGCAGCCGGGTCGCCCACCCGCCAGGTGAGTTCGACGACGGCGTCAAACTCCAGTGCGTCGTTGCCGCTCGGCAGCGCCAGTCGTGTACGGACCGGATGGACACCCATGTCCACCTCGTACACCGAGGTGTAGCGGTTGCGGATGATCTCCGTCCGGTTGGGTCGCAGCGGAGGCAGCCAAGCGGTGTACTCACCGGTGCGGGCGGAGAAGACCAGAGCGTGATCGATCCGGGTGTGTCGACGGGGAACCAGGCCGAAGCGGGGTAGCTGGCGCACGGTCAGCACCGGGTCGTGCAGCACCGTGTGCCGATCGGCGTGCTGGTCCCATTCGGGCGGACGGCGAAAGTGGCTCATGCCTCAGAACTCCTGTACGCGATGGTCGTCCGGCACCCGGGCGGAGGGCACCGCGGTCAGCAGACGGGAAGCCACCGGTGGCGGGACGCCGTCCTCCCCGGGCACCGTGCGCAGAAGGTGCGCGACGCGCCGGCTTTCAGGACCGTTCGTCATCAGGGCGGGCAGCAGCCCGGCCAGAGCCTGTTCCGTCCGGGGGTCCCGGTCGGCCGACAGGACCCACCGGCGCAGGAGGCCGAGGGCGCGGTCACGGAGCACGCGGTCACCGAGTGCCGCACGCCAGAGCGTGGCGATGTGCGGGGCTGGTTGGCTTTCCGCTTCGACGGAACGGGCGTACCAGTCGAGTACGAGGGGCAGGCCCAGAGGGTCGTCCGCGTGGGTGTGTTCGCAGGCGCCGAGGAATCCACCCACGGCGACGAAGAACGCCGGCCGGTCCTGGTCCAGGGTCCTCAGCGATTCGGCGAGCACCTCGTCGCCCGCAGCCGACAGCAGCAGGAGTTCGACCGCCTCGGCCAGCGCCTCGGCCAGCCGGTCGCGGTCCTTCGCCGCTCCGTCAGCCTGGGTGACCTCGGTCTCGTCCAGATCCCCGTGGCGGGCCGCGGCTCGAAGCGCAGCCATCGTCTCCGTGGGGCGCTCGGGCCCGATCAGCCCGTGGGTGCGGATGGCCACCCAGCGCAGATGCGGTGTCCGGTCGTCGCACCAGGCGTCGAGGATGCGTGGAACGTTCGGTGTGCCGACGCTGTGGGCCAGGGTCAGAGCGCTCACCGCGACCGAGCGGGGACGGAACTCCCTCGCTGCTGCCCAGGGCTCGATGACCAGGGCCATCGCAGACGGCAGATCGCTGTGGGCGAGTACGGCGGCCACGGAGGCCGCACGGGTGCGTACCAGCGGCCTGCCGTCCTTCGCCAGATCCCGCAGCCACCGGACCAGGGCGGGCCGCGCCGACGGATGGCCGGTCCAGACCTCCCGCAGGATGACGAGCGCCGTCCGGTCGTCCCGATAGCGGGCCTTCACCTGACGTACGGGACCCCAGTCGGTGGGTTCCTCGGCTTCGTAGCGGCGCGCGCGTGCCAGTTGGAGACGCTTGCCGATGTGCGTGCCGAACACCGGGACCGCGGCCTGCACCTTCGTGTTGACGGTCTCCTGGAGGTGGATGTACAGGCCGTCACTCACCTCGGCCGTCAGTGCGTAAGGCCCCTCGTCGAAGGCCGCCAGAGCGATGAGGAACGCCTTCTCCCTCAGATGCAGGTTCAGGTCGTCTTCCTCGAACCACTCGCGGATCTGCTCCTCCAGAGCCCGTAGGGAGTAGTCCTCCACCTGCCTCTCATCGGCGTCTCGTGACGAGTAACGGGCGAGGACCGACGCGAACGACGCGGCCTCCCGCGGTTGGTGGTCGCGCGCGAGGAACGCTTCGACAGCGGGGAGCGCCAGCAGCTCTGCCGCGGTGCCGGCGTCTACCAGCGTCCGCAGATGCGCTCGGAGGATCTCTGCCGGGGGTGGTGGCTGCCAGATGTGCGGCACCACGTCCTCCAGGACCGATCGTGGGCCTACGGTGATCACCAGGAAGGCGTTCCGCTGGACCAGCCGGTCCCGCACCGACAGCAGGTCCGTCTCTCTCAGTGGTCCCGTCCGGTCGGTCACGAGGTCGCACAGCACATGGCCTCGGACCTCGCTTCCGTCCTCGTCTCCGGCGTCGGGCATCAGGGCGTTCCACGGGGTGTCGCAGGCTACGGCGTGGGCCGGCGAGGCCCCGAGCCGGTGCAGGAGCATGAGGGCGGCTGTTCGGCGGCCCGACGACTGCGGTCCGCCGAGGACCAGTACGCGTTCGTCGCTCAGCCGCTCGACGAGTTCGGCGAAGGCGGGGCCGGGATCGGCGAAGCGCTCGGCGAGCCGGTCGAGTGTGGATGCCGGGATCTCGCCGGAAGAGCGAGCGGTCGAGCGGCCACCGAACCGGTAATGGACGTGGGTCGTCGCCTCGAGGTGGACGTCGCCGTGGAAGGTGCCGCCGCCGATGCCGTGGTTGTCGCCGCCGAGGACACCGCCGCCGACACGGGCCCCGCTGCCGAAGTTCATGGCACGCGGCGTGTGGTCCCTCAGGTCCCGCCGTGCCGTCCACGCGTCCTGCGGCCGGTCCGCCGGTTCAGCGGTTCCCGGCTGCTCCTGGAGCCGGGGTCCCTCGGGGGCACCGTGGGATTCGCCCTCCGGGTTACCGGCGTCACGCTGTTGACCGCTCGCCTTGTCCTCGCCGCTCATCCTCGGCCTCCGCCGCCGAGCTGGATGTCGCCGTGGAAGGTGCCGCCGCCGATGCCGTGGTTGTCGCCGCCGAACACTCCGCCGTTCACCGTGGCCCCGCCGAGGTCGAAGGTGGTCCGGGGAGCGGGAGGGGCGGTGCGGGCGCCGGGGGCCGACGGGGCGGCGCGGTCGGTGGGCACCGGTGCGGGCGTATTCGCGCCGGCTGCCACGGGCCGCGCGGTGTCGCGGAGGGCCGGGCCGTGGATCCAGGCAGGAAGCGGGCCGTTCTTGCTGTCCACCGTGACGCCGTGGAACTCGTCAGCCGGCACACCGGTGTGGTCGTGCCGCACCACACCGCGGTACACAGTCTCCGCCACGCACAGAGCGAAGGCGTCCTTGCGCTCCCGCAGCGCTTGGCGGAGCACGGCGGCGTCCAGTAGCCGGCACGCGTGGTTGAGGTCGGAGCCCACCCACCCCCCGTCGTCGTCCACGGCCACGTATCCGGACGCGACCACTGCCCTGAGCCGCATCTGCGCGGAAGCGGCCGCCATGCGGTTCATGCCCCGCAACTGTGCGGGAACGAAAGTGAGCAGGGTCCGCAGCAGCGCCGTCAGCGAAGCGTTGGAGTCGATCAGCTCCATCACGCTGTCGCCGCGATCGGCGCGCCGCCGCGAGGTCTTCTCGATACCGGCGGCAAGCAGCGTGCGGTCGGTGAGGTCGAAGAGCATACGGCGCAGATACGCCTGCTCGACGTCGTCGCGGTCGCTGTACCTCTCGATATCGAAGAGGAGAATCGTGCTGTTCACGGGGCCGGACATGGTTGCCTCTCGCCGGGGACCGGGTGGAGACAGGAGCGTCCTACGCACGGCAGGACAGCGGAGAGGGCGGACGACGCAGCTGCACTGTGAACATGTGCACAGACGTCAGGTGGCCGGTGTGCTTTCCACCGGCGGTGCGCCGAGCCGGGAGGGTGGCTCGGCGGACGCAGGGTTCAGGGCGCGCGCGATGAGCCGCAGGGCGTTCGGCCGGACGACCACCAGGGCTTTGCGACCGGTGGTTACGATGCCGCGCTCCCTGAATTCCTTGAGCAGCCGCTGCACCATCTCCCTGGAGGAGCCGACCGCGCCGGCCAGCTCCTGCTTACTGAGCGGTACCTCGATCTCGATGCCCTCCTCGGTCCGCCGCCCATGTGTCCGGATGAGATCAAGAAGGAGGACCGCGAACCGCTCGCGCACGCTCATGGCGGCGAACTCCAGCCTGCGCTGGTCGGCCGCGCGGGTCCGGTCGGAGGTCAGCCCCAGCAACGTCAGGGAGACGCCGGGGGAGCGGGCGACGAAATCCCGGAACCGGCGGTGCTCGATGATGACCGCCCGTACCGGCGCGAGGGTGGTCACGGTGGCCGCTCGCGGGCGGCCTGTCAGGGCGGCGGACTCACCGACAATGTCACCGGGGCCCCTGAGCGCTAGCAGCGCTTCGTAGCCGTTCACAGCGGAGGCTGTCACCTTCGTCCAGCCGTGGAGGATCAGCAGGACGTGGGACGAGGGCTCGTACTGATGCATGAGCGCCGTGCGGGCGGCGAAGGACAATTCCCTGCCCAGTGTGAGCAGTGTCGCCCGCTCGTCTCTCTCCAGCCGGGCGAGAAAGGGGACCCGATCGTCGAGTCCACCGTCGCTTGGCAGAGAAGCGGCTGCCGGCATGCCGTCCCCCGATCTTCCGGCGCGGCGTTCAATGTACTGACGAATCGCATAAGTCTGTGCGCAAGCGGCAGTATTCGGCCACGGCGTCGGCCTCAGCCGGCCCGCCGACCGGGGCGGGGCGGGGCACCGTGCCCGGGCGGTCCGCATTTGTTTTGACCCAGCTCCGTGAGGTAGGTACGCTCAAGCCTTGTGCCTGGGGTGTGCCTGGGCTCGGGTGCGTGTCCTCAACCGCATGGCGAGTCCGTAAGTGGCCACCGCAATCTGCGTTCTTTCTGCCTTCCAGCAGGGGCGTGCAGTATTCGACACACCCGACCGCGTGGGTCGGCGAGTGTTCCAGGTTAGTTTCACGAACGGCACACAGAAACCGGAGAAGTAGTGCCTACGATCCAGCAGCTGGTCCGGAAGGGCCGGCAGGACAAGGTCGAGAAGAACAAGACGCCCGCGCTCGAGGGTTCGCCCCAGCGTCGCGGCGTCTGCACGCGTGTGTTCACGACCACCCCGAAGAAGCCGAACTCGGCGCTCCGTAAGGTCGCGCGTGTGCGTCTGACCTCCGGTATCGAGGTCACGGCCTACATCCCGGGTGAGGGACACAACCTGCAGGAGCACTCCATCGTGCTCGTGCGTGGTGGCCGTGTGAAGGACCTGCCGGGTGTTCGTTACAAGATCATCCGCGGCTCGCTCGACACCCAGGGTGTCAAGAACCGCAAGCAGGCCCGCAGCCGCTACGGCGCCAAGAAGGAGAAGTAAGAATGCCTCGTAAGGGCCCCGCCCCGAAGCGCCCGGTCATCATCGACCCGGTCTACAGCTCTCCTCTTGTCACCTCGCTGATCAACAAGATCCTCCTCGACGGCAAGCGTTCCACCGCCGAGCGGATCGTGTACGGCGCCATGGAAGGCCTCCGCGAGAAGACCGGCGCTGACCCGGTCATCACGCTGAAGCGCGCGCTTGAGAACGTCAAGCCCTCGCTCGAGGTCAAGTCCCGCCGTGTCGGAGGCGCCACCTACCAGGTGCCGATCGAGGTCAAGCCCGGTCGCGCCGCCACCCTCTCGCTGCGCTGGATCGTGGGTTACTCCCGCGCCCGTCGTGAGAAGACGATGACCGAGCGGCTCATGAACGAGCTGCTCGACGCCTCCAACGGTCTTGGCGCTGCCGTCAAGAAGCGCGAGGACACCCACAAGATGGCCGAGTCCAACAAGGCCTTCGCGCACTACCGCTGGTAGTCGCTTACCCCATCGAGACCGAGAGAAGATTGAGCCTTATGGCCACCACTTCGCTTGACCTGGCCAAGGTCCGCAACATCGGGATCATGGCCCACATCGACGCGGGCAAGACGACCACCACTGAGCGGATCCTCTTCTACACCGGCGTTTCGTACAAGATCGGTGAAGTCCACGACGGCGCAGCCACGATGGACTGGATGGAGCAGGAGCAGGAGCGCGGCATCACGATCACGTCCGCCGCGACGACCTGTCACTGGCCGCTCAATGATGTTGACCACACCATCAACATCATCGACACCCCCGGTCACGTCGACTTCACCGTCGAGGTGGAGCGTTCGCTCCGCGTCCTCGACGGTGCCGTCACCGTGTTCGACGGTGTGGCCGGCGTCGAACCGCAGTCCGAGACCGTCTGGCGTCAGGCGGACCGCTACGGCGTGCCGCGTATCTGCTTCGTCAACAAGCTCGACCGCACCGGCGCCGAGTTCCACCGCTGCGTCGACATGATCGTCGAGCGCCTCGGTGCGGTTCCGCTGGTCATGCAGCTCCCCATCGGTGCCGAAGCCGACTTCAAGGGCGTCGTCGACCTCGTGTCGATGAAGGCCTTCGTGTGGTCGGAAGAGGCCGCCAAGGGCGAGATGTACGACACCGTCGAGATCCCGGACACCCACAAGGAGGCCGCCGAGGAATGGCGTGGCAAGCTCCTTGAGGCCGTCGCGGAGAACGACGACCAGATGATGGAGCTGTACCTCGAGGGCGTCGAGCCCACCGAGGACCAGCTGCACGAGGCGATCCGTCGGATCACCCTCGCGTCGAAGGGCACGGCCGACTCCGTCACCGTGACCCCCGTCTTCTGTGGCACCGCGTTCAAGAACAAGGGCGTCCAGCCCCTGCTCGACGCGGTCGTCCGCTACCTGCCTTCCCCCCTGGACGTCGAGGCCATCGAAGGCCACGACGTCAAGGACCCGGAGCTGGTCGTCAAGCGCCGGCCTTCGGACGACGAGCCGTTCTCCGGCCTCGCGTTCAAGATCGCCAGCGACCCGCACCTGGGCAAGCTCACCTTCGTCCGGATCTACTCCGGTCGCCTCGAGGCCGGCACCGCGGTGCTGAACTCGGTCAAGGGCAAGAAGGAGCGCATCGGCAAGATCTACCGCATGCACGCGAACAAGCGTGAGGAGATCGCGTCGGTGGGCGCCGGTGACATCGTCGCCGTCATGGGCCTGAAGCAGACCACCACGGGTGAGACGCTGTCGGACGACAAGCACCCGGTGATCCTGGAGTCCATGGACTTCCCGGCGCCGGTCATCCAGGTCGCCATCGAGCCCAAGTCGAAGGGCGACCAGGAGAAGCTGGGTGTCGCCATCCAGCGCCTCTCCGAGGAGGACCCCTCCTTCCAGGTGCACTCCGACGAGGAGACCGGCCAGACCATCATCGGTGGTATGGGCGAGCTTCACCTCGAGGTGCTCGTCGACCGCATGAAGCGCGAGTTCCGCGTCGAGGCGAACGTCGGCAAGCCCCAGGTCGCGTACCGCGAGACGATCCGCAAGACCGTCGAGCGCATCGACTACACGCACAAGAAGCAGACTGGTGGTACCGGCCAGTTCGCGAAGGTGCAGATCGCCCTCGAGCCCATCGAGGGTGGCGACGCCTCCTACGAGTTCGTCAACAAGGTCACCGGTGGCCGCATCCCCCGTGAGTACATCCCCTCGGTGGACGCGGGTGCCCAGGAAGCCATGCAGTTCGGCATCCTGGCCGGCTACGAGATGGTCGGCGTCCGCGTCACCCTTCTCGACGGTGGTTACCACGAGGTCGACTCCTCGGAGCTCGCCTTCAAGATCGCCGGTTCGCAGGCGTTCAAGGAGGGTGCCCGCAAGGCGTCCCCCGTGCTCCTCGAGCCGATGATGGCCGTCGAGGTCACCACGCCCGAGGACTACATGGGCGATGTCATCGGCGACCTCAACTCCCGCCGTGGCCAGATCCAGGCCATGGAGGAGCGCAGCGGCGCTCGCGTCGTGAAGGGCCTCGTGCCCCTCTCGGAGATGTTCGGCTACGTCGGAGACCTCCGCAGCAAGACCTCGGGTCGCGCAAGCTACTCGATGCAGTTCGACTCCTACGCCGAGGTTCCGCGGAACGTCGCCGAGGAGATCATCGCGAAGGCCAAGGGCGAGTAACTCTTCCGAGCACACGCTTTAGGCTTGTCACCGGAGCCCGGTCGGACATTCGTCGCAGCGCGTAAGCGGCGCGGCGAATGCCCCCGGCACCGGCATTCCAGCAAAGATCACCTGGCGCCGATGAAGCAAGGCGTACAGAACCACTCAGGAGGACCCCAGTGGCGAAGGCAAAGTTCGAGCGGACTAAGCCGCACGTCAACATCGGCACCATCGGTCACATCGACCACGGTAAGACGACCCTCACGGCCGCCATTACCAAGGTGCTGCACGACGCGTACCCGGACCTGAACGAGGCCTCGGCCTTCGACCAGATCGACAAGGCTCCTGAGGAGCGTCAGCGCGGTATCACGATCTCGATCGCGCACGTCGAGTACCAGACGGAGTCGCGTCACTACGCGCACGTCGACTGCCCGGGTCACGCCGACTACATCAAGAACATGATCACGGGTGCGGCGCAGATGGACGGCGCCATCCTCGTGGTCGCGGCCACCGACGGCCCGATGCCGCAGACCAAGGAGCACGTGCTCCTGGCCCGCCAGGTAGGCGTGCCGTACATCGTTGTCGCGCTGAACAAGGCCGACATGGTGGACGACGAGGAGATCCTGGAGCTCGTCGAGCTCGAGGTTCGTGAGCTCCTCTCCGAGTACGAGTTCCCGGGCGACGACCTTCCGGTCGTCAAGGTGTCGGCGCTCAAGGCCCTCGAGGGCGACGCCGAGTGGGGCAAGACCGTTCTCGACCTGATGAAGGCCGTCGACGAGTCCATCCCGCAGCCCGAGCGTGACGTCGAGAAGCCGTTCCTCATGCCGATCGAGGACGTCTTCACGATCACCGGTCGCGGTACGGTCGTCACCGGCCGCATCGAGCGTGGTGTCCTCAAGGTCAACGAGACCGTTGACATCGTGGGCATCAAGCAGGACAAGACCACCACCACGGTCACCGGCATCGAGATGTTCCGCAAGCTGCTCGACGAGGGCCAGGCCGGTGAGAACGTCGGTCTGCTGCTTCGTGGCATCAAGCGCGAGGACGTCGAGCGCGGCCAGGTCATCATCAAGCCGGGTTCGGTCACGCCGCACACCGAGTTCGAGGCGCAGTCCTACATCCTGTCGAAGGACGAGGGTGGCCGTCACACCCCCTTCTTCAACAACTACCGCCCGCAGTTCTACTTCCGTACCACGGACGTGACGGGCGTTGTGACCCTTCCCGAGGGCACCGAGATGGTCATGCCGGGTGACAACACCCTCATGAACGTCACGCTGATCCAGCCGGTCGCCATGGAAGAGGGCCTGAAGTTCGCCATCCGTGAGGGTGGCCGGACCGTGGGCGCCGGCCAGGTCACCAAGATCGTCAAGTAATCACCTGACTGTCTGACCTGGTTGCTCCGCACAGAGCACCTTGAGGGGCCCCGGCCCGCCGCGCGAGCGGTGGGACGGGGCCCCTCTTCTGTGTGCGCACGCAGTTACGAGCGCCAGCTCCAGGGCAGCGCGTCCGGCCCCAGCCCCACCACCACCGGGCGGCCGTCGGCACCGAGGTGCAGTGCGGGCCCGTCCAGCGCGACGGGGCCCTGCGACCGTACGCAGTGCCGGTCCCCGGTACGGAGCTGTATCAGGCCCTCTGCGGTGCGGCCGAGAAGCGCGGGGCCGGCGGCGGTCAGCTCTCCGTACCCGTCGAAGCCGGTGAGGTCCGCGGCCGCTCCGCCCCGTACGGCCGTCGTCGCCGCCCGTGCCTCCGCCCGGTGGAACAGGTCCACGGATCCGTCGGCCGCCGGCCGTGCGGCAAGGGCGTCGGCGGGTACGGGCCCGACGTCGATCCGCGCACGGGCGGTGAGTGCGACGCCCGGCGCGTCCTGGGTCCAGTGGTGCACCGCGTGATGTCCTGCCGCGTGGACGTGGACCCGCCCGGCCCCGTCCACCACGGCACTGAGGCCGTCCTGGATCTCACCGCCGCCCATGTCCCGCCACCGGCCCCAGGTCCCGTCCGCCTCCCGCACCCGGGTGCTGAGCCCCTTCTCGGCGTTGCGCACGAAGAGGTGGACCCGGCCGTCCGGAGCCGTGACGGCCACGGGTACGCCGATGCGCCGCCCCGTGTCCCGCCCGGGGGAGGGGTTCCCCAGGCCTCGCCAGGCGCGGAAGCCCCCGGCCGGTGCGGCCTGCTCCAGGAGCACCAGCTCGCGCTCGTTGTCCGCGCCGTGTCCGCCGAGCGCGGTGAACCGCAGGCCGAAGAGCAGCAGGCGCCCGTCGCCGGAGGTGGCCGCCCCCAGCGCGGGTGCCAGCGGCCCGCCTCCGAGGTCACGCGGTGCGCCCCAGACGCCACCGCCCGCCTCGGTCTCCCGCCATCGGACCACCCGGAGCCCCACCACCGCGTACGCGGTGAGCCGCCCGCCCGGTCCCGTGGCGAGGACCGTACGGGGGCCCGGGTAACGGTGGTGGGTGGAGCGGACCCACCCTTTCCGGTTGGTCAGCGGCCGGGCGCCGCCCACGTTGTAGTCCCCGCACCCCGCCGGATTGCCGCACTCCCAGTCGGGTGAGCCCCCGTACGGGACGAGCGGGGCGGCCTTCTCGCTCAGCACGCCCGGCGGCAGGTTCTTGGGCCAGTGACGGTTGTAGTACCCGCGGAACGCGGTGGTGACGAAACCGGGTACGTCCCCGCCGTCCGCAGTGACACCGGCCACCCACCGGATCATCGCCGCCCATCCGAAGCAGGCCGCGGCGGTGTGGTCCGCGTGATCGGAGTAGCCGCGCTGCTCACTGTCGGCGCGGCGGACCGCCTCGGTGCTGTGCTGGATGTCCGGGTCGGGGTCCAGGGTGTGCACGAGGGTCGGCCGGTAGCGCTCCAGCAGCCCGGCAAGGACGTCGATCAGCTCGTCGTACGTGTACGAACCGGCGTGCCGCAGCGGTGAGTCGTCGGCGACGACCGTACGGAGGGAGAGCCGGCGGTCCTGCCAGAGGCTGGGCAGTCCCAGCCGGTGCCGTCCGGTGTGCATGGCGGTGTTGAGGAAGATCAGCTCGACCCTGCGCGTCCCGGCGGTCAGGGTGTTGATCTCGGCCCGGTGCCCGTCGTCGAGCTCGGCGACGGACATCTCCCAGGGTGCGAAGGCCTCCAGCCCGAGCAGGGTCGCGTACGCCTGCCGTAGCCCCTGGTGTCGGGCGGAGGAGTACGCACCCTTGTCCGGTGCCGGGCGGGGCGCACCGGGGATCTTGTTGACGCCGTCGGCCTCGCCGGCCGTGAGGTACACGCAGACCAGCGGGGTCCCGGCGTCGAGGACACGCCGGGTGTCCGGATTCATGAAGTACAGGTCGTCGTCCGGGTGGGCGAGTATCTGCATCAGCAGGGCTCGGCGCGTGGTGCTGATGGGTTGGCCGGGCGCCGGGTCGGGCACGGGATCCGTGCGCCGGGGCGCCGGTACCGAGCAGGCGCCGAGGGCCGCGGTGCCGGTGCCGGCGGCCAGGGCGGCGACGACCGCGCGGCGGCGCACCCCGGCCGGCGCGGAGGGTGGTCCGGGTGTACCGGTGGTCACCGGGTCCGGGGCGTCCAGGCGTGCGTGGTGCCGATCCGTCATGCCGTGTGCTCCATCCGCTTCCCCCGCAGCGGGTGGCCGACTGCTTCGTGCTGCGTACCCGTCGCTCGACGGGGCCGGCTGGTCGGGCCGTCCCGCACGGACAGACGGGGCCCGGGGAGGTCCGGTTGCCTGCACCGTGCGCCGCGCCGGCGTATCGGACGGGCGACCGGACCCGCGAGCGTGGGTCAGGCGGTGCCGTCCTCCGCCTGGTGCGTGGGGGGAGCCGGTGGCCAGGGAACCTCGGCCAGCAGGGGCAGGACCGACTCCTCCTCGTAGTCGAGGTGCGCGTTCAGCTCCGTCGACATCGCGTCCAGCTCCGTGCGGAAGCGCTGCGGGTCGGCGATGGCGATGCCGGCCAGCAGGGTCACCAGCTCACTCTGGATGCGTGCGACGGTGCGGTGTTCGTCGCGCAGCCGGTCGAAGGTGTCGGCCAGGTGGGGGTGGTAGCGGGCGATCCCGGGGAACAGATGGTCGTCCTCGCTGGTGTGGTGGAACTCCAGGGCCTGGCAGAACGCCAGGCAGCGCTGCCGGATCTGCAGGCCGAGACCGGGCGCGGGTGGCTCTCCGGGGCCCTGGTGCGCCGCGCGTACGGCGAAGTGGGCGTCGACCTCCGCCTTCACTTGGCGTAGCTGGCCGCGCAGCCAGGTGTGGACCTCCATGAGCTTGTCGGCGAGGGTGACGACGTCGCGGGGAGCGTCCCACCCGTCGGGCTCGGCGCGCTCCAGCACCACGACCGGCAGGGTGCGGGTGGTCCGGGCCTGGTAGTCGCCGTACCCGGGGGCCTCCCGCACGGCATGCGCGAACAGCTCCTCCCGCCTGGCCCCCTCTGCGGGGACCGCGAGGGCTTGGAAGGTGCGGGTGCCGACCTCCACCCGCACCACGGGGTTGGCGAGCAGGTTGTGGTACCAGTCGGGGTGGCTCGGGCCGCCGAGGTTGGACCCGACGAGCAGGAGGGCCTCGCCGTGGCGGACGTACCCGAGGGGGGTGGTCCGCTCGGCCCCGGACCTGGCGCCGGTGGTCGTCAGCAGGAGCAGGTTGCCGCCTTCGAAGGGGCCGCCTACCTTCCCCTTGTTGGCGCGGAACTCCTCGATGACCGATTCATTGAAAGACGTGGGCATACGGCTGTGTGTCTCCGGAAGATACGGGCGCGCGCCGCAGTGACTGCGGGCGATGGCCAGGGATGACGTACGCAGGGCGGAGTGGCCGCACGGTCCCGGGGCGCGAGGCTGTGCCGTCGGCGCGAGGGGGGCGACGTGCGGCTGCGCTACGTCATGTACAGGGCGCGGAGTACGAACTCATGGCGGATCCCCTGACTGAAGGGTGTTCGCCCGATCGCCGGCCGGCCCACTGCTCTGTGGCCGGCGCCACGCGACACCGCCTTCATTACATGGATCCGTCCGCCACCTGTCAACCGGGACGTCCCGCCCGTACAACAGGCGCTGTACGGGCGCTTGTCGGCCCGAATTCGGTGGTCCGTCGCCATGGAACGATCACATGAGCGTCACAGATCGCCCCGGGCCCTTGCATGCTGGAGCGCCCCGACATGGACTGGCGGTGAACGGCATCGTGGGGGAGTGGGCAGCGCAGTGAGCAGGAACGGCACACCGTCGGAAGACCGTCCGGAACAGCCCGGGGGCTCAGGTTCCCCTACCGACGAACAGTGGTCCGAGTTCGTCCGGCAGGCGGAGAACGGAGTCGGCGGAGCTCCGAAGGAACCCTCGGCCCGTGCCCGTATGGTCACCGACCGGCTGCGCGCACTGGACGAGGACGCCGCACGTGCCCAGGGCGGCAGGCGGCGCTGGGGCGGGAAGAGCAAGCCGGCCGAACCGTGGCAGCCGGCAGGCTGGCGTACCGGGCCCGCTTGGCAGGAGCGCAGCGGGCGGCGACAGAAGCGGCGCCGCCTTGCCGCGATCCTGGGGATGGCCGTGGTCGTGGCTGCCCTCGTGGTCGCCATGCGGCCGAGCCTGCTGACCGACCACCTCCCGGGCGACGACGCCGCGCCGCTGCCGGCGGAGACGGCGCCGCCGACCGACGCACCCGCCGCTGGGTCCGCACTGGACCGGCCCACGCGCGAGGAGCCGTTCCGGGGCTCGCCTGCGGCCCGCTGGGCGGACGGGGCGGAGGGGATCGAGGTCCCTGAGGCCGAGGCGGCCGGAGGAATGAGCAAGGCCCAGGTCGACCAGGCGCTGAGGGCGACCCGGCAGCTGCTCATCGCCGCCAACCTCGACCCGGCGACCCTGCGAGGGGAGAAGCCCGTCGGGGCTCTGGAGCTGATTGATCCGCTGCAGAAGGGGGAGCGGGAGCGACTTGAGCGGTCACTGGCACAGCCCGGTGAGGAACAGGACCCCCTGATGCTGTTCAGCCGGTTCGATCCGGACGAGGCACGGCTGGTGGGGGACGTCGTCAAGGCCCGTGGGCGGATCACTTTCGAGGCGGGTGCCGCCGGCTCCGTGGAGGTGCACGCCGACTACACCTTCGTCTACCCGCTGGTGAAGCCGGACGGGGACGAGGTGGCGCGCACGATCGTGCGGCGCAGACTGACGACGGCGCTCCACGACCCGGAGCGGTTCGTGGCGACGCGTGGCAAGCTCTCCATCGTCAGTTCCGAGCAGAACTTCGGCAACACCTCCTGCGAGGTGAACGACGGCTTCCTGCATCCGACGTTCCCGAGCGATATGCCGGAGCCGAGTCCCACCGGGCCTGACGTGGACCCGTACGACCGCAGGGAGTGGCAGCCGGACGGGTCCTGCGGCACGGTCACACGCACTTGAGCCGGGTCCGCGCCTCCGGCGTCGTAGTCACTCGTCGGCGAAGATCTCCTCGGCGGAGGTGGCGACGAAGGCACGGCTGAACCACTGCTCCAGAAGCTCTGTGCCAACACAGCCGGTGATCTTCTCGCGGGCCTCGTCGGGGATGTCGACCCGCGTATTTCGAGCATCCGGAGCAGGCTTTTCGCTCGGCCTTCTGGTGAAGATGCCCGGATCTTCCCGGAAGATCCGGTGCATCGCCTCGTGCGGTGAGTTGACCATGGTGCGGACGCCGGCGCCCGATCGCCTCTGGCGTATGCCGGAGGCGACAGGCCCACTCGGCCCGGTGATGCGTCGTACGTTCGTGCGGTCACCCGCAGGCTCGGCGCCTGAGGCGGTGGCGAGTGCCGTGCGCAGGGTGGCGACGGCCTGGGCGTTGGCGGCCTGCATGGGTCTCGCGCAGAGCGTTGAGCATCACGAAGTCGTGGATGGCGCCCGGGTAGTGGACCGCGGCCACCGGCACCCCCCGCCTCGCGGAGCCTGGCCGCGTAGGTCTCGCCCTCGTCGCGCAGGACATCGGCCTCGCCGGTGATGGGCGGCTCCAGCTGCAGGGCCGCCTCGGCGTGCTATCGCCTGCTGCTGGACGAGCCGGGTCCGACCTGCCCGCAGTACCTGGTGATGCTCGCGCGGTGCCTCTCGCCATCGGCGACGTGATGGGTCTGACACCCGAACAGGACGCCACCGCCAAGCACCTGCTGCGGCTGCTGACCGAGAACGTCACCCGCGGCTGACGCGCCGGGCAAGCGGGTCCGCGGGCGGATGCGAGAGGCCTCGAAGCGTGCCCCCGTTTGACCGGTCCCCCGCAGGGGGTAAGATCCCGGACCCGATTGGCCAGGCCCCCGAGCCGTGTGGCACACTAGCCAGGTTGCTCGGTTGAGTGTCAATGCTGCGCGCCTCCCGCCGGGAGGACCGGAAGCGAGTCCCACAGTACTCGTCGACCCCCAGGGTCGGACGTACGGGAATCTTTCGGGAAGCGTCAGTGGGGCCCTGACCAGGCACCCGGTGGGGTTTCGCCCCCGGTAGCGCGGTTTCGGCCCGCACCCCCTTGGTTGGGAAATCCTTCGGGAGATCTTCGTAGAGGGGATGCGACACGCCCGACCGCGTGGGTCGGAGGCGGAGTTACGAGAACTCCCGGGTTCCAGAGCGTTATGAGAGACAGGACTACTAGTAGCCATGGCGGGACAGAAGATCCGCATCCGGCTCAAGGCCTACGACCACGAGGTCATCGATTCCTCGGCGAAGAAGATCGTCGAGACGGTGACGCGAACTGGTGCGTCGGTCGCGGGCCCGGTGCCGCTGCCCACTGAGAAGAACGTGTACTGCGTCATCAAGTCGCCGCACAAGTACAAGGACTCGCGCGAGCACTTCGAGATGCGCACGCACAAGCGCCTCATCGACATCCTCGACCCCACGCCGAAGACGGTTGACTCGCTCATGCGCCTCGACCTGCCGGCGGGCGTCGACATCGAGATCAAGCTCTGAGGTGACGCGCGAGATGGCTAAGAACATTAAGGGCGTCCTGGGCGAGAAGCTCGGCATGACCCAGGTCTGGGACGAGAACAACCGGGTTGTCCCGGTGACCGTCGTCAAGGCCGGGCCCTGTGTCGTCACCCAGGTCCGCACCAACGACAGCGACGGCTACGAGTCGGTCCAGATCGCCTTCGGCGAGATCGACCCGCGCAAGGTGAACAAGCCCCTCAAGGGCCACTTCGCCAAGGCCGACGTGACCCCGCGCCGCCACCTGGTGGAGCTCCGCACCCCTGACGCCAGCGAGTACACGCTGGGCCAGGAGGTCACTGCCGAGGTGTTCGAGTCCGGCGTCAAGGTTGACGTCACGGGCAAGAGCAAGGGCAAGGGCTTCGCCGGTGTCATGAAGCGTCACAACTTCAAGGGCCTCGGCGCCGGCCACGGCGTCCAGCGCAAGCACCGTTCCCCCGGTTCGATCGGTGGCTGTGCCACCCCTGGGCGTGTCTTCAAGGGCATGCGCATGGCCGGTCGGATGGGTAACGAGCGCGTCACCACCCAGAACCTGACCATCCACGCGGTTGACGCGGAGAAGGGTCTGCTGCTCATCAAGGGCGCAGTCCCCGGTCCGAACGGCGGCCTCGTCCTGGTCCGTACCGCGGCCAAGGGGGCTTGAGGTAATGAGCACCATTGACATCCTTTCGCCGGCAGGCGACAAGGCCGGTACCGTCGAGCTCCCCGCGGAGATCTTCGACGCGAAGACCAGCGTTCCGCTGATCCACCAGGTCGTTGTCGCACAGCTGGCAGCTGCCCGTCAGGGCACGCACAAGACCAAGCGTCGCGGCGAAGTCCGTGGTGGTGGCCGCAAGCCTTACCGCCAGAAGGGCACCGGCCGCGCGCGCCAGGGTTCGACCCGCGCGCCGCAGTTCGTAGGCGGTGGCGTCGTCCACGGCCCGCAGCCGCGCGACTACTCGCAGCGCACCCCGAAGAAGATGAAGGCCGCCGCCCTGCGCGGTGCCCTCTCGGACCGGGCGCGTCACTCCCGCATCCACGTCGTCACCGGCGTGGTCGAGGGTGGAGTTTCCACGAAGGCCGCCAAGACGCTGCTCGGCAAGATCTCGGAGCGCAGCAACCTGCTCCTGGTCGTCGACCGCGCCGACGAGGCCGCGTGGCTGTCCGCGCGCAACCTGCCCCAGGTGCACATCCTGGAGCCGGGCCAGCTGAACACGTACGACGTGATCGTCTCTGACGACGTGGTCTTCACCCAGGCCGCTTTCGAGTCCTTCGTGTCTGGCCCCCAGACCGCTGAGACCGAAGGGAGCGCCGCCTGATGAGTGAGGCGACCGTCACCAGCTCGACCATCACGAGCAAGACCTACTCGGACCCGCGCGACGTGCTCGTCAAGCCGGTCGTGTCCGAGAAGAGCTACGCGCTGCTCGACGAGAACAAGTACACGTTCATCGTCGCGCCCGGCTCCAACAAGACCCAGATCAAGCAGGCCGTGGAAGCGGTCTTCTCGGTCAAGGTCACCGGGGTCAACACGATCAACCGGCAGGGTAAGCGCAAGCGCACCAAGACCGGTTTCGGCAAGCGCGCCGACACGAAGCGCGCCATCGTGACCCTCGCCGAGGGCGACCGTATCGACATCTTCGGCGGCCCGACCTCCTGACGGAGGTCGAGACGTCCAGGATCCGGAATTCTTCCGAGGACTGAGAGACAATGGGTATCCGCAAGTACAAGCCGACGACCCCGGGCCGTCGTGGCTCCAGCGTCGCCGACTTTGTCGAGATCACGCGGTCCACGCCGGAGAAGTCGCTGGTCCGCCCGCTGCACAGCAAGGGCGGCCGTAACAACGCCGGTCGTGTGACCGTTCGCCACCAGGGTGGTGGCCACAAGCGCGCCTACCGCGTGATCGACTTCCGTCGTCACGACAAGGACGGCGTGCCGGCCAAGGTCGCGCACATCGAGTACGACCCGAACCGCACCGCGCGCATCGCGCTGCTGCACTACGCGGACGGCGAGAAGCGTTACATCGTCGCTCCCCGTGGTCTGTCGCAGGGTGACCGCGTCGAGAACGGTCCGGGCGCCGACATCAAGCCGGGCAACAACCTGGCGCTGCGCAACATCCCGGTCGGTACGACCATCCACGCCATCGAGATCCGCCCCGGCGGCGGCGCGAAGTTCGCCCGCTCCGCGGGTGCCTCCGTGCAGCTGCTGGCGAAGGAGGGCACGATGGCCCACCTTCGTATGCCTTCCGGTGAGATCCGGCTGGTCGACGCCCGCTGCCGCGCCACGATCGGTGAGGTCGGCAACGCCGAGCAGTCGAACATCAACTGGGGCAAGGCCGGCCGCATGCGCTGGAAGGGCGTCCGCCCGACCGTCCGCGGTGTCGCGATGAACCCGGTTGACCACCCGCACGGTGGTGGTGAAGGCAAGACCTCCGGTGGACGTCACCCGGTCTCGCCGTGGGGTCAGAAGGAGGGTCGTACTCGCTCGCCGAAGAAGGCATCGAGCAAGTACATCGTCCGCCGCCGCAAGACGAACAAGAAGCGCTAGGAGCGGGTTTAGATGCCGCGCAGTCTCAAGAAGGGGCCCTTCGTCGACGGCCACCTCGTCAAGAAGGTGGACGTACAGAACGAAGCAGGCACCAAGAACGTCATCAAGACCTGGTCCCGTCGCTCGATGATCATCCCGGCCATGCTGGGTCACACCATCGCGGTGCACAACGGCAAGATCCATGTCCCGGTGTTCGTCACCGAGTCGATGGTCGGCCACAAGCTCGGCGAGTTCTCGCCGACTCGCACCTTCCGCGGCCACGTCAAGGACGACCGGAAGTCGAAGCGCCGCTAGCGCGGGGTGGAAACGACTATGACTCACACCGAAGGGACAACCATGGAAGCCAGGGCCCAGGCGCGGTACATCCGCGTCACGCCCATGAAGGCCCGCCGCGTGGTGGACCTCATTCGTGGCATGGATGCCACGGAGGCTCAGGCGGTCCTGCGTTTCGCCCCGCAGGCCGCGAGCGTGCCGGTTGGCAAGGTGCTTGACAGCGCCATCGCCAACGCTGCACACAACTACGACCACCCTGACGCCTCTTCGCTGGTCATCAGCGAGGCGTTCGTGGACGAGGGCCCGACCCTGAAGCGGTTCCGTCCGCGTGCTCAGGGCCGTGCCTACCGGATCCGTAAGCGGACCAGCCACATCACCGTGGTCGTCAGCAGCAAGGAAGGAACCCGGTAATGGGCCAGAAGGTAAACCCGCACGGGTTCCGGCTCGGCATTACCACGGACTTCAAGTCCCGTTGGTACGCCGACAAGCTGTACAAGGACTACGTCAAGGAAGACGTTGCCATTCGTCGCATGATGACGAAGGGCATGGAGCGGGCCGGCATCTCGAAGGTTGAGATCGAGCGCACCCGCGACCGCGTCCGCGTTGACATCCACACCGCCCGCCCGGGCATCGTCATCGGCCGCCGCGGCGCCGAGGCCGACCGCATCCGTGGCGAGCTGGAGAAGCTGACCGGCAAGCAGGTCCAGCTGAACATCCTCGAGGTCAAGAACCCCGAGGTGGACGCTCAGCTGGTGGCCCAGGCCGTCGCCGAGCAGCTCTCCTCCCGTGTCTCCTTCCGTCGTGCCATGCGTAAGAGCATGCAGAGCACGATGAAGGCGGGCGCCAAGGGCATCAAGATCCAGTGCGGTGGCCGCCTCGGCGGCGCCGAGATGTCCCGCTCGGAGTTCTACCGCGAGGGCCGCGTGCCCCTGCACACGCTCCGTGCGAACGTCGACTACGGCTTCTTCGAGGCCAAGACGACCTTCGGCCGCATCGGTGTGAAGGTCTGGATCTACAAGGGCGACGTCAAGAACATCGCCGAGGTCCGCGCCGAGAACGCAGCGGCTCGCGCCGGCAACCGTCCGGCTCGTGGCGGCGCTGACCGCCCGGCCGGCCGTGGTGGCCGTGGTGGCGAGCGTGGCGGTCGCGGCCGCAAGCCGCAGCAGTCCGCGCCGGCAGCGGAGGCCCCCAAGGCCGACGCTCCCGCCGCCGCTGCTCCGGCTGAGAGCACCGGAACGGAGGCCTGACCGAAATGCTGATCCCCCGTAGGGTCAAGCACCGCAAGCAGCACCACCCGAAGCGCAGCGGTATGTCCAAGGGTGGCACGCAGGTTGCGTTCGGCGAGTACGGCATCCAGGCGCTGTCCCCGGCGTACGTGACGAACCGCCAGATCGAGGCAGCTCGTATCGCGATGACCCGCCACATCAAGCGTGGCGGCAAGGTCTGGATCAACATCTACCCGGACCGCCCCCTGACGAAGAAGCCTGCCGAGACCCGCATGGGTTCCGGTAAGGGTTCTCCCGAGTGGTGGATCGCGAACGTCAAGCCCGGTCGGGTGATGTTCGAGCTGTCCTACCCGAACGAGAAGATTGCTCGTGAGGCGCTCACCCGCGCTGCTCACAAGCTTCCGATGAAGTGCCGGATCGTTCGGCGCGAGGCAGGTGAGTCGTGATGTCGGCCGGTACCAAGGCGTCCGAGCTGCGCGAGCTGGGCGGCGAGGAGCTTCTCGACAAGCTCCGCGAGGCCAAGGAAGAGCTGTTCAATCTCCGCTTCCAGGCGGCGACGGGGCAGCTCGAGAACCACGGTCGGCTCAAGTCCGTCCGTAAGGACATCGCCCGGATCTACACCCTGATGCGCGAGCGCGAGCTGGGCATCGAGACGGTGGAGAGCGTCTGATGAGCGAGAAGACTGTGACTGAGACCACTGCAGACAAGAGCGGCTCCGCCGTGGGCGACCGCGGCTTCCGTAAGACCCGTGAGGGTCTGGTCGTCAGCGACAAGATGGACAAGACCGTCGTCGTCGCTGTCGAGGACCGCGTCAAGCACGCGCTGTACGGCAAGGTCATCCGCCGTACGAACAAGCTCAAGGCCCACGACGAGCAGAACGCTGCAGGCGTCGGCGACCGCGTCATCATCATGGAGACGCGTCCGCTGTCTGCGACGAAGCGCTGGCGCATCGTCGAGATCCTCGAGAAGGCCAAGTAATCCCTGAGGGGGTCTCCCCTCAGGCCAGTTCCGCCAGGCTCGGCAGGGGCTTCCGGTAACGGAGCCCCTGCCGGGAACCGGCAGACGATCAGGAGATAGACGTGATCCAGCAGGAGTCGCGACTGCGCGTCGCCGACAACACGGGTGCGAAGGAAATTCTCACCATCCGTGTTCTCGGTGGCTCGGGTCGCCGCTACGCGGGTATCGGTGACGTCATCGTCGCCACCGTCAAGGACGCGATCCCCGGTGGCAACGTGAAGAAGGGTGACGTCGTCAAGGCCGTCATCGTTCGCACCGTCAAGGAGCGTCGTCGCCCGGATGGCTCGTACATCCGCTTCGACGAGAACGCCGCTGTCATTCTCAAGAACGACGGCGACCCCCGCGGCACCCGTATCTTCGGCCCGGTGGGCCGTGAGCTGCGCGAGAAGAAGTTCATGAAGATCATCTCGCTCGCGCCGGAGGTGCTGTAAGCATGAAGATCAAGAAGGGCGACCTGGTTCAGGTCATCACCGGTAAGGACAAGGGCAAGCAGGGCAAGGTCATCGTTGCCTTCCCCGCTCAGGACCGCGTCCTCGTCGAGGGTGTCAACCGGGTCAAGAAGCACACCAAGGCCGGTCAGACGGCTCGCGGTTCGCAGACGGGTGGCATTGTCACCACCGAGGCCCCGATTCACGTCAGCAATGTTCAGCTGGTCGTGGAGAAGGACGGCAACAAGGTCGTCACCCGCGTCGGCTACCGCTTTGACGACGAGGGCAAGAAGATCCGCGTTGCCAAGCGGACCGGTGAGGACATCTGATGACGACCACCACTGCGCCGCGTCTCAAGACGCGCTACCGCGAGGAAATCGCCGGCAAGCTGCGTGAGGAGTTCTCGTACGAGAACATCATGCAGGTTCCCGGTCTGGTCAAGATCGTGGTCAACATGGGTGTGGGCGACGCCGCCCGCGACTCCAAGCTGATCGACGGTGCCGTCAGGGACCTCACCACGATCACGGGCCAGAAGCCGGCCGTCACGAAGGCCCGCAAGTCGATCGCGCAGTTCAAGCTGCGCGAGGGGCAGCCGATCGGCTGCCACGTCACCCTCCGTGGTGACCGCATGTGGGAGTTCCTGGACCGTACGCTGTCGCTCGCGCTTCCGCGTATCCGTGACTTCCGTGGCCTGTCGCCGAAGCAGTTCGACGGCCGTGGCAACTACACCTTCGGTCTCACGGAGCAGGTCATGTTCCACGAGATCGACCAGGACAAGATCGACCGGGTCCGGGGCATGGACATCACCGTGGTCACCACGGCGACCAACGACGACGAGGGTCGTGCCCTGCTTCGTCACCTCGGCTTCCCGTTCAAGGAGAACTGACCGTGGCGAAGAAGGCTCTGATCGCTAAGGCCGCCCGTAAGCCGAAGTTCGGCGTGCGCGGGTACACCCGCTGCCAGCGCTGCGGCCGGCCCCACTCCGTCTACCGCAAGTTCGGCCTGTGCCGCGTGTGCCTTCGTGAGATGGCTCACCGTGGCGAGCTGCCGGGCGTGACCAAGAGCTCCTGGTAATTCTCCTTCGCCCCCCGGGCGTTGGGAGTACCAGAAGCTCTCGGTAAGTATCTGGTCGGCAGGAGCCCCGCTTTTCATGCCGTAGGCTTGAAGGGTTGGGCGCCTGCCGCCCTGACCGACTTACTACGCCGTAGGTCCCCGCACCGCACCCGTCCCGCCACTGAGTGGGGAGAGGGATGGCGCATACAGGAAACCCCGGCGAGAGAGGCCGAAGGCCAACTCATGACCATGACTGATCCCATCGCAGACATGCTCACGCGTCTGCGTAACGCGAACTCGGCGTATCACGACGATGTCGCAATGCCGCACAGCAAGATCAAGTCGCACATCGCGGAGATCCTCCAGCAGGAGGGCTTCATCACCGGCTGGAAGGTCGAGGACGCCGAGGTCGGTAAGAGCCTCGTTCTCGAGCTGAAGTTCGGGCCGAACCGCGAGCGTTCGATTGCCGGCATCAAGCGCATTTCGAAGCCGGGTCTGCGTGTATACGCAAAGTCCACCAATCTGCCGAAGGTTCTCGGCGGCCTGGGCGTGGCGATCATCTCCACGTCCCACGGTCTCCTGACCGGCCAGCAGGCCAGCAAGAAGGGCGTAGGTGGGGAAGTCCTCGCCTACGTCTGGTAGTCGGGAACGGAGGAACAGCTCATGTCGCGAATCGGCAAGCTCCCCATCCAGGTTCCCGCCGGTGTGGACGTCACCATCGATGGCCGCACGGTCGCGGTGAAGGGCCCCAAGGGTTCCCTCTCGCACACCGTCGCCGCGCCGATCGAGGTCACCAAGGGTGAGGACGGCGTGCTCAACGTCGTCCGCCCGAACGACGAGCGTCAGAACAAGGCCCTTCACGGCCTGTCCCGCACGCTGGTGGCGAACATGATCACCGGCGTGACCGCGGGATACAGCAAGGCGCTCGAGATCAGCGGTGTCGGTTACCGCGTCCAGGCGAAGGGCTCCAACCTGGAGTTCGCCCTGGGCTACAGCCACCCGATCCTCATCGAGGCCCCCGAGGGCATCACCTTCAAGGTCGAGTCGCCCACGAAGTTCAGTGTCGAGGGCATCGACAAGCAGAAGGTCGGCGAGGTCTCGGCGAAGATCCGCAAGCTGCGGAAGCCTGACCCGTACAAGGCCAAGGGCGTCAAGTACGCCGGCGAGGTTATCCGCCGCAAGGTCGGAAAGGCGGGTAAGTAAGCCATGGCATACGGTGTAAAGATCGCCAAGGGCGACGCGTACAAGCGTGCCGCCCTCAAGCGCCGCCACATCCGCGTGCGCAAGCACATCTCCGGTTCGCCGGAGCGGCCGCGCCTGGTTGTGACGCGTTCCAACCGCCACATCGTCGCCCAGGTCATCGACGACATCGCGGGCCACACGCTCGCGTCCGCGTCGACCCTGGACACGTCGATCCGTGGTGCGGAGGGTGACAAGAGCGCCCAGGCCAAGCAGGTCGGCGCCCTGGTCGCCGAGCGTGCCAAGGCTGCAGGCGTCGAGGCCGTCGTGTTTGACCGCGGTGGTAACCAGTACGCCGGGCGGATTGCCGCTCTGGCTGACGCCGCCCGTGAAGCCGGGCTGAAGTTCTAAGCCCCGGTTCCAACGCACAGCGGACGTAACAGAGAGAGGTAAATCCAATGGCTGGACCCCAGCGCCGCGGAAGCGGTGCCGGTGGCGGCGAGCGGCGGGACCGGAAGGGCCGTGACGGTGGCGCAGCCGCCGAGAAGACCGCGTACGTCGAGCGCGTCGTCGCGATCAACCGCGTCGCCAAGGTAGTGAAGGGTGGTCGTCGCTTCAGCTTCACCGCGCTGGTCGTGGTGGGCGATGGTGACGGCACCGTCGGTGTCGGATACGGCAAGGCCAAGGAAGTTCCCGCGGCCATCGCCAAGGGCGTCGAGGAAGCCAAGAAGAGCTTCTTCAAGGTCCCGCGTATCCAGGGCACCATCCCTCACCCGATCCAGGGCGAGAAGGCTGCGGGCGTCGTCCTGCTCAAGCCTGCTTCCCCCGGTACCGGTGTGATCGCGGGTGGCCCGGTGCGCGCCGTTCTGGAGTGCGCCGGCGTTCACGACATCCTGTCGAAGTCGCTCGGTTCTTCGAACCCGATCAACATCGTGCACGCGACCGTGGCGGCCCTTCAGGGCCTGCAGCGTCCCGAGGAGATCGCGGCTCGCCGTGGTCTGCCCCTCGAGGACGTCGCCCCCGCGGCTCTGCTCCGTGCGCGTGCGGGAGCGGGTGCGTAATGGCTCGCCTCAAGATCACGCAGACGAAGTCGTACATCGGCAGCAAGCAGAACCACCGTGACACCCTGCGGTCGCTCGGGCTCAAGCGCCTGAACGACTCGGTTGTCAAGGAGGACCGCCCCGAGTTCCGCGGAATGGTTCAGACCGTCCGCCACCTCGTGACGGTTGAGGAGGTTGACTGATATGGCGGAGAACAGCCCGCTGAAGGCCCACAACCTCCGGCCTGCCCCGGGCGCCAAGACCGCCAAGACCCGTGTGGGTCGTGGTGAGGCGTCCAAGGGTAAGACCGCAGGCCGTGGTACCAAGGGTACGAAGGCTCGTTACCAGGTTCCGGAGCGCTTCGAGGGTGGGCAGATGCCCCTCCACATGCGTCTCCCGAAGCTCAAGGGCTTCAAGAACCCGTTCCGCACGGAGTACCAGGTCGTGAACCTGGACAAGCTCGCGACGCTCTACCCCGAGGGTGGAGAGGTCACGGTGGCCGACCTGGTCGCCAAGGGCGCTGTGCGTAACAACCACCTCGTCAAGGTCCTCGGACAGGGCGAGATCTCCGTGGCGCTGCAGGTTTCGGTTGACGCCGTCTCCGGCTCCGCCAAGGAGAAGATTGCCGCTGCGGGCGGCACCGTCACCGAACTCGTCTGAGACAACTCGGACAGGGCGATGGCCTGAACACCCGACCGGGGATGCCTCTCATTTGGGGCATCCCCGGTTGGTCGTTCCTAGGGGGGCATGTACGCCGGTAAGGTGGCGTGCACTGTTGCTGTGGTAAGACCCGGGCAAGAGCCCGGGGTCCTTTGGCTGTTACCTAATCGTCGATCCTCAAGACCGTCACCTCACGCTTTTGCGCGGGGGTCGCAGGAGGCACCGTGCTCACCGCGTTCGCCCGGGCGTTCAAGACGCCCGACCTGCGCAAGAAGCTGCTCTTCACGCTCGGCATCATCGTGCTCTACCGTCTCGGTGCGCACATTCCCGTACCGGGGGTGAGCTACGAGAACGTCCAGATTTGTGTTGATCAGGCAAGCAAGGGCAACAACAGCCTCTTCGGTCTGGTGAACATGTTCAGCGGTGGTGCACTGCTGCAGATCACGATCTTCGCGCTCGGAATCATGCCGTACATCACGGCCAGCATCATTCTTCAGCTGCTGACCGTCGTCATCCCCCGACTCGAAGCCCTGAAGAAGGAGGGACAGTCGGGCACGGCCAAGATCACGCAGTACACGCGTTATCTGACCGTGGCGCTCGCCATCCTTCAGGGCACCGGCCTGGTGGCAACCGCCCGCAGCGGGGCGCTGTTCAGCGGCTGCCCGGTCGCCGACCAGATCGTCCCGAATCAGTCGATCTTCACGACCATCGTCATGGTGATCACCATGACCGCCGGCACCGCCGCCGTCATGTGGCTCGGTGAGCTCATCACCGACCGCGGCATCGGCAACGGCATGTCGATCCTGATGTTCATCTCGATCGCCGCCAGCTTCCCCGGTGCCCTGTGGGCCATCAAGGAGAGCGGCAAGCTGGCCGACGGCTGGATCGAGTTCATCACGGTCATCCTCATCGGCTTCGTGATGGTCGCCCTTGTCGTCTTCGTCGAGCAGGCCCAGCGCCGGGTTCCCGTGCAGTACGCGAAGCGGATGATCGGGCGCCGGTCCTACGGTGGTACGTCCACCTACATCCCGCTGAAGGTGAACCAGGCGGGTGTGATTCCCGTCATCTTCGCTTCTTCACTGCTCTACATTCCTGCTCTGATCGTTCAGTTCTCCAACTCCACCGCGGGCTGGGCGACCTGGATTCAGGACCACTTCGTCAAGGGCGACCACCCGTACTACATCGCGACGTACTTCCTGTTGATCGTGTTCTTCGCATTCTTCTATGTGGCGATCTCGTTCAACCCCGAGGAAGTCGCCGACAACATGAAGAAGTATGGTGGCTTCATCCCGGGTATCCGGGCAGGTCGACCTACTGCCGAGTATCTGAGCTACGTGCTCAACCGGATCACTTGGCCGGGCTCGCTGTACCTGGGTCTGATCGCTCTGGTGCCGACGATGGCGTTGGCAGGCTTCGGTGGCGCTAACCAGAACTTCCCGTTCGGCGGGACGAGCATCCTGATCATCGTGGGTGTGGGTCTGGAGACCGTGAAGCAGATCGAGAGTCAGCTCCAGCAGCGCAATTACGAAGGGTTCCTCCGCTGATGCGAATCGTCCTCGTCGGGCCGCCCGGTGCCGGCAAGGGAACGCAGGCCGCGTTCCTTGCAAGGAATCTTTCGATTCCGCACATCTCCACGGGCGACCTCTTCCGCGCCAACATCAGCCAGGGCACCGACCTTGGCAAGCAGGCCCGCGCCTACATGGACGCGGGACAGCTGGTGCCGGACGAAGTCACCATCGCGATGGCCAAGGACCGCATGTCCCAGCCGGACGCCGAGAACGGCTTCCTGCTGGACGGCTTCCCCCGCAATGTGGGGCAGGCCGCGGCGCTCGACGAGATGCTCCTCAGCGAGGGCGTCAAGCTCGACGCGGTTCTTGACCTCGAGGTCCCCGAGGACGAGGTGGTCAAGCGCATCGCCGGCCGCCGTATCTGCCGTAACGACAGCGCGCATGTCTTCCACGTGACGTACAACGCGCCGAAGGCGGAGGGCGTCTGCGACGCCTGTGGCGGCGAGCTGTACCAGCGTGACGACGACACCGAGGAGACGGTTCGTACCCGCCTCGAGGTGTACCACACGCAGACGGAGCCGATCATCGACTACTACCGGTCCCAGGGCCTGGTCGTGACGATCTCCGCGCTCGGCAAGGTCATCGACGTGACCGACCGGGCCATGGAGGCCCTCGACAAGTCCGACGAGGGCTGACCTCTCCCCGTCTCATCACTGCAGTCGGGGGGGGGGGCCCCGGGGGGGGGGGGGGGGGGGTGTGGGGGGGGGGGGGGGGGGGGGGCCCGCCCCCCCCCCCCCCCCCGCAAAAAGGCCCCCCCGGGGGGGGAAAAAAAAACCCCCCCAAAAAACGGA